>JAFZZR010000105.1 GCA_017615635.1 Lentisphaeria bacterium
ACATAGAAAGGACTGCAAGAAATTGCAGAGGTCGGATTTTTGCCTTCCGAAGGCAAAAATGAGTCAAAAACAACCAAAAAACAACAAAAAAACGTAAAAAACAAGGTTCAGCCCCTTGAATTTTACATAACAGGAGAAAAAGCACCATGAAAAGAAGAAATTTCACGCTGATCGAACTGCTGGTCGTCATCGCGATCATCGCCATACTTGCGGGCATGCTTCTGCCGGCCTTGGGGTCTGTGAAGCAGCGGGCGTATGCCATTCAGTGCATAAATAATCAAAAGCAGCTTTTTTATCCGGTGATGGCCTACTCCGATGACAACAACGGGTATGGAGTCCCGGGGTACGGGGATAATCAGGATTCCAGCAAGAACCGCTATACGGGTGGGCTTCTTCTGTATCAGTCAGGATATCTGGGTGTCAAAGGGGACATCACCGCGTTTCATACTTTCCGGAAAGCGTGCATGGTCTGTCCGTCCATGATCCCCGCGGAATCCGCGATCAACATGGCAGGAAAAACGTACGGATTCTTCCGCTGGAAGTCGCAGCAGAAGAATCAGCTGTACGCCGACCCGTCCGAATACGAAGGATATTTCCTCATTTTCAAGAAGGTGAAAAACCCCAGCGTCATGGGGCTCCTCGCCGACAGCTGGGACGCCAAGGAAAAAAGGCAGTGGCACCAGATCGCGCTGGGATCCGGGACCGGAGGTTTCAAAACGACGGATGCGGCCGTCTCGGCAGTCCATTCCAAACAGGCCAATATGCTTATGCTGCCGGGCAACGTGCAGCAGTGCACGACCAGTGAACTCGAAAAGCTCGGAACCACCTCCTTCGATAATGCGGTTGACTGCTTCGCGCAGGTGCCGTACTACATGGGTCCCATTTCGAACTAAAAAATCATTCCGGGTCCGCCGGATGTAAATTCAGGAAGAAACCTTATGAAGAGGATTGTTTGTATTCTTTCCGCCGCGGCATTCCTGCTGAGCGTGCACGCTTTCGCCGAAGAGTTCTTCCCGCTTGTGAAGGATCACGAAGCGCAGAGCTGCTTTCTGCTGACGGAAGATGCTCCGAAAGAGATCCCGGAAGCCATCGGACATTTCAATCAGGCCCTGAAAACCATTACCGGCACAGCACTGCCGGAAGTGCGGGGCAAAGATGTCCCGGGGAACCGGATCATCTTCGAACTCCGCAAGGCGGGGTCCATGCTGACGGCGGACAACTTTGCCATCACGTTTCCGGATGCGCGGACCCTGCGGATCGAATGCGACGCGTCCGCGGTCCAGTGGGCGCTCAGTCACATTATCCGGAAATTCGCGAATGCGGAATGGATCCTGCAGGAAGAGTGCGGATTGAGCTATACCCCCATGGCCGATCTCGCCATCCCGAGGGAGCCCGTGGAAGTGAAAAACATCTCCTGGCCCATCAGCCGGACATACAATATAAAAAACTGCCACTGGCGCCAGAACTATCAGCGCCGTCTGATCATCGAACACGCCCTCACATACTATGCGTTCCCGGCAAAAAAATACGCAAAGGACAAATCCTGGCCGCAGGCGGTCATGCCCGTGCTGAAAGGGGAAAAGATCACGGAGCCTCCGAACCCGAAGGTGCTGCCCTCCTACTGGCAGCCCTGCTATTCCAATCCGGAGACGGCGAAGATCGCGGTGCAGAACATTCTGGAATATCTGAAGGAGCATCCGGAGACCGAGGGCATATCCCTCGGAGCCAACGATAACGGCGGATTCTGCGAATGTCCCGAATGTCTGAAGCTGGATAACGGAGGAGAAAACGGCCGGTCCGAATCCTACTTCACCTTCATCAACCGGGTGCTGGAGGAGGTCTGCCGGGAGTATCCGAAGCTGCTCGTTTCAGCGTTCGCCTACGTCGAAACATATCAGCCGCCGAGTTTCAGGCTGCATCCCAACGCCGTGGTGTATCTGACCATCGACTTCAATTCCTGCGTGGACCCGGAACTGCGGGAGAAGCACAGAAAAATCATTGCCGAATGGGGAAGCAAAGCCGACCTGCTGGGCGTGTGGGACTACTCCTGGGGCTATCCCTATCCCGCCCCCCGGGTTTTCCTGCCGGTCCACATGGAAATGCTCAAATATCTCTTCGAGAACAATGCGAAAGCCTACTACGGAGAATGCTGGGTCCACGATGCCCTCGAAGGCCCCAAGCAGTACCTGATCGCAAAAATGCTCTGGGACAGCAATCAGGATATGGAAAAGCTGGAGAACGAGTGGTACGTCCGGTGCGTGGGAGAGAAGGCCGCTCCGTTCCTGAAGGCGTACTACAAGGTCTGGACCGATTACTTCACCGGAGCGGCCAGGCAGACACCCTGGTTCAAAAGCGCCGCCAACGTCTACATGACCTACAACGACATCTCCTGCGTCTACAGCCTGAAGGAAAGCGATTTCCAGGCGGCGGACGAAGCCATGAAAAAAGTCGTCGAACTGGCGGAGACCGAACAGGAAAAGCAGCGGGCGGCCCTGATGATGCGGCACTGGCGGTATACGGAAGCAAGGCTTCGCCTGCTGGGCGCTGGGATCTACGATCCGAATGCGACGATCAGCAGCAAAGAGCAAGCTCTGGCTCTGCTGGATACGGTCCGGAAAGCTCCCGCTTACATCAGCCGGTCCGAACAGATCAGCGACCTGCTGCTCCTGGACAGAAATCTTCACGACTGCTATCTGTACCCATGGTACACGAAAAACGGCGGCTCCCCCATCGGACGGGACTTCAGTGAACCCGTCGGTAATCATATCCTGGCGGCGTTCAAGTTCATCGATCAGCCTGAGGTCGCGGAAAAAATGAGGCAGATCGCCGACGCCCCGGATCAGCCGGATCTGATCCGACAGCTCTGCCGAGCGCTGTCCGATCCCTCGAAACTTCACAATCTGCTGACGGAAGGGAATGCCGAATCCGGTGTGCCGGCACACTACGGACTGCATCCCAATACCGCCGGAAATGCGGAACTTTCGACCTCCGCGGAATACAAGGCGGAAGGAGAAAAATCATTTGAGGTCACGATCAACGGATCCGATGCCTGGTTTCTGTTTCCGATCAAGGCAAAACCCCTTCATACGTATCTGGCCATGTTCAAGGTTTATGCGCCGAAACCCAGCGCGGAGGGATACATGGAAAGGAATATCTATTCCTATATCGACGACCTGCCCCGCCAGTTCCGTCTCTCGCCTTCACTCAAACTTTTCGGCGGCGTGTGGCAGACCTTCTCCGTCCTGACCACCACTCTCCCGGCGGCCAACTGCGTGAAGCTTCAGATCCGGTTCAAGAATTTTGACCCGGGCGACAAGATCTACATCGACGACATCCAGATCATGGAGATCGGAGCCGATTGAGCCGTTTCCGATACTTGAAAAAAACGCGGAGTCAGGTATATTAAGGATCGGCAGCCCCGGATGATCCGGGCGCGTAACGAGGAAAGGAAATATTCCATGGCTATTCTGCTGACAGGCGGCACGGGTTTTATCGGTTCTCATACGGCGGTGGAGCTGATCCAGGCGGGCGAAGAGGTCGTGATCGTCGATGACCTCTCCAACAGCAAGGAAGAGATCGTTGACAAAATCGAAGCAATCACCGGACGCCGTCCGGCGTTTCGCCGTCTGGATGTGGCGGACAAGGCGGCGCTGGACTCCGTGTTCCGCGAATTCGCCATTGAGGGTGCGATCCACTTCGCCGGCTTCAAAGCCGTGGGAGAATCCGTGGCGAAGCCCATCGAGTACTATCGGAACAATTTGGATACCACGCTCACCCTTCTGGAGGTCATGCGCGCTCACAACTGCCGCAAACTGATCTTCAGCTCCTCCGCCACCGTCTACGGCGCCAACAGCGAGGCCCCCTTCAAGGAGACGGCGCCCACCGGCAACTGTACCAATCCCTACGGATGGACCAAGTACATGATCGAACAGATCCTGCTGAGCACAGCCAAAGCGGCGCCGGAAATGTCCATCGTTCTGCTGCGTTACTTCAATCCCATCGGTGCGCACGAAAGCGGACTGATCGGGGAACGCCCCAACGGCATCCCGAACAATCTTCTGCCCTATCTGACCCAGACCGTGATCGGCATCCGCGATCATCTGAGCGTCTACGGCAGTGATTATCCCACGCCCGACGGAACGGGAGTCCGGGATTACATTCACGTGGTCGACCTGGCAAAAGGACATGTGGCCGCCCTCCGCTATGCGGAAAAGCATACGGGTGCCGAGGTCTTCAATCTGGGGACGGGGATCGGCTACAGCGTGCTGGACGTCATCAAAGCCTTCGAGAAAGCCAACGGCGTCAAAGTCAGGTATGAGATCTCTCCGAGGCGGCCCGGCGACATTGCCACCTGCTATTCCGATCCTTCCAAGGCGAAAGAGCTCCTCGGATGGCATGCTGAAAAGAATCTGGTGGATATGTGCCGCGACGCATGGCGCTGGCAGCAGAACTGCGGCTGCTGATTTTTCATACTTTCCGATATCGAGAAAAGCGGCGTGTCTTCTTGCGGACATTCTCGAAGGGAAAGCTCCGGGTTCCCCGTACACGCTGAAAATCCAACCTGATTTTGTGGAGAGAAAAATCAAATGAAAATCACCGTGCTTCATCAGAAAAAAGAGATCCACAGCCTGGAACACACGGGCGATTACAGCCGACTGAAGATTCCGGTCCCCGCTCATTCCGGAATTCTGGAACTCCGTTTCGCCGTCCCGATCCTGGACATGCATGGCTACTGGATCCCCGAATCGCGGACGCCCTCGGCAAAACTTCACTGGACGATCGAGAGCAACAGCGCCGGACAGCGCCTTTTCCCGTATCTGGCGTTCCTGAATTCCCGTCAGACCAACCGCTTCTCCATCGGGTTGACGGATCTTACCGATGACGTCCGGATCTTCGCAAAGATGAATCAGGAGAAGTGCACCTACGATCTCACGATCACGGTAACGCTTCATCCGGACAGCCGCGATTTCGAACTGGTGCTGAATGAACGGCCGATCCCGTGGACCGAAGCTCTGGCGGACTGGCGGGACAAGCTGGCCCTGCCGCTGCCGGAATTTCCGGAAGGTGCCTGGCATCCGGTCTTCTGCACATGGTATGCGGTTCATGCGTCCGTTACGCAGGAGTGGGTGGAAAAGAATGCAAAGGTCGCATCTGAACTCGGCTTCAGGACGCTGATCATCGACGACGGCTGGTGTTTCGATGTCATGAAGCGGGTTTCTCCGGAAACCATCACCAGCTGGTACGAATGGATCGGAGACTGGAATCTTTCCCGCAAGAAGTTCCCGGACTTCGAAAATCACTGCAAACGCGTTCAGGCCATGGGCATGAAATATCTTCTCTGGGTCGCGCCCTTCCTGATCGGCGAAAAAAGCGAATTCATAAAACAGTATCCGGACAGCTTCAAGCAGAAGAACGTCGACGGCTGCCACATCATCGACAGCAAAAAGACGGATGCAATGAATGCGCAGCTGGAAAAGATGAAGCATGTCATCCGTGACTACGGTCTGGATGGACTGAAGGTCGATTTTCTGGATGAGATCCATCCCGACATCGATGCTCCGGAAGGACGCGAAGTCATGCGGTTCGTCCGCGCTCTGGCAAAAGGGATCCGGGAGGTGAAGAAGGATGCGCTGATCGAATTCCGCCAGAGCTATGCCACGCCCGGCATGATGGCGTACGGGACTCAGTTCCGGGCGGGCGACGTACCTTTCGACTTCATCGATAATTTCCAGCGCATCGCCCAGATCCGTATTTCCATGGGCGACCGCATCCCGGTCCATGCCGATCCCGTCTACTGGCATCCGCAGGAATCGCCCATGAACATCTCGCGGCACATGATAGCCTCTCTGTGCGGCGTACCGATGCTTTCCATGGATCTGCCGGTCATAAGCGAGACAGAGCGCAGGATCATCCGCCGCTGGCTCGGATTCTACGAGGAACATCTGCCCACGTTCCGCGACGGGAAGTGGCGGATCGATTACTACCAGAGCAACACAGCGTATATGTCCGTGACCGGAAAGGATGAGTGCATCGTCATTCTTCTGGATCCGGCGCGGCTGAATCATGCGCTTGCCGGCGCGGCGAAACGGGTGACGGTCCTGAACCTTTCCGAATACGAACTCGAACTGCCGGGGGCGGAAACATCCGACGGCGAGGGAAATGCCTGCAAAGCCGGAGTCATTCCGCCCGGCGGGGCCGGCGCCCTCAACTGAATCCGGGAAGGCCCCGTCGTCAAACCCGTGCTCCGTCCTTCGCAGCGAAGCCTTTCACTTCGCTGCGGGAGGAATTAGTTTGCCCGTGTCCGGATGCGTCTCCGTTTCTCCTTCGGTCCGGTCGGATGCGTTCGCTTCCGCCGGGATTTTCCGCCCTGCCCGCACGGCCGTGATCCGGACGGGGAAAAACGCCTTGTCGGCGCCGATGAGCAGAGCGCAGGAATTATCGGGACCCGGCTTTATGAGAAAACTCTGAACTTTCTCCGAAACGTGCGAGGTGATCTCCATGCCCGGCGACAGCGCGACGGCCAGAAGATTGGCCTCTTTCGGGGATATTTTCTCGGGAAATTCGTACTCCAGGAACCAGGCTGACGGTTCCTGCGAAGAGATAAAATGAACGTACAGTCCGCCACAGGGGATCACGCTTCCGGCGGGGAGAAGAGTCTGCTCCTCCGCGTCCTTCAGCGCCGCCGCAAAGGGGAAGACCACGCTTTCCGCCCGATCCTGACGAAGAAGAAGGCGGGGAGACTCCGGCGTTTTGCCGGCATGTCCGGAAGAATCCAGAGGAACCGGCAAAGCCGTGACTGTTCTGTCCGGCAGTTCGGGGGGAAGGATCTCCATGACGGCATGAGGCCGGAGTTCCTGCATATCCCAGATCAGGGAAATCTTTGCATCCATCCCGGCCGACTTCGCCGCCAGAGAAAGAAGCGAGGCGGCGCGGGAGACAACAAGTCCGGTGGCGGGATCGATCCGGAAGACGTCCGGCAGAAGCTGTTTATCGTTCACGAGCTTCCGGAAGGAGAGGGACAGCCGGATCGGCGAAGCGGCATCTTTCGCCAGAGAGGCGGCCATGCGGGATAGCGCGGTGTCCTTGGGATCCGCAGGCTGCGGGAGTCCGGCCTTTTCCGTTTCCCGCTTCGGAAGGAGGCGGAACCTTTCATCCCGTTCCCGTATTTCGTTCTGAAGTTTCTCGCGGACAGCCTTGGACTCCGCCCGTTCCATTTCCAGTTCGGCGGATTTTTCCGCAATGCGGGCGGCGACTCCGTTCAGCTGAATACTCTGCTTCGTTTTGTCCACCGTCAGGATAATGCAGGCCGCGGCCAGAATGAAAAGGGAGATCTTCTGAAAAAGGGAACTCATATTTCCTCCTCGTCATACAGGAGACTCTGTCCGCAGTCCACCGGAAGAATCGCGCCTGTGACCGACCGGTTCCACGCCAGAAACAGCACCGCCGAGGTGAAATCGGAGACGGACGCCGGACGTTTCAGCGGGACCCGGGCTGCGGTTTTTTCCATGCGCGAAAGGCTGCCCGGCGGCGGGATCATGTTGCCCGGCGCCACCGCGTTCACCCGGATCCGGGGCCCGCACTGACGCGCGGCCGCCCGGGTGGCCGAAGCCAGCATCTTCTTCGAAAGCGCATAACTGAAGGAATCCGAGGGCGTCTTCCGAATGGCGCAGTCCAGAATATTGATCACGACGCTTTCCCGTTCGCCCCGGATTTCCGCCAGAGCCCGGATCATGGCCGCGGGGGTAAAGAAGTTCACCAGATACTGATCCCGGGCGGGAAAGCTGTCTTCTTCGAGCAGCGTTTGTCTTGCGTAAGCGGCCGCGTTGTTGATCAGGATGTCGGGAGCAAATTCCCGGATCATGGCCTCCGCCGCCGAGGGATCGCGCAGATCGCAGCGGACGACCCTGTGAGCCGGGCCCAGCTCGGAGCGGAGAGCTTCCGCCGCCGTTTCGGATCTCAGACAGTGGATGACGAGATTGGCCCCCGCGGCCGCAAACGCCCGGGAAACAGCCTCGCCGGCCCGAACAGCGCCTCCGGTGACGAGCACGGTCTTACCCTGGAAATCGGGGGACATTTCAGAGATTCCTCTTTCTGAAATCCTGCAGATCGCGGAACTCCGCCTGCTCCACCAGATTCCGGAATTTGTTCTTGATCTCGTCGAAGGAGGCGTCATTGGCGGCGCTCATGGGAAAGATTTCGATGGAGCTGTCGGTTTCCGCCACGAACTTATCCAGATTCGCCTGACTTTCCGGAAGATCCATTTTGTTGGCGATGATGAGCATGGCCCGTTCGCTCAAACCGGTCATGTACTCTTCCAGTTCACGGCGGAGAATGCGGAAGTCCTCCAGAGGATCCCGTCCGTCCACCCCGGCCATATCCAGAACGTACACCAGAAGTTTGGTACGCTCGATATGCCGCAGGAAGAAGTGACCGAGTCCCACATTCAGATGGGCGCCGTCGATCAGCCCCGGGATGTCGGCCGCGTAGATCTTGTGGAAGTCGGGATATTCCAGTACGCCGATGACCGGATGGAGTGTCGTGAACGGATAAGGGGCGATTTTCGGTCTTGCGTTCGAAATGGCCGTGAGAAGCGTCGACTTCCCCGCATTGGGATACCCCACGAAACCGATATCCGCCACCAGCTTCAGCTCCAGATCCAGCTCCAGAGGCTCCGTCTTCTCGCCCGGTTCACATTCCCGGGGCGCACGGTTCGTACTGGTGGCGAAGCGCGCATTGCCCCGTCCCCCGCGTCCCCCGGCCGCAATGACAACTTCCATGCCCGGACGGTCGATATCGACCAGCAGATCGCCGGTTTCGCGGTCCCGCACGATGGTTCCCGGCGGTACCGGGATCCGGAGATCGCGTCCGCGTCGTCCGTGCATATCCTTGCCGCGTCCGTCGCCTCCGTTTTCGGCGGCAAACCTACGGTTGAACACGAAGGACGCCAGGCTCTGTTCTCCCTCTTCGGCGTAAAGGATGACGTCCCCGCCGGGGGCGCCGTCGCCTCCGTTGGGTCCGCCTTTCGGGACGAAGGCTTCGCACCGGAAGCTGCAGCAACCGTTGCCGCCGTTTCCGGCCTTGACTGTGATTTCCGCACGATCCACAAACATGGTGCGATCCGATCCTTCTTTGAAATCAAAAAAAAGCCCGGTGCTTCTTCCGTAAAGAATACCGGGCTGGATCTCGAAATCCGAAGGCGATTACGCCTGAGCGGACGCCGCTTCTTCCGTCGCGAGGGGCTCCACTTCGACAAAGTGCTTCAGCGCCTTGCGGAATTTGACTTTTCCGTCGCAGAGAGCGAAAAGCGTGAAATCCCGGCCGCAGCCGACGTTCTTGCCCGCATGAAGACGGGCGCCGCGCTGACGCACGATAATGCTGCCCGCGCTGATGACTTCACCGGCGTATGCCTTGATGCCGAGCATTTTCGGCTTGCTGTCGCGACCGTTACGGCTGCTGGACTGACCTTTTTTATGTGCCATTTTTCTTCTCCGTTATAAAATGATTTGTTCCTGATTGCAGTTCGTGGACTGTTAATATGCCACATTTTCCCGATTTGTCAAGCATTCTCCCGTTTTTTTTCCCGTTTTTCTCACGATTTTCAAGGATAATTCCTCTTTTTCGCCTTTTTTTCATCCCTGAACAGGTCACGCGCGGATCCCGCGGCGGCAATGCCTCCGGTACGATGCGGGCGCCATCCCGAACTGATGCTTGAAGCAGCGAGAGAAGTGGAACCGGTCGTGGATCCCGGCCATCTCGCAGATCTCGTCGATGCTGAGACTGGCGTCCCGGAGAAGCCGCGCCGCGTAATGATACCGCTGCTGCAGAAGATACTGATAGGGCGTGGTGGCGCATTCCTGACGAAACAGCCGGAGAAATGCGTTTTCGGAAAGTTTTGCAAGCCGGGCCATCCTTGTCAGATCCAGATCCTCGGAGAGATTCAGATTGATGTAATTGCGCACCGCCTGGACCCGGCTGTCCATCTGCCGCCGGGTCAGTGCATCCGGCGGCAGCTCGCAGAGTGCCTCGGAGCAAAGGGCCAGCGACTGAAGCCACAGGGACGTGAGATCGTTCCGGTTTTTCAGCAGCGGTTCCAGGATGCCGATCCTCTCCTGCCCGAATCCCTCCGGCAGTTGATAAAGCAGCTGTTCCGGCGTTCCGCACAGCCAGGGCGTCGCGAAGTGCAGAAAGATCTGGACGGGATGCCCCGCGCATTTCGTTTCCAGATTGCAGCACGGCGCCAGCAGATACGCCCGGTTCGGCAGGAACTCCCTCCATTTTCCGTTCAGGAGGACAAAGGCGCCGGGTCCGTCGTGGTAATAAAAGCGCCAGTGATCGCCGCTGAGGATGATATGATTCCAGAAGGAGCCGAGCCGGATGCCGCCGAAAGATTCCAGTTCGAGCTTGACTTCGGTCAGGACAGGGATGTTTATTTTCTTCATATTTTAGGTGCCTTTCTTCATAGCGGAATATTTGCTTTATTTTACGGATAATATATATTGTGAACAGGACAATGCAAACCGGCCCGTTAGAAAACTTTTCCGCAGGTTTTCATAAACGGACCGAACAACAGGAGATCGTATCATGAAGCATCCGAAAATCGGGATCCGTCCTACCATCGACGGACGGCGCAAAGGGATCCGTGAATCCCTCGAGAACCAGACCATGAACATGGCCCGTCAGGCCGCGGCGCTCTTTTCCAGCCGCCTCCGCTACACCGACGGTGCACCCGTGGAATGCGTGATCGCCGACACCACCATCGGCGGCGTGGCCGAGGCCGCCGCCTGCGCCGACAAATTCCGCCGGGAAGCCGTGTCCGTGACTCTGACCGTTTCCCCGTGCTGGTGCTACGGGTCCGAAACCATGGATATGGATCGTCATACGATCAAAGGCGTCTGGGGATTCAACGGGACCGAACGGCCCGGTGCGGTCTACCTGGCCGCGGTTCTGGCGGCGCATTCGCAGAAAGGGCTCCCGGCCTTCGGAATCTACGGACACGACGTGCAGAACGCCGACGCCGATACGATCCCCGCCGATGTGGAGGAAAAACTGCTCCGCTTCGGACGCGCGGCCATCGCGGTCGCCGAAATGCGCGGGGAAAGCTATCTTTCCATCGGGAGCGTCGCCATGGGGATCGCCGGATCCATCCTCTCCCCGGAATTTTACGAGCAGTATCTGGATATCCGTTGTGAATCGGTGGACTCCACGGAGATCATCCGCCGTGTCAACGAAGGGATCTACGATCCCGACGAGTTCGCAAAGGCCGACGCCTGGGTCCGGGCCAACTGCGTGGAAAGCGAGGATTTCTACAATACCGGCAGCGCCCGGCGCACTCCGGAAAACAAGCGTGAGATCTTCTCCTACTGCACCAAGATGGCCATGATCGTCCGCGACCTCATGGCGGGCAATCCGCGCCTGGCGGAGATGGGATTCATCGAGGAATCCTGCGGACACAATGCGATCATGGCCGGATTCCAGGGACAGCGTCAGTGGACCGATCACATGCCCAACGGCGACTTCATGGAGACCATATTGAACAGCTCCTTCGACTGGAACGGGATCCGCGCGCCCTACGTCCTGGCCACCGAAAACGACGGCCTGAACGGCGTCGCCATGCTCTTCGGACGCCTCCTCACCAATTCTGCCGCCGGATTCTCCGACGTCCGCACCTACTGGAGCCCAGCCGCCGTCAAACAGGCCACGGGTCACGACCTCGAGATCCCGGGCATGATCCATCTGATCAACTCCGGCGCGACCACGCTGGACGCCACCGGCGCCATGACCGAAAACGGCAAGCCCGTCATGAAGCCCTTCTGGAAGATCACGGAAGACGATGCCGCCGCCTGCCTCAAAGCCACCACCTGGTGCCCCGCCAACAACGGATATTTCCGGGGCGGCGGATTCTCCTCCCGCTTCCTGACCCGGGGCGGAATGCCCGTCACCCTGAGCCGCGTGAACCGCGTCCACGGACTCGGCCCCGTCCTTCAGATCGCCGAAGGCTTCACCTTCGAGCCGCCCCGCGCCGTTCACGATATTCTCGACAAGCGCACCGATCCGGGATGGCCCAGCACCTGGTTCGTCCCGAGACTCTCCGGACACGGCGCGTTCAAGGACGTCTACAGCGTCATGGCCAACTGGGGCGCCAATCACGGTGCCTTCCATTACGGACATATCGGCGCGGATCTGATCACACTGGCCAGCATGCTCCGCATCCCCGTCTGCATGCACAACGTGCCCGAGGACGACATCTTCCGGCCCTCCGCCTGGGCCGCCTTCGGCATGGATAAGGAAGGCGCCGACTACCGGGCCTGCGCCAACTTCGGCCCGCTCTACCGGTAAAGTCCGGATTTCCAGGGGGACGCGGATCGTACGGCTCCCGTGCCATCCCGGCCCCCTGCCCTTCTTGCGACATTTTTCCGGATGCTCCTGCAAAAAGTAACGACCCCGGATTTCGGATGGATCTCGAAAAAGACGATGTCCGGAATTTTGAGGCTGCTGCCCTGTGCGGCAACAGCCGAAAAGTACCGGATTTCGGACTTTCGAGAGACGCCGAAAGACCAGCCGCGAGTTTTGGCAGGAGCATCTTTCCGGCCGCAGAAGCAAAAAAAGTTCGTTTTTTTCCAAAACACGCCTTGACAAACGGAAAAGCGATGCTACATTAAGAGCCATGCAGATAAGCAAGCGGGCGTAGCTCAGTGGTAGAGCATCACGTTGCCAACGTGATTGTCGAGGGTTCGACTCCCTTCACCCGCTCCATTTTTTTGCCCTTTTTCCGGATTATGATGATTCCTTCCCCTTGGGTATCCCAGTCTCGATAAACCGTTTTTGTATCGGCTCTTACTCACAATACAGGTGCTGCTGAAAGCCGGAAAAGACGCTGCGGATCACGGGGATCGCACCAAGTTGACTGACTCCATCCTGAATGGAACCGTACTTTGTTTCCAGCAGACTGCCGAGCCGATTCGGCGACAGCGCATCGATCCCGTGTTCGACATACTGTTTCAGAACGAAGGAAAGGAATAACTGCTGAGTCTCACTGTAGTTCTGCGAAATGATCTGCCGCGCCTTGTCGGCCCGTTCCGAACGTTCCTGCATTTCAAAGGCGTAGGCAACATATTCCAAAACGTCCAGCAGATCGCATTTTTCAGCGGAAATCAGTGCCTGGAGCCGTTTCAGTTTCTCCATCTCGAAGCCCGCTTCCGCCAACCGTTGCAGGAAATCGGCCCGACTGTCGGGATCGGACCATTTCGCACGGAGTTCCGCTTCGGAGCCGCAATACTCGCCCAGCTTTCCATAAAGGATCTGAATAAACTCCGCCACATCGATCAGCTTGCCGTCGAACATGAATTTCTCTTCCCATGCCACCTCGATCTCCCGCTTGCGCCGGGCGGAGAGTTTGATCTCGATGGTCTTTTTCTTCGGACAGGTACATGGCAGATTCCCGCAGATGGGACAAACCTTCACCGGCTTCTCGCAGACACAGGGACGCTTCCCGCAGACAGGACACGCCTTCACCGGCGGCGGATCGATCCGTCCGTTCCCGCAGGTGCAGGGTTCGTTTCCGCATTTGGGGCAGATCGGCTGACCGTCCCAGTCCGGATCGGCAAAATGGGAGCTCGCCCCCACAAAATCGTAAATGGTGAAAAAGTATTTTTCATCGAAAAGACGGGTCCCGCGCCCAATGATCTGCTTGAACTCGATAATGGACGTTACCGGCCTCAAAAGCACGATATTGCGGACGTTGCGGGCATCTACACCGGTCGAGAGTTTCTGCGATGTCGTCAACACGGTAGGGATCAGTTTGTCGTTCTGCTGAAACTTTTTGAGTTGTTCTTCGCCTTTTTCGCCGTCGTCGGCGGTCACGCGGACGCAGTAGAACGGATGCTTTTTCTTCGCCATCCGGTTGATCACATCGCGGATCTGCAGCGCGTGGTTCTGGGTGGCGCAGAAAACGATGGTCTTTTCGGTCGGTCCGATCTGTTCCATGAGTTCCCGGATCCGCAGTTCGTCCCGCTCCTTGATCCGGATCCGACCGTGATAGAAATCCTGCTCGGTGTAAGTCTTGCTTTTATCCAGCTCGTCCTCCCCGGAAAGAATGATGTCGTCCGGCTGATAGGTATATTCATCAATGGGCGTTTTCCCGATCCGCACCCGGTACGGCGTCAGATAGCCGTCCTCGATCCCCTGCTTCAGGGAGTACTGATACAGCGGCTCGCCGAAATACCGGTAGGTATCGGCATTGATCTTCCGCTTCGGCGTGGCGGTCATGCCTAGCTGATACGCCGGCTCGAAGTAGGTCAGCACCTCGCGCCATTCGCTTTCGTCGTTGGCTCCGCCCCGGTGACACTCGTCGATGATGATGAAGTCGAAGAAGTCCGGCTCGTACTGCTTGTAGTACGGCGTTTCCCCGCTCATGAAGGTCTGAAAGATCGTGAAATAGACGCTCGCCCCCTTGGGAACGATCTTTCCCAGCTTCCGGATCCCCGCCGGCGTGATTCGGCACAGCGCATCGTCCTCGAATCCGCCGAAGTCGTTGAATGCCTGATTCGCCAGATTGTTCCGGTCCGTCAGAAACAGGATGCGCGGCAGACGGCATTGCGAAACATCCTCCGCCGCACGCAGGTTCCACCGGGTCTTGAAGAGTTTCCACGCGATCTCGAACGCAATAAAGGTCTTCCCCGTCCCCGTGGCCAGCGTCAGCAGCATCCGCCGTTTTTTCCCGGCAACGGCCTCCAGCACCTTGTTGACCGCGATCTCCTGATAGTAGCGCGGGGCCTTGGCAGGATTGCTCCACAGTGGCTCGTTGTTGAACCGGTCGCGCCAGACGTTTTCCCCGGGAAACGTCCAGGCCCACAGCTCATCCGGCGTCGGAAACTGATCGATGAACGACTCCGCTGCCCCCTTGTGCGACTTCCCCTCCCCCATGTCCATGAAGTAGATCTCGTCGCCGTTTGTGCTGTACGTGTAGCGGATCTGCATCATGGACGCATATTCCTTCGCCTGCGCCACACCCTCCGAGACATCCTTTTCGTCGCTCTTGGCTTCCACAATGGCGAGTTTTCGTCCTCGATAGCTCAGCAGGTAATCTACCTTTTTCAGTTTGCCGCGCACCTTGCCGACGCGACCGGGCGCAATCAGACAGGCTCTCTGCTCCATCAGGATCCGGCTCTCCGGCACAACGCCCCACCCCGCCTTCTGCAGCGCCGGCGTGATCTTTTCCAGCTTCGTCTGTTCCTCGTTCATCCTCAAAGTTCCCCGTTGAAGGCTTTAGCTAAAAGAGCTGTCTTCAGTTTTTCACAAATTGATATTGTCTCGCTGCTTCGTTGCGCAGCTAGAAAAAGCCTTTCCTGAAACTTTCTGATTATCTGAACTATACTTTTCTGTTCAGATAAATTTGGATAATAAATCAAAAAATTACGCATAGATTTGAGAGATACATTGTTTATTGTAACCCCAGTTGCTTCTTTCTTTGCATATCGCATAAATATTTCAGAAGAAAAGATAAGGTAAGCAAAGTTTTTATCAATACATTCCCTTAAGTTAAAATAACAAGCACTTTTGCCTAGTACTATTTTTTCTCCTTGATAAAATGCTACTCGCCCCAATGTTCCATTGATAGAAACAAGTACTGTTTTGTCATTTAATGGGAGTGTATATTTTTTTGCTTCTGAAATAGACACTCGTTTTGTCTTTTCACGGAATACGATTTTCCCTCGTTCCAAATTATTACCATTTATGAAATAATAATCTCCAGATGAATCATATAAGGGCGTTCCATGAATACCATCACCTAAGTCAGTTGTCAAGTCTTTGAGTGGAGCAGCACTCCATCCCTTTTTCGGAGTCATTTCTTCATCGAGAACACGTTGAAAGAGTTCTTTCGCGTTGGCCAGATTCCGTTCTGCATTGCGCTGCACCGCATCGATCTTCTCGAACGCGGCATCCAGTATCCCGACGATCCGCTTCTGCTCGGAAATAGAAGGAACGGAAACTATGACTTTAGCAACAGAATCCCTGTTTAGATTTCGTACAGTACTGCCCTTTGCCAGTAAATCAAATTGGTCAGAAACATTTGGTGACCGCAACAAATAATATAAAAAATCCGGAATGAACGAATCATTGATTTTTTTAAGGACCAACCATCCATCATGAATACATCCATCTATTCTGCAAATATAGGGACGACCAAAACTCATTGAGTTTGTCAGAAGAAAATCACCTCGTTCTACAAATCTTGAATACTTTATTCCAGAAGATAAAATCCGTTCCGCTGTCCTGTCAATATACTTTCCATCCGGAGAGACATCACCTATTTTAATCCAGTTAATACCTGATGGGGCAGTTGTAATAAAATCCTTAATCGGACGAGGAGAACCGCCTCTGTATATCTCACACACTTCTCCGAGCGTCTTTGTCTGCCATCCGCGTTTCATTATATCACCTCGCGAAAAGAGATCCGGAACTGTGTTGCGACCTTGGACTTGATCCGGTAGCCCACCGAAATGATGAGGTCGAGGTTGTAATAGGCAGTATCGTATGACTTGCCGTCTGCGGCAGTTGTTCGGAATTTCCGAACAACTGCTTCCGGATTCAACTCGCCTTCCTCGAAGATATGTTTTATATGTTCGCTGACATTGGCTTTACTGGACTGGAACAGCTCCACGATCATTGCCTGAGTGAGCCAGACGGTCTCATCCTCGAACCGCACATCCAGCTTGATGCGCCCGTCCTCGCTCCGGTAGATCAGGAATTGACTTTTCTGCATTTCATTCATTTTATCAAAGCCCCGATCTCGGAGAGGAGTTTCAGGTTTTCCTGTTCCAGGGATTTCATCTCGGCAAGGATCTCGGCGGGAGTGCGGGCAGGGGCTTCCTCCTTCTGATTCGGGTTTTTGACCGAAAGATCCAGGGTCTTGGGATCAAGGGAAGCCGCATCGATGGTCCAGGAGTTGGCACTGTCGGCCCTCTCGGGGAAAAGTTTCTCGAAGTCGGCGAGATCGGCCTCGTTCAGGGGATTGGTCTTGCCGAGATTGCGGTCCAGGTTCAGCTGATAGTACCAGATTTTTTCGGTCGGAACGCCCTTTTCGAAGAAGAGGACAACGGTTTTGACTCCGGCGGAAAAGACTTTCTGGGGAAGATCCAGCACTGCGTAAAGATTGCAGTCTTCCAGAAGCTCCCGGCGGAGAGCGATGGCGTCGCCGTTGCTGAGGAAGGTGTTCTTGATGACGATCCCGGCCTTGCCGCCGGCCTTCAGGTGCTTGATGAAGTGCTGAAGGAAGAGATAGGCGGTCTCGCTGGTCTTCAGGAAGAAATTCTGCTTGACTTCATCGCGTTCCAGTCCACCAAAGGGGGGATTGGCCAGGATATAATGGTATTTATCGCTTTCCTGCACATCGGCCAAGTTTTCCTTGAGGGTATTGGTATGGAGTATATTCGGGGCCTCCACGCCGTGCAGGATCATGTTCATCGTGCCGATGATGTAGGGCAGGACCTTCTTTTCCTTGCCGAAAAACACGCCTTTCTGGAGGGCTTCCCTCGCCCGGAAATTCTCGCCGGCTTTCGCCTGGAGGTAGGTGAACGCCTCGCAGAGGAATCCCGCGGAGCCGCATGCTCCGTCATAGACCGTCTTTCCGAGCTGCGGGTCCACCATGCGGACGATGCTCCGAATCAGGGGACGGGGCGTATAGTATTCACCGCCGTTGCGTCCGGCATTGCCCATCTTATTGATCCGGCTCTCGTAAAGGTGGCTCATCTCGTGCTTTTCGGCGCTGGTCTGGAATTTCAGACTGTCCACAGCCCAAAGGACATCCCGCAGGACGTAGCCGGACGCGATCCGGCAGTGGATCTCGCTGAAGATCTCACCGATCTTATACTGGATCGTCTGAGGGGATTCCGCCTGATCCTTGAAGGATTTCAGATACGGAAAAAGTTTACCGTGCACAAATGACATAAGGTCGTCCCCGGTCATGGCGTGATGGTGATCGGGATTTCCCTGTTTGTCTTTCGGGGCGGCCCAGACGGACCACCGGAACGGGTCGGAGATGATCTGAGAATAAGATTTCCCGTTCAACTCCGCCTTCATCCGCCGGGTCTCTTCCAGATCGTCAAGATACTTGAGAAACAAGATCCAGCTGGATTGCTCCACATAATCCAGCTCGGAACCGCAACCGTCGTCCCGACGGAGGGCATTGTCGATATTTTTGAAAGTTTGCTCGAACATTTTACAGTACCGGAAAATGGGTTGAAGCAGTAAAGAACTCCTTTTTGCGTTGCAATTTTCGGTATTATAGCACGGGAATGAGGATTGTCAAATGGAAATCGGGCGGGGGAAAGCAGGGACGGGCTGGATCGCGGGGGCCGGACGGAAAATACGGGAGAAACCTGCGAAAAAAGTGAGGGGAGCGCTGTTTCGGGCCTTGCTTCTTGGAGAAACCGGGAGTACATTACCGGGATCCGCGGAGGAAGTCATGACGATTCGTGAAATCGGCGAAAATATCGAACAATACTTTATCGAGATCATCAAGGAGCAGCGGAACGGTCCGTGGGACTTTTTTGCGAAAGGACTGCTGTTCCTGGTGTCGCGCATATACCGCCAGGTGGTGCTGTTCCGTCTGTGGCTGTACGACAACCGTGTAATCCGGAACCGCGCCATCGGATGCCTGGTCATCAGCATCGGGAACCTGACGTGCGGGGGGACGGGGAAGACGCCTGTGGTGGAGATCTTCGCCAAGACGCTGAGCCGGAAGGGCCGCCGCGTGGCGGTGCTGAGCCGGGGCTACCGGAGCCGCGACCGTTCGCTGCTGGACAAGATCCGCAAGCGCTTTTCCTCGAAACGGAAGGAAGTGCCGCCCCGGGTGGTATCCGACGGGAAGAACCTGCTTCTGAACTCCAAGACGGCGGGCGACGAGCCCTATATGCTGGCCTCGAATCTGGAAAAGGTGGTGGTCCTGGTGGACAAGGACCGGGTGAAGTCGGGGCTGTATGCCATCGAGGAGTTCCAGACGGATACGCTGATCATGGACGACGGATTCCAGTACCTGAATCTGAAGGCGCACATCAACATTCTGCTGGTGGACGCCACGTCGCCCTTCGACAATCATCATCTGCTGCCGCGCGGTCTGCTCCGGGAGCCGATCCGGAACATCCGGCGGGCGGACTACATCTTTCTGACGAAATCGGACGGATCGCCGAGGCTGCGGCATCTGAAATTTTTCATACACAAGCACAATCACCGGGCGGAAATCATCGAGTGCTGCCATCGGCCGCAATACCTGGAAGACGTGTTCAAAAAAGGCCTGCGCTTCCCGCTCGCGCATCTCAACGGAAAGAAGGTCGCTTCCCTTTCCGCCATCGCCAATCCCGCCAGCTTCAACAGTTTTCTCACGCAGAACGGGGCGGATCTGGTGCTGAAGCGCCACTACGCGGACCATCACCGGTACCGCCAGCAGGAGATGATCGACTTCATCAACGACGCCAAGGCGGCGGGCGCGGAGATCATCATGACCACGGAAAAGGACGCCGTGCGCATGCCGCGTCTGGACCGCCGCGACATCCCGATCCTGTTTCTCCGGATCGAGATCGACATCCTCAGCGGGCGCGAGAGCTTCGACCAGTGCATCTCGCGAATCTGCTTCCTCTGAACAGGATGCACGGGCACTAAAAAACGGGGACGATCCGCTTCTGCACGGCGCGTCCCCGCATTTTTATTCCCCGCACGGGGAAGATCACTTGAGATTCAGGCGGCCTCCGGCCAGGATGATCCGGCGGTCTTCGTCGGAAAGCGAACACTTCAGCACAAGATCGAACTTCGAGCCGTCCTTGCGCGTGACCTGCGCGGTGATCTCATCCTTCATCACGGCCTCGCGAAGCGCGGGGATCCGGATGGAATCGCCGCGGTCGAGACGGTCATAGTCGTTCCGGTCCGCAAAGGTCAACGGGAGGATCCCGAAGTTGATGAGATTTGCGGCGTGGATCCGCTCGATGGCCATGGCGACGACCATCTTCACGCCCAGATACATGGGGCAGATGGCGGCATGTTCGCGGGAGGAGCCCTGTCCGTAACTGTCCCGCCCGATGATGACGCCATGGCGTCCGGCATCTCGGACGGCGGCGGCCCGCTGGGCGAAGGTGGGAGCGCCGGGCTCGTTGAAGCGCTCGAACACCACTTTGGCGTATTCGGGGATGTTGCTCCGGTGCTTCAGATGGATCCCGGCAGGCATGATGTCGTCGGTGGACGTCTTGTCGCCGGTCTTAATGACGACCTCGCCCAGAAGTTCCTCGGGGAGCGGCGTATTGAGCGGCGGTGTGCCGATGGTGGGCTTCCGGATGATCTCCACGGCGGAACCGTCCGCAGGCGGGCGGATCGTCATGGAATCGTCGATGAGGAAGTGCTCGGGATCGCTGATAACGGGGTAGTCCATTCCGAGCTCGGCCGCGGAACGGAATTCGCCGAAGACCGCGGCGGCTGCGGCCGTCTCGGGACTGACCAGATAGGACTGGTCACCCTTGGTCCCCGTGCGGCCGGGGAAGTTCCGGTTGAAGGTACGGACCGTCACGGTGCCGTTGGCGGGACTCTGGCCCTGTCCGATGCAGGGGCCGCATCCGCATTCCAGGATCCGGGCGCCGGCGGCGATGAGGTCGGCCAGTGCGCCGGAGCGCGCCAGCATCTCCAGGACCTGCCGGCTGCCGGGGGCGATGGCCAGCGTGACATCCGGATGAACGTGGCGTCCCTTGAGGACGGCGGCGACCAGGGAGAGATCGCGGAAGGAGCTGTTGGTGCAGGACCCGATGATGACCTGTCCGACTTTAAGGCCGGCGAGCTCGGCCGTCGTCTTGATGTTGTCCGGGCTGGAAGGACAGGAAGCCATGGGCTCCAGAGAATCCAGCGGGATATCGATGACGCGGTCGTATTCGGCATCGGGATCGGCCTGCAGGGGGATCCAGGCCTCTTCCCGGCCCTGCGCCTTGAGGAAGGCCCGCGTGATCTCATCGGAGGGGAAGACGGTGCAGGTGACGCCGAGTTCGGCGCCCATATTGGCCACGGTGGCGCGCTGGGGAACGGAAAGCTGTTTGACGCCTTCGCCGAAGAATTCCACCATGCACCCGACGTTTCCCTTGGAAGTGAGGATCTCCAGCAGTTTGAAGCTGATATCCTTGGCGGCAGTCCAGGGCCGGAGCTTGCCGGTAAGCTTCACGCCGATGATTTCGGGATACGCCAGACGGAAGGGCTGCCCCGCCATGGCCAAAGCCACATCCAGTCCGCCCGCGCCGATGGCCATCATGCCGATTCCGCCGCCGGTGGGAGTGTGGGAATCGGAACCGAGAAGGGTCTTTCCCGGGACGCCGAAGCGTTCGAGATGGACCTGATGGCAGATGCCGTTGCCGGGACGGGAAAAGACGACGCCCTTGGAGGCAGCCACGCTCTGAAGATAGAGGTGATCGTTGCGGTTTTCCGGTCCGTTCTGCATCATGTTATGATCCACGTAGGAGACGGAAAGCTCCGTTTTCACACGACTGGCGCCCATGGCTTCCAGTTCCAGGTAGGCCATGGTTCCGGTGGCGTCCTGGGTCAGGGTCTGATCGATCCGGATGGCCATCCGTTCGCCCCGGACGGGATTTCCGGAGGTCATGTGAGCGGCGAGGATTTTCTGAATCACCGTATTTTTAGCCATAAAAACAACTCCTTGCATCGTAAGAAATAAAAAGGGCGAACGCTTTTGCACGCGTCCGCCCTGGGGTGATCGGCTGAAGAACAGCGTTCCGGCCGGCGGATCACTCTTCCGGCTTGGTCTTGGGAAGCGCGCTGATGACCTTCTGGCCCTCTTTCCAGCGGCCTTCTTCCTTCAACTGGTTGATCCGTTCGAATCTCTTCAGAACGTTGCGGCTCTGACGAATGGTGCTGGCACCTTTCAGACTGGGATGTTTGGACATGTTTCGTCTCCGTTTGTATGTTGAAGCTTTCTGCTGTAAAATCCGGCAGTACTCGAAGAAACGTTACTATACGCCGTTTTTCCGGAAATGCAAGCCGCCGATATGCGGTTTCATGCACTTTTTCGCAAAAATCCTCTCTACTTCGCATTGAAAAATACAGAAGAAGACTGTATAGTACGGGTCATTGTCGTACAAGCATCGGGGTGCCGGAATCACGGGGATTCCGGCTGAGAACATACCCGCAGCACCTGATCCGGTTCATACCGGCGTAGGGAAACGCATCGACCCGGTCCTTTCGGATCGGCCATCCGGCGTTTTCCTGCGAGAAACATAGAGAGAAAGGATAACGCAACATGTCCGATCCGAAAATCGCGGAGAATTCCGCACCCGTCATCGAAACCACCATCACCCGCGCCATCATCGAAGGCTTCTCCGAGAAACTGCTGAATCATCTTTCCCTGGATGTGGCCATTGTGGGTGCCGGACCCTCCGCGCTGGTGGCGGCCCGCTATCTGGCGAAGGCCGGCCTGAAGGCGGCGATCTTCGAACGTAAGCTGGCGCCGGGCGGCGGCACCTGGGGCGGCGGAATGCTCTTCAACGAAGTTGTGGTACAGGACGCCTCGCTGGAAATCCTGGACGACTTCGGAATCACGCACAAACCCATCGCATCCGCGCCCGGCTACAATACGCTGGATTCCGTTGAGATGGCCAGCGGCCTCATCTACGGCGCGGTCCATGCCGGCGCAAAGATCTTCAACTCCGTCAGCGTGGAGGACATCGTCTTCCGCGACAAGCAGGTGGGCGGCCTGGTCATCAACTGGACTCCGGTGGAGCGGCTCGGGATGCATGTGGACCCCCTGACGGTAACATCCCGCTGCGTGCTTGACGGCACGGGACATCCCAGCGAGATCATGCATCTGGCCGTGGAAAAGGCGCAGCTCAAGCTCTCCACGCCGACAGGCGGAATCCTTGGAGAAAAGCCCATGTGGGTGGACAGCGGAGAAGCCTCCACGGTGGAAAACACGCAGGAATACTATCCGGGGCTTTTCGCCTGCGGCATGAGTGCCAACAACGTGATGGGCGGCTACCGCATGGGCCCCATCTTCGGCGGCATGCTGCTTTCCGGGCGCAAGGCGGCGCAGCTCATCTGTGCCAGACTGGGCGTGTAACGTGGATCAGCGCCGCGTCTTCCGTACGCTGGCGGAACGGATCGAAGCCTTCCGCCTCAGCGATGTCTATCCGGTGGTCACCGCCGAGTTCTGCGCGGGTCGTTCCCCCGAGGAAACGGCGGAGTCCATCCTCAAGGGCGGCGCAAAAATCCTTCAGATCCGGGAGAAAACCATGCCGGACGGCGACTTTCTCCCCCTTCTGAAGCGGATCCGCGCCCTCACCTGGGAATACGGAGCGCTCCTCATCGCCGACGACCGCGTGGATGCGGCCATTGCCGCCGAAGCCGACGGCGTTCATCTGGGACAGGATGATTTTCCCGTGCCGGACGCCCGGAAGCTGTCGCCGGATCTGCTGATCGGGGTTTCCACGCACAACGCCGAAGAGATCCGTACCGCTCAGGCGCAGGGGTGTTCCTATTTGAACGCAGGGCCGATTTTCCCCACGGGCACGAAGCACCTTGCCTGCCGGTTCCTGGGGCTGGATACGCTCCGGGCGCTGATCCCGGAGATCCGGGTTCCCTTTTCCGTCATGGGCGGAATCAAATACGATCATCTGGCGGAACTGCTGAACTGCGGGGCGCGCCATATCGCGGCGGTCACGGCCTTCACGCAGGCGGCGGACCCGTCGGCGGAAGTCAGACGGTGGCGCGAAGTGTTCGCCCCGCGTCGGGACTGAGGGAAAATCAGAGAAAAATGATCTTTTTTTTCAAAAAGCTGCTTGATTTTCCCAAAATGACGGTGTAGAGTAAGAGAGCGCACTGAAAAGAGAAGGCGATTTTATGAACGCATACATGAACAGCAGGTCGAATGTTTCCGGCACGGACCGTACGGACCGCGCTGCTGCTTTCATCTTCCGTTCCGCCTCCTCGATTATTGCCTTCATCGGCATAATTATTATTATCGACATTATTTAGACCGCCCGGCGGTCTTCCAAATGCATGGGAAGACGCGGGTGGTCCGGAACTTCACCCGTGTCTGGATTAACCCGTGCCTCCTGTGCGTTCAACCAACAAAAGAAGGATTGAATGGCATGGAGAACAAAGAACAAATCGCAATGAGGGTCCGCGAGCTGCGGACGCAGAAGCATCTGACGGTCGAGCAGGTCGCGGATTTTCTCGGCGTCAGCATCGAACAGTATGAATCCTACGAGAACGGCGAAAAGCAGGCCCCTTTCTCCATTTACTACAACCTCGCGGAACTGTTCGGTCTCGACGTCTCTTCCCTCATCAGCGGTGAAGCGCCCAACCTGGCCGTCTATACCGTGACCCGGAACGGCGGCGGATTCCCCCTGGTGCGCCGTCCCGGATTCTCCTATCTGCATCAGGCCATCCGCATGAAGGACCGCACAGGCGAGCCGTTCATCGTGACGGCGCCCTGCGAAGACGAGAAAAAGCCGCTCCAGTATTCCGACCACAACGGTCAGGAGTGCCTGCTGATCCTTTCGGGATCCATAGAAGTTTTCATCCACGGCAAGAAAGAGGTCCTGAAGGAAGGCGACAGCATGTACTTCGACGGGCGGGAGCCCCATGCGATCCGGGCGACCGGAAATGCGCCCTGCCGCTTCTTCTCCATCGTCATGCACACGAAGAACGAGACCCCCCGCCCGGCCCGGTTCGCCTGCGAGGAAAAACCGGAAGAGGCGCCGAAGGAAGTCCATCAGGAACTTCTGTACCGGAAGTACATGAAAGAGGAATGGGACTCGGCGGGGAACCTGAAGCGTGTCCATTTCGACATCCCGGAGAATTTCAACTTCGCCTACGATGTTCTGGGCGTGCTTGCCGAAAAATGTCCGGACAAAGTGGCCATGCGCTGGGTCTCCAAGGAAAAGGTCTGTCACGATTTCACGTTCCGGGAAATATACGAAAACAGCCTCCGGACCGCCAACTTCCTGTATTCTCTGGGAATCCGCAAGGGCGACCGCGTGATCCTGGTTCTGAAGAGACACTATCAGTTCTGGTTCGTGCTCAATGCGCTCCATATGATCGGTGCGGTGGCGATCCCCGCCTCCTGCCAGATGACCGCCCACGACTTCGAATACCGCTTCCAAAAGGCGGACGTCCAGTATGTGATCTGTTCCGCCGACGGCGGGATCACCGATGAAGTGGATGCGGCGGCCGCGAAAACCGGAGTCCGCCTCAAACTTTCCGTGAACGGGAAGAAGGACGGCTGGCTCGATTTCGATGCGCTGTATCCGAATTTCAGTCCGGACTTCCCCCGTCCCGCCGATCAGAAGAGCACCGATCCCATGCTGGTCTTCTTCAGCTCGGGAACCACGGGCTATCCCAAAATGGTGGAACACGACTACTCGTATCCGCTGGGACATATCATGACGGCACGCCACTGGCACAACGTGGATCCCGCGGGGCTCCACTTCACGGTGGCCGATACCGGATGGGGCAAGGCGCTCTGGGGCAAGATCTACGGACAGTGGCTCTGCGAAGCGGGCGTATTCACCTACGACTTCGACCGTTTCCACGCCGCCGATCTCCTGCCCATGTTCAAGGAGCACGGGATCACCACCTTCTGCGCGCCGCCCACCATCTTCCGCTTCATGGTCAAGGAGGATCTTTCCAAGTACGATTTCTCCACGCTCAAGCATGTGACCACGGCCGGAGAGGCCATGCCGCCCGAAGTCAGCGAAGCCTTCGCACGGGTTTCGGGTCAGCTCCCCTACGAGGGATTCGGACAGACGGAGACCACCATGCTCATCGGAACGCTTGCCGGCATGAAGCCGCGCCCCGGATCCATGGGCAAACCCAATCCCCAGTTCGAGGTCGCGCTCCTGGATTCGGACGGCAAACCCGTCGCCACCGGCGATACCGGCGAGATCTGCGTCCGCGCTCCCGAGCCCGGCTCGGTCGGACAGCCTCCCTGCGGTCTCTTCCGCTGCTACCTGAAGTCTCCGGAGGATACGGCGAAGGTCTGGCACGACGGCTACTATCATACGGGCGATCTGGCCTGGCAGGACGAAGACGGCTACTTCTGGTATGAAGGCCGGGCGGATGACATCATCAAGACCTCCGGCTACCGGGTGGGCCCCTTCGAAGTGGAAAGCGTGCTCATGGAGCTTCCGTACATTCTGGAATGCGCCGTTACGGGCGTACCCGATCCGGTCCGCGGAAAAGTCGTCAAGGCCACCGTGGTGCTGGTCAAGGGGAAAGAAAGCTCGGACGAGCTCGCACAGGAGATCAAGGACTACGTGAAGACCCACACGGCTCCTTATAAATATCCCCGGATCATCGAATTCGTGGATGAACTTCCCAAGACCGTCAACGGCAAGATCCGCCGGGCGGCCATCCGGGATAAAAACGCCTGATCTTTCCCAAAACTTCGGAGAATGCAGCGGGGACCGGTTTGATTATCAAGCCGGTCCCGTGTATATTATAACCGGAAGGAACAAAAAAAGGGGAACTCCGTAATGAAGAAGCCGTTCAATCCATTCAGCGTTTCCGCACTGGCGGACGAACTGGATCTTTTCATTTCCGAATGCTCACAGTGGCTTGAGGCGAACAGCCATCACATCGTCCGCGGCTGCGCGGGGATCGCCGTTACGCTGATCCTGTTTCTGCTTCTTCTGCTGGTCTTGAGAAAGGCGGTGGTTCCCCTGATCGCACGGAAACGGCCTTCCACGGCGGAAACGATCCGGGCGGTATCGGTTCCCTTCTCCCTTCTGCTGCTTTGGTCGGGACTCTCCGTCAGCGCGGATCTGATGAATCTTCCGGACCGGCTCGACCTGGCCCTGGACAAGGTCTTCTGTGCGCTTATGATCTTTACGGTTCTGACGCTGGTTCTGCATGGCGTACGGTGTACGGCGGAGATCCTTACGGAACGCTTTCTGAGGAAAGATCCCGACGCCTACGGAATGAACAAGCTCCTGCTGGATCTCTCGCACAGCCTCATCCGCCTGGGTGCCTGGAGTCTGGCCGTCTTCTTCATCCTTCAGAATGTTTTCCGGATGAATGTAACACATCTTCTGGTCAGCGCGGGCGTACTGGGACTGGCGGTGGCGTTCGCCGCGCAGAACACGGTGGCGAATCTCTTCGGCGCCTTCTCCATCCTCGGATGCAAACTCTTCAAGGTGGGCGACTGGATCCGCGTCAACAAGACGGAAGGGATCGTGGAACGGATCGGATTCCGCAGCGTACGGATCCGGGCCTTCGAGGGACGGCTCATCGACATCCCGAACAGGCTCATTGCCGATTCTCAGGTGGAGAATTTCAGCAACCGCGAATACTGGCGTGAACACTTCACCTTCGGGCTGGTCTATCAGACCGGGCACGAAAAAATCGAACTGGCCCGGAGCATTCTGCAGGAGACCGGACGCGATCTGGCGGATCTCCTGGCGCCGGGCAGGCCCGTCCGGTTCGATTTCCTTCAGATGGATCCCTCTTCGCTGAATGTCGACGGATATGTCTGGTTCCGCGTTTCCGACTGGTATGCCATGCGGTCCGCCCGGGGCCGCTTCAATTCGGAAGTCCTCCGCCGTTTCAACGAAGCCGGCCTCGAATTCGCCTATCCCACCAGCACCGTGTTTCTCCGGGAAGAAAAGAGTCCGGCAGATTCACCTGACCGGCCGGACTCCTCACCGAAAAGATGAAGCCGACCCGTTCTGTCTGCTTTCCGTCCGGCGAAGGATCGGAGCAGACAGCAATCCGCAAGGGACAAGTTGTCTCGTTTTTACGGCCAGCATCTTGAATTGAGCGGGTCCGGTCCATTCCGGCCAGGCTGTTGCGGCGTAGAACGGCCCCATGGCATTGCGGCGGCTGCCGTAGACGGTGATCGCGATTTCATGGACTCCTTCGGGCAGTTCTGTCCGGCAGGGCGGCCACGGAAGAAGCTTTTCCGGGCCGTTGTCGATGCGCACGCCGAGCAGGATTCCCCGCCACTCGGGAAGTTCCAGTGCAGCGCCGCCGGACGGGACCTTGACTTGACGGATATAGGTAACATTGCCTGCGAAGAAGGGAAGGCCCTGTCTGCACCAGTCGCCGAGTTCAAGAGTCTCCGGCATTTTCACGATTGCTTCCGTGCTGTCCACCCCGAAACGGCCCAGAAGAAAAAGGGATTCCAGACCGGGCAGATTTTCATGATATTTCGAGCGCAGGATCAGAATGTTTTCTCCCCGTTTCAATTTCCGGACGGGGATCTGCACACATTTCATGCAGCGGTCACACCACCAGCCGTCGATCCGGGCGTCCAGTTTGCAGCCATTGAGTTCGAATTGATAAAATTCGGGATGCTCAAGCGCAAGACGGCAGTCTCCTGCCGGAAGATCCTGTATCCGGATATGGT
Organism: Lentisphaeria bacterium; assembly: GCA_017615635.1. GTDB lineage: Bacteria > Verrucomicrobiota > Lentisphaeria > Victivallales > UBA1829 > RGIG8244. Next base: position 28,385 of record JAFZZR010000105.1, read on the forward strand.
ACACAAGTTCAAGAGGAATCTCCCTTTCCGGCGGTGTCTCTTTCCGCAGCCACGGCTGAACCATGGCCCCGCCGCGAGGCTGTTTGCCCAGATATTTCCGGAGTTCATCATCCAGTTTCAGTATGAATGTATTTTTCCCCTTTTTCCGGGAATCGGCGCACCAGTCGGCATGATCCAGCACCAGCACGTTGGGCTCACTGAGTTCATAGTTCCAGCCGGAGACAGACAATCTGTGCAGTATCCTTCCGGGAACTTTTTTTCCGGAGGCAACGGTTTCACCGGGATTTTCCCCCGTAATCAGGAACAGATGCGACTCGAGTTCCTCAAACGAAGTGCGGAAACGATACTGCCCCTGCCGATAATCCGCCTTCACCGGTGATACGGTCCCGTCGAGCGGATTCAGTTCATAGACTTTTCCGGATCGCGGGACCGTTACGGCAATCTCTGCCGAAGGAAATTTCAGCTTGCGGTCCCGTACCATACGGTCCTTCTGCATTTTTGATGAATCGAATTGTTCTCCGTAATTGCAGAGAAAAAGCGCATAGCCGTGTCCGGTATCGGAAAGGCGGGCCAGCACCGGCCCGATCTGATGTCCGGCCGGATCGGATACGGAAACACGGCGTGCCGCCTTTTCAAGCAGCGGGACGGCCCCGGAAAGAGAAGCACGTTCGAATGCGGCAAAGATTTCCGCCGGACGTTCCGAACGTTCTCCATCCAGATAAACCGGCGGAGCATCCAGATAAACGACCGTGCCCCCTTTTGCGGCAAACTTCCGCAGCAGTTCGAGCGTAGAGGACCGGATCGTGCGGAGATGCGGGACCAGTACGGCGCGGTAGGCGGCGCGATTGATGACGAATGTATTTTTTTCGATCCGGCCGTACCGGGCAATTATATCTTCATCTCCGAACTCGAAATCCAGTTTTTGCGCCAGCAGCGTATCGGTTACGCGGATAAACTGCCGTTCCAGGGATTTTGCCATGGATTGAAGAAGTGAAAGCGGTACCGGAGTCATCTCCATCCAGGCGGATTCCACCGGATGGATCACCAGCAGATCGCAAATTTCCACACCTTCCGACATCACGGCCCCGAGTCTGCCGAAATAATCCTCGACGATACGATACTTGTCCCACCACGAGGACTGGTAGGAGATACTGGCGGGATAGTCCCGTTTTGCTTCTGCTTCGGCGGAATACCAGGCCAGATGCTGACAGCGGACGTTGATCCCGAGCGCATACTGCCAGTCGCCGAGGGCCTTGTGCCCGGCGAACGGGAAATCCCATCCGGTGCAGCCGTAAGTCTCCGATATCCGCCACCGACGTCCGAACTGATGCGCCATCGAGGAACACTGCTTGGCCGTGTTGAATACGCGCCGATGTTCGGTCAGCAGGTCGATACCCGGAGACTGCATGTGCTCGTAGAAGCGCATGACGGAACCGACGAACAGCGTTTGCAGAAGAGTATCTTCCAGCAGCACGTGTCCGGTCATCCGGATATCGTGACGGCCGCACCAGTCGCCGATGGTTTTGGAGAATGCGGTGCAGAAGAGTTCGGTCATCAGGTCGTAATAATGCATCCGCACTCGGGAATATTTCCGTACGGACGAAAAAAAGATTTCCGGCAGATGTTCCAGCACATCATATCCGAATCGGTCTCGAAATTTTTCCGGCAAGGCCTCGGTCCACGGCAGGGCCAGCAGATGCTGTCCCCAGGTCCAGCAGTTCGGCTCGTCGGTAAAGACAGTCGGCACGGTCTTGCCGAACTCGCGTCCGACTTCCCGGTAATAGGCATCGTGAGTAACTTCGACAAACCTGCGGACGGCCTCGGGATTCAGCGTATCCAAATAGGTTTCGCCATTGAACCAGGAGGATTTCTCCATTGTTTTCACGCAGAACCGCACCAGAGTCCGGCCCCGGCCCGTCTTGAAATGAGCAGAAGACGAAATTTTCCGCGGGGAAACGACGTTCAGCGTGCCGTCCTCGAATTTTCCCGAAACGACTGCCGAATACCAGGCCAGCGTTTCGCCGGATTCACTTGCTTTCCGGGCATCGGCGGCACGGCGGAAAAATTCCACCCGGCAGAAGCGTCCCTTATAACGGTCATCGCTCGTCACCAGGGACCCGGCCGCACCGGAGGGCCAGCGGTCCTCGTCATACAGATTCGCCTGCAAGCCGAGCTTTTTTGCTTCGTTCACGCAGACTTTGATGCAGTCGAACCACACTTTGCTCAAGTACGGAGTATTCAGTCCGACCCGGGCGTGCATAAAAAATCCGCCCAGTCCCATTTCCTTGAAGATCCGTATCTGGCGGATCAGTTCTTCGGAGTCGAGTTCCGCATTCCACGCCCAGAACGGAGCGCCCCGGAACTCCGCACCCGGCGTCCGGAAATTCTTCATCATTTTCCGCATCGAAACTTTCCTTTCCGCTTGTTCATGAGAAACGGGATCATCCGCATCTTTCGCTACAGGAACGCCCTGAAAAAATGAGCCGTCTCCGCTGTTGCGGGGAGACGGCCCACCGTTTTGCCGAAAAGCGTCCAGTTGTCAGGTTCAGAGTTTGATGTCCCAGCCGTTGCGGTTATAGGGACGCTTGAGCCAGGCGGGATCGCCCGTGCCGTTGGCGAACGTGCACTTGACCGGATCCCAATCGAATCCGGTGTCGTACACATAGCTCATGTTGCAGAGCTGGCAGAGGATGGCGGCGCGGGCTCCGGTTTCCGCGGGCGTGGCCGTTATTTCACGGGAAATGCAGCAGTCGATGAAGTTCTGCTCGTGAAGCGCGCTCTTGTAGAGCTGCACGGGCGCCTTGTCCAGCTTGAAGTATTTGTCGAGCTGATCCAGGCTGGCGGCCAGCGAATTGTCCTTCCTCTGCGAGGGATCGAATCCGTAATTCTGCCCGAGGCAGGCCGCGATCTTCTTCATCTTGCTGAAGGAGGCGTCTTCGAGCGCCTTCCGGATGGCTGCCGTGGGCTTCACGCCGCGGCCCAGCCAGACCGCGATGCGTCCGCGATTGACGGCCACGATTCCCTTGGTCCCGTAGAAAACCGTTCCCCAGGTGCCGAAGGGATTATGGAAGATGGTCGTTCCGTTGGCCATGATGAATTTCATGCCGAACTGACGGCGTCCGCCGTGATACGGGTTCACAGAGTGAGGTTCTTCCGAGCAGATCACTTTCACCGGGCCGGATTTATCCAGGTTCAAGCCCCACTGGGCGATATCCAGATGATGGGCTCCCCAGTCGCCGTTGTAGCCGGTTCCGTAGTTGTCGTCGAACCGCCAGAACATGGGATAGAACTTGTTCACGCCGCGGGGCGCGCACTGGTCGGAATAGGGAGACCAGGGAGCCGGGCCCAGCCACATATCCCAGTCCACATCGGCATTGGGGGCGGATTCGACCTTGACGCTCTGGACCTTCTTGCCGGGGCCGTCCCACTGGCAGAAGAAACGGTGCGGATGAGAGGGACCGCCCAGATTCGCGATGAAATCGGATATGTTCTTGTTGTTCTGCGCGGAGGCGTTCCCGTAGTTGCAGTCGACGTACTTGACATCGCCGATGAATCCGTTGCGGACGATCATGCAGGCGGTGCGGAACTCGCGCCAGGAGCGCTGCATGGATCCGGTCTGGAACACCCGCTTGAATTTCTTCTGCGCCTTCATGACGAGAATGGATTCTTCCACGGAATAAGTCAGCGGCTTCTCGCAGTACACGTCCTTGCCGGCCTTCATGGCGGCGCAGGCAATGTAGGCATGCCAGTGGTCGGGCGTGGCGATGCACACGGCATCGATTTCCTCATCGGCAAGAATATCCCGGAAATCGGCCACAGCCTTGCATTTCGCCAGCTTCGACTTCCGGTTCTCGCGGTAGAACTTGTTCACAAACTCCGTCCCGGCCTCACGGCGGACACGGTCGCAGTCGCAGACCGCTTTCACGATCACGCTGTCCTGCTTGATGAAATTCGGGATCAGGACTGTCCGTGCCTGAATTCCGTAGCCGATGAAGGCAAGACGAATCTTCTTCGCTTCGGGCTGCACTTTCACAGTTTTCCGGGCGACCGCTTTTTTTCCGGCTTTTGCCATTTACGGGAATCCTTCTGTTGAGGGTGAGCTCCCGCCTGAACCTTTCAGCCGCGAGACACGCCCCGATTTCGTTTGTACGACAGAGAATATTCTAGCACGCGATCGGCCTTTTTCAACAGTTTCAAATAGAAATTGTTAAAAAATGAAAGATTTTGTCATATAAAAATCCCGTCCGCATCACGGCGTTTCCGCCGCCGGGGGATAAATGAGGTACACGCCCGGATTGTCGTACCAGGCGGCCTCGTCCGGCTTCAGGCATGTGTAGACCAGAAGGACAAGTTCGTTGGCTTCGGGCGGGACCTTGACGAAGCCGAAGGCCCGCTGCCATCCCTCTGCATTCTTTTCTTCGGAAAAAGGAAGGAGCACGTTGCGCGGCTGAATGATCCATCGGTTGTCGTGCATCCAGCGGACCAGCACATAACTTTTTTCGCCGCCCTTCTTGAAGGCTTCGCAGGCATAGACCTGCCCCGGTTTCACTTTCATGGCCGGCTTATGGACAAGACACGCATTGTCCGCGCCCACGGCCCGGGCGGAGAAAGAATCGCCCATGCCCGTCGTCGTATCCAGTGCAAAACTCCCCTCCTTCGGATCATTGCGCCAGAAGGCCCAGCCCGGAGGCAGCGTACGCGTATCCCAGTCCGATTGAGCCTCGCCGACCCGGACTTTCTTTACGGGCACGCATTCCGGATTGCCGATCAGGTTCACGAGTCCGCCGTTTTCGGCCTTTTTTTCATACATCTCCCGGACAGCCCGATCCTCATCGATGATGAAGTTCATGGTATCGGTGAGCCCGGGCAGTTTCTCCTCCCAGGTTTCCGGATCGACCGGCCACGGCGTCTTGCTCAATCTCTCCGCGCAGTCCCATTTGATCCAGCTGTTGTATTCGCCGTAGACCCAGCAGTACTGATCCGCGCAAGCAACGGCTTCCGAGAAATTGTTGAACAGCGTGATCAGGCGGGACCCGTCGGTGGGCGGATGATACCATTTGCTTTTCGTGTGGATTTTTACGGACATATCGGTGTACATATCCAGATACAGACCGAATCCGATCTGATACTGCTGATAGAATTTCGCACGGTTTTCCGGCGCAATCAGCTTTCCGCCCTTCCGGACGATCTTCCAGGCAAGTTCGTAAAATTCGTTCCGCAGACCCGTGCAGGTGTATCCGTCTTCCGACGCATCCACCATGACCGCCCCGGACGGCAGTTCGTCCAGCAGTCCGTTGATGAAAGCCGGCCAGAGATTGCCGGATCGCTCCGCTTCCTTCCACGGTTCATCGGCAGCATATCGTCCGCCCAGGAAACTGAACGAAAGCAGCACCATGTCCGGGTGTTCCGCCCCCATGGCCTTCATGATCTGCGCACCGCGTCTGCGGGCCAGTTTCACGGCCTCCGGATAGGCAGGATCGCCGGGCAGATGCATGAACTGCTTCGTCTTCGGATAATCTTCCGGATCCAGCATGAATCCCTTCAATCCGCCCGCTTTTGCAATGGCGGCGAAGGCTCCGGCGTTATGCTCGGCCCGTTCCCAGGCGGCGTCATCGGTCCAGGCCAGACGCCGGGTGGGCGCAAAATTGGTCATCAGAAGATTGTACTTGAGTCTGCCCGAGGAAATTTTTTTGATGTTTTCGATTTCCCCGGCGTATTCTTCCTTCACCCAGCGGGCGTCGGACAGCACGTTCCGCATGAAGACGGTTCTCCCGTCCGCACGCTTCTTCGAAAGAGAGATGGATATGCCGTCCAGCGGCAGTTTCTCCAGTTCCGGCAGATTCCGGACCAGATCCTCCGTGGTGACTTTCAGCAGATCCCAGCCGTGCCCGATAAAATGCTTCTCCCCCGCGAACGCGGTGCAGACCAGCATCAGCAGTACAAAAGGCGTCAGTATTCTCTTCATTTTTTGCTGTTCCCCAACGGTTATCTTTCCTCGATACCGGATGCAGCGCCCCAGATGTCTTCCCGTCCGGATCCGATGTTGACCAGCACCGTGCTTCGGGCCTCCACATGCCCGTCCAGGTTCACCTGATTCCGGTTTCTCCCGTGTGCGCCGTAGGAACCGACGGAGTTGCGGGCGGGATCGTAGACGCCGTCAACGGTATAATCCGCCAGATCGGCGG
>JAFZZR010000106.1 GCA_017615635.1 Lentisphaeria bacterium
CCGCCAACAGGATGAAAACCATATCATGGAGAACATCGTCTATAACGAACTCCTGTACCGCGGTTTTTCCGTCGACGTCGGCGTGGTGGAGATCCGGGAGAAACAGCCGGACGGGAAAATGATGCGCAGGCAGCTGGAAGTCGACTTCGTCGCCAACTCCGGAAGCAGACGCTATTATATCCAGACCGCCCTTTCCATGAGCACGCCGGAAAAGGAAGCGCAGGAGAAACGCCCGTTCCTGCGGTTCAACGATTCCTTCAAGAAGATCGTTCTCGTCCGGGAAAACATCAAAGTCCGCCGCGACGAGCACGGTATCGTGACCATGGGACTGCTGGATTTCCTCCTGAACCCGAACAGCCTTGAGATATGACTGCCGCGGAAAACACGGAAACAAGAACCGATGAGGTTCAGTCTGAATATCCATACAAGAAAGGATAAGGTGCCGGATCGGGGAAAATCTCCGTACTGAGAAACCGTCCCTGCGGATCATCGGAGAAAGTCTTCTGCTGCAGACTTGCGGATTGACCGCTGATTTTCCATACACTGATCGGAAATTGCTCTGTGGGGTTGCGAATTTTGTCGGCAGCTGAAACGACATATACACCGTGGAATTGCGGGAGGAGGGGCTTGATTTTTGCCCTGGACCGTGCTATCTTATCCGAAATGCAGGAGATGAAAGAAACACTGAGGTGTTTTGATTTTCCGGAGAGGTGTCCAATGTCGGAAATATTGTACAACAACATCGAACTGCCTGAAGTTTGGCCGCCAGGGGACATGGATCCCGACGACTTTCAGGTCATGCGTGTCCCTTATCTTTCGAAGCCGCCCAAAGTCATCGATATCGATGTGGGCCGCCAGCTTTTCGTGGACGATTTTCTCATCGAAAAATCGGAAATGGTCCCGGCCTATCATCATCCCGTCAAATATACCTGCAATCCCGTCTTTTTGCCGGAAACGCCCCACGAGCGCGGTTTCCGCGGACTGCCGCCGTGCACTCTGCCCAAATGCGGCGGCATCTGGTACGACCCCGCCGACGCCCTCTTCAAGATGTGGTATATGGCCAGCTATACCGGGTGCATGGCCTACGCGACCAGCACGGACGGGATCCACTGGGAGAGGCCGGAGCTGGACGTGGTGCCGGGCACGAACCTGATCCTGCCCGAAGATTTCCGCCCGGATTCCGGGTCCGTCTGGCTGGATGCGGAGTCCCCAAACGAGGCACAGCGCTTCAAGCTCTTCATCCGGGAGCCCGGCTTGGATCTGCCCGGAAAGATGTTCACTTCTCCGGACGGGATCCACTGGAGCGCGCCAAGGGAGACCGGCCCCATGGGTGACCGGAGCACCATGTTCCGCAACCCCTTCCGGGGCAAATGGGTCCATAGCATCCGCGAATATACCGCCGCCGGCCAGCGCTGCCGCTGCTACCGGGAAGCGGAAGATTTCTTCCGATCCGGCGTCTGGAAAAAAGGCGAGCCCGCCTACTGGATGCGTGCGGACATCATGGACCGCGCTGTGTACTCCGAAGCGCAGCTCTACAATCTGGACGCCGTGGCCTACGAAAGCATCATGCTGGGCATGTTCCAGATCCTGCAGGGACCGCCCAACGACGTCTGCACGAAAAAGATCGAGCCGAAACTCACGGAACTTTCCGCCGGATACAGCCGTGACGGTTTTCATTTTCTCCGCCCCGACCGGACCTCCTTCATCGGCGCGCGCCGTTCTCCCGATTCCTGGGAGTTCGGCTACGTGGAGTCCACGGCCGGGATCACGCTCATCGTGGGCGACGAACTGTGGTTCTACTACTCCGCGTACGGAGGGGATCCCTCCTGCACCGGAGAGGGGGGCGTAAACGGCATGTACGGCAACGGGGCCGTTGGGCTGGCCAAACTGCGTCGGGACGGCATGGCCTCCCGGCGGGCCACCGTGCCTCAGGCTTTTTTGCAGACCCGCCGGGTGCGCTTCAGCCGCGGCGTCGGACTTTTCGTCAACGCCAACACCTCCGGCAGTCTGCTGACCGCCGAGTGTCTGGACGAAGCGGATCAGCCGATCCCCGGCTTCACTCAGGAAGAGTGTCTGGGTTTCAGGGGGAATTCCACCTGCGCGGAACTCCGCTGGAAGAACACAAGTTTCGCCGCGCTGGCGAACCGCCCCATCAAACTGAAATTCGCCATGCCCCGGGGGGACTTTTACTCTTTCTGGGCAGGCAAGAACCTTCGGGGCGCCAGCGGCGGCTACGTGGCGGCGGGAGGGCCCGCCTATTCGTCCCATAAGGATATATGACGGCGGGGGCGGAGCCGGTCTCACGGGCACAGGTTTCTGCGGCGGAGTCGGTCTCACGGGCTCCGCTTTCGGCGGGGGAACCGGTCTTGTCTGTGCGGTTTTCGGCCCCGGGCCATACTGCGGATTGGGCTTCAGGTCCGGACCTTGGGATGGCCGAGCGCCACTGCGGCACTGACTGCGGCAATCGCCGTAACGGCTACTTTTTTCATGAATACCTCCTGTAAAAATTGGGGTTGAAAATTATTATAGCATCGCAATCGTTTTTTTCAAGTCCGGTTCACCATAAAATCATCTTGCCGGCTGTTTCCCGGCGGAGGCAGACCCACTGGGAGAATGCGAACTTTTAACGGACATTACGGACATTACGGACATTACGGACGCCGCGGAAGACAGGTCTTGACGCGAGATCACCGATTTTTCTTCTTGGCATTTTTACCTCCGCTCCGGTTTGCGCGTCTTTGTCCGTCCGGTCCGTAAAGTCGGTCAGGTCCGTTGATCGCGGGATTCCATGCCTTGTGTTACAGGCATTGTCCCCAATTGATCACATATGGTCCGTGAAACAGGAACCTGGTCCGGCGAACCGGGTCAATAGCGCGGTTCGGAAACCAGCAGCGGAGTTTTTTGCTTAAATGCTTCGGAAAACAGTTCGAAATAATCTTTTTTCAGTACATACCGGAACGGTTTTTTCGTAACCGGATCCAGCGGCAGGGAGGCCAGGATCTCCGGAACCAGCGCCGCCGTCGAGTCCGGATATTTCCCGTGGAGCGAACGGTATAATTTCAAAGCAAACGCAGTTTCCAGAACGCATTTGGTCCCCATGACCCTGAGGAAACTCGGACGGTTTAAATCTTCCGGAGGCAGATCGTGATTTTCCGCCAGATATTTTTCGCGACGGAGCGCCATCCGGAGATAACAGAATGCCGTTTCGATCAGCAGCGGACGGATCAGGAAAAAGATCACTGGATTCATTCTTCCGATCAGTTTCCGACCATGATCATAATCTTTCAACAATTCAGCGCAGATTTCCGTTTCGCGCCAGGCATGAGAGCTGTAATCCCGACTGCGGATCCAGTTCAGGAAAAAGCGGTAGTCGTCAGCGTATTGCGGTCCGTCCGGACCGAGAGCGACGACCTGACTGCCCAGGATCAGATCAAGATTGGCATACACCAGCCCGCAGATCAGCAGCGGCTGACGCTCCAGCAGCCGGCTGGCCGGAGTCACTGCTTTCAGCCGAGGCAGAATGAGTTCGGTCTTTCCGGTATAATGGGCAATGGCGGCCCGGGCTGCTCCGGTCCGGACCATTCTGCGGATATTGTTGAGCACCGGTCCGAAGCTGTTGAAATCCGTATAGGAACCGTTGAACCGGATCTGATCGTATTTTGCCAGTTCGGCGATCCCGGCGGTCAATTTTTCCCCGGACGGGCCTTCCGATACGCGGATCATCTCATCCTTGCGTGCCGGCTTCAGAATGTTTCCGGACGCATTCCGCGCGATCCAGTCAAAGGAAGAATTGAACGGAAAATCACCCGTATCGAAATTCGGCTTTTCCATCATAGCGAAAAGTTCCGAGAGCTTTTTCGTGCCGTCTTTGGCATTCTTCCTCCGGGCGTAAAATGCCTCCAGTGTCATCGGGCGTCCTTCCGCGGCGAGCCGA
>JAFZZR010000107.1 GCA_017615635.1 Lentisphaeria bacterium
CCACGAGAATAAAAGTACAGAAAGGGACCAAAAAAAACATGAAAACTGTACATGATAGTTCAAAACTTTCATCTCTCATCTTTCATCCCTCATACCTGAAGCAATTCACGTTAATAGAATTGCTGGTCGTCATCGCCATCATCTCCATCCTGGCGAGCATGCTGCTGCCCGCGCTGGGACAGGTGAAGCAGACGACGCAAAAGACTCAATGTCTGTCGAACCTGAAGCAGGTCATGCTGGCGGGCCTGCAATACGCGACGGATTGGGAAGATTATCTGTACTGCGGCGGCAGCTGCTGGGTCTCGGCGCTCGCGGAAAAGACAAATTATCTGCCCGCCGAGAGTCCTCTGGCATTGTGTCCCTCCCTGGGACCGGAAAAGTATGTGGACAAATGGCAAACCTACGGGGGACGGCTGGTTTCCGCTACGCCCACGCATCTCAGAAATTATGTAACATACGAAGACAACAACAATCTGTTCCTGCCATTGAAAAAGATCAAATATCCGTCGCTGTACATGCAATACGGCGATGCGCAGGAGGCCGGTACCAAAAATCAGAAATGCGCGGTGGACATATCTGTCGCATCAAGAACCATCCGTTTTTCCATGATCCACCGTGGGCGATGCAATCTGGCCTTCCTCGACGGACATGCTGAAGGAATGGAAGGACAGGATTTTCTGGATGCGTGCAAAAAAGAATATACTCTGCGGGAAAACGTAACGGTACATTATCTGGATCAATATGGGATCGACAGATCAAAATGGTTTCAGAAGCAATGATCTGCCACAGGAAAAAACAGAATGATTTTCAAGAAGCATGAATCAGCGGGATGGAGAGGCGCAGCGATGAAAAATCTTTGTTGTCTGGCGGTGTTGATCGGTTCGATCTGTCTGTATGGCGTGGAGTTCTCCTTCGCGGAAAACGGAAAGGCACAGTGTCTGATTGCACTGCCGGATAATCCTGTTGGATTTGATAGGGATGCGGCGGATGATCTGCGGACGTATCTGGGAAAAATGACCGGTGCGGAGTTCACCGTGCTGCCGGAATCGGAGATTCCCGGAGGACAGAGCGCGATTTATGTGGGACAGACGAAATTTGCCGCGGCGCAGAATATCCTCTTTGATAAACTCACCGCGGAGGAGTGGATCATCCGGACTGAAGGGAACAAGCTGATCCTCTCCGGCGGGAATCCGATCGGCAGTTTCTATGCGGTATGGCGTCTGCTGAATCAGTTCGGCTGCTACAGCCTGACCTGGGATCAGGACGCCGTCCCGCGGTATGAAACATTGATGCGGGACATCCCGGAGGAACAGAACAGGCCTGTGTTCAGCGGACGCTTCATATACAACCGGTATCCGCCGATTCTGAGATACACCGAAGCCTCGGAGCAGGTGATACAGGATTATGTCAAATGGAAACTGCGGAACGGGTTGAACGGACGGCACAATCCGCTGGACAGTCAGTGGGTCTACAGTGCGCATTACATTTCGCATTTTCCGAGTTTTCACTCCTTGAGTCTTTATGTGGATCCGAAACTGTTCGGCGAGCATCCGGAATACTTCACCATGAACGAGGCGGGGAAACGGGTCGCACCGCGAAGATTCGACTACGGCGGCAGTTTGTGTATGTCCAATCCGAAGGTGGCCGAAATCACGCTGGAGTCGCTTCGCAAAATGATCCGGAAAGACCGCGAAACGCTTCCGAAGGAGAAATGGCCGGTCGTTTATGATATTTCGGAACTGGACGGCATGACATACATCTGCAAATGTCCGGAGTGCACGGCGGTGGCGCAGGAAGAAGGAAGCAACAGCGGGCTTCTTCTGCGCTATATCGATTCGGTGGCTCGGGAAATCAGGAAAGAATATCCGGATATTCTGATCCGGACGTTCTGCTACGGATACAACACGGGGACGCCGCCGAAAAAAGTCCTGCCCGAACCCAATGTGCTGATCCAGCTGTGCGACAAATATTCCATCAGCGATCCTTTCCATCCGCTGTCACATCCTTTCAATACGGACCGTCTCGCCTATTTCGAAGCGTGGCGCGGGAAAGCAGGGCGGATCATGGTCTGGGATTACTGGAATATCAGCCGCGAGCCGCATCCGGACACGGTGTTCGACGCGCTGCAAAGCGATCTGCGGTATTTCCGCGATCTGAAGGCGACGGATCTTTTTATCGAGGCCGCGCGGAATCCCGATACGCCGCAGAGTTTCATAGACCTCTGCTATTTCACGGCATCACAGCTGATGATGGATCCGGACAAGGACCCGGAAAAACTGGCGGACATCTATTTTCAATACTACTTCGGTCCGGTGGCGGCGCCGATGCGCGAACTGTTTGAAGAGATCCGAAAAGGAGTCATGCAGCAGCCGTCCCGGCAGACATCCGGCGTAACGACGCACTGGTGCTATCTTACGCCTGAATTCATGGTCCGGCACTATGTCGGGCTGAAAAAGCTGGCTGAATCCTTCCCAGAAGGGAATATATACCGGAAACGGATCAATGCCGAGCGGCTTCCTTTCCTCTGGTATACGCTTGTCCATCGGGAATCCTACCGGAAAGCCTTCAAGGAACAGGGGATCGATGTGGACAGTTTGATCCCGGAATGGCGTGCCCTTGTGGATGAGCATGTCCGCCGCTTTCCCAGTCGGAAGCCGTATGCGCGATCGAATTTTCAGAATGCGCTCATGCAGGTAGACCCCGGCGTGCCGCGGCCTGAGAAATTCAAATCCGTTCCGGCGGAAGATTTCCGGCTGGCTGTCTGGTCCTGTTTCCGGGAGCATCCCACGTTTTGTTCCTCGATCGTCGATGATCCGGATTCCATCGTCGGGAAGGCGCTGAAGTCTGCCAATCCCGATCCGGATTTTCACGGTGTCGACAAGCGGCTTCCCGGACGCGATGGAAAAGTTACGCAGTTTACCTGGCGGAATCTGAAACTTTCCGGGGGCGTGCAGCTGCTGCTCAAGGAAGTGCCTCAAGACGAAAAATATCACTGGTACCGATTCCCCGGAAAGCTGGAACTGAAGGACAACCCGTCGCTGTTTTACGGACACGGCGAGGCGATCTATGCCAATACGGGGCATCTGTACGATTTTACAGGGGATGCCGAGGCGAATACCTGGGATGCATGGTTTTCCGCAAAATTCACGGGTCCGGCTTACGTTCCGGGTTCGACAAAGAAAAATGCCATTTTCGTGGATATGCTTGTCCTGACTCGGGGGAATGTGGAAGAATGAAACTGATCACCTTGGGAACCGGAGCGGGGAATCCATCCATGACCCGTAATAATTCCGCCTCGTATCTGGAAACGGCACACGGCGGATACCTGATCGACGCGGGGGCGCCGGCCGCCGCTTCCATGATCCGGAAAGGGATCGATTTCAACGATCTCCGTGCGGTTTTCATCACCCATCTGCACGAAGATCACTTCGGCGGGCTTTCCGGGATCCTGAACAACCGGATGAGGCCCAGCGTCCGGGAGTCCCCGAAATGGCGTGGATTCTGGCCGGAAATCTGGCTCCCGACGGAGGAAGCGGTCTCGGTTTTCCGTCAGCTGATGAACTTGGAACACTTTGGCGATGACGACGATCAGATCCTTTACCGGGTAATTCGACCCGGCCTGTTTTATGACGACGGATATCTGAAAGTCCGGGCCGTCCCGAACCGGCACTGCCGCCGGATGGGTAAGATCCTGCCGTCCTACTGCTTCGTGCTGGAGGCGGAAGGGAAAAAGCTGGTCTGCACGGGAGATCTGGCCCATGATGTTACCGATTTTCCCGTGGAAGACGCGGCGGACGCGGATCTTGTGCTGTGCGAGCTGACGCATTTTCATCCGGACGCCGGGATGTCGTATTTCCGGCGGATCCATCCGGGCAAACTGGTTTTCAATCATGTGGCGGAAAGCTATGAAAAACTGTTTTCGGAGTTTTCCGGAGAGCTGGAGTATCCCGCGGCAGTCGCCCGTGACGGAGACGAATTCGAATTCTGACGGATGATAAAAATGCAGACGAGTTTTTTCAACGGAATCAATATCCTGGAGTTCGGCGCGAAGGGCGACGGCGTCGCCGATGACACGGAGGCGATCCAGGCGGCCATCGATCTGACGGCGAAACGGGGAGGCGGAAGGATCTTCTTTCCCTATACCCGCGGCGGCTACCGGATCGCACGTCCCGCCTCGGAGCCGAGCCGCGCACAGCTGGTGATCCCTCCCGGCGAACACAACATTCTGCTGGAAGGGGAAATGCCATGCCGGATCCTGAACGCCTATATGGTTCGGCCGCCGGTGCCGGAAATGGGAATTTCCCAAGGAACCGGTTTTCCGATGCGGACCGACAACACGCGGCTTTTTTCCGACTGGGACGCGCCGGAGGAACACGATCCGGGGGCACGGCCGTGGTCCCTGCTGGGCTGTGTGGAAGGTTCGTCTCTGGCCGGAAAATTCAGTACCGGCATGGTTTCGATCCGCAATCTGGAGTTCCGGGCAAAACTGAATACGGACCTCATGTATCCGACCCAGAGCGCAGCGAATCTGCAGAATGTCTCCCGGATCAATATTCAGGATTCGCAGTTCTGCCTGACGTGCAATATCGGCGATTATGAATCCGGCAAGGAGCTGCTGCCGAATCCGTGTCATACCGCGGGGCTGATCGCCTCCGGCGACCAGAATGACAACAACGTGCTGCGGAACGTTGCGGTGCAGGGATTCCGTTACGGTTTCGTACTGGGCGAACATGTGGTGGCGGACTATCTCTACGTACACAACTGCGAACAGGGGATCGTGTTCCACGACGCTTCCCACGTAAGCACTATTCAGCATGTGGTGGCGCAGCATGATCAGAAGATCCTGGCAGCGGCGGAAACCGATCTTTTCGGCATGCGGAAAGGTCCCTGCTATGTGGAGATCGGCAGTATCGATTTCGAACCGGGCGGCCCCCGATACC
Source organism: Lentisphaeria bacterium (assembly GCA_017615635.1). Lineage (GTDB taxonomy): Bacteria > Verrucomicrobiota > Lentisphaeria > Victivallales > UBA1829 > RGIG8244. Next base: position 4,941 of record JAFZZR010000107.1, read on the forward strand.
GTCCCGCGGTTTCCAATATGACTCACGGAGTCTGGGATCCGGAAAACCGTCTTCACGGCTCTCTCCGATACCATATGGGCTACCCGCCCGGGAAAGACTGGTTTCCGTGCGAAGGCGGCCGGTTTTTCCGGATAAGGCCATTTGCGGAATAAATCATTCTTTCCGAGGTGTTTTTAGAAGCCTGACCGGGATTCAGAAAAAGGCCGGGCGGCTTCCGTTTTTTTTCGGAATTGACGAAATTTGCGGGCGGACTTGACATTATGCTGTATAGGGTGTATAATACGAGCGGAATATATGTCATCGATTGAGGATTCGGCTCATGAAGGATAAAAGCAAATACCGGATGATCGCGGACATGCTGAAGTATCAGATCGAGTGCGGCGAGCTCGTATCCGGTTCGAAATTCTACACACGGCAGCAGCTC
>JAFZZR010000006.1 GCA_017615635.1 Lentisphaeria bacterium
AATTTTTGTTCTCATTGTAAGTTGTGCGGATCCCAGTATTCGAATCAGTTCTTCACAATCTGTGTGAAGACTGTTAAACTGCCGTTCCGTGAGGTATTTTGAGGCGAAGAGAAGACGCCGCCAGTAAGATGTTTCCCTCGCTTCTTTATTGGCGATGGAGGACTTTGCACTTCCGTAACTCTCTTTAACCTCATACCTCATACCTCATACCTCATACCTAGATGGCTGCAGCTCAAAACACATCAAAAGCAAGTAGTATTCACGAGCAATTCAATGAGTGTGAAGCAATTTTTACTCATGTTTTTTTCTCCTCAATGGTTGTGTACTGCCATAGGCCCCATAGGCCGAATAGGCAAAACTCGCATCTCCACGTCCTCTCAAGCGCGCAGCGCGACGGAGGATCACATCTTGGCCGCCTGACTCAGTTTCCCGGCAGCCGGAACGAACCCATTTCAGGCTGAAGCCGTTCGCAGTTATCCACGAACCAGCAGGCGTTTTCATTCTGGCGGATCACGAACTGCGGATCGATCTCTCTGCGCTTGTGTTTCAGCTGCCAGCCGCCCGTTTCCAGGATCAGCAGGAGATCGTGGTCGATGGCCCGGATATGGCGCATCAGTTCCACCCAGTCGATGAGCCCCTGTCCCGGAAGCCAGTGCGTTTCGTCGATCCCGTCATAATCGCTGAGATGGAATGAGCGGATGCGGGGCGCCAGATAATCGATCATGGCCGGCAGTTCCCGGTAACGGGTCATGACGTGGTTCACGTCCATGCAGATCCCGACCTGTCCGGGATCGAAGCGGGAAACGATCTGCATCAGTTCTTCGGGCGTGTTCCCCACGCATGTGCGGGGCAGCAGTTCCACATTGATGACAAAGCCGAGTTCGCGCGCCGTCGGGAGCATCTCCTCGATGGTCCTGCAGACCTGATCGATCCGCTGCGGATGTTCCTCCAGCGGAGGCTCGTTGCTGGCGTGGATCGTGATCATCGGCCCCATCAGATCTGCATGGTCACGGATCAGCTTGATGCACCGGGCGGAAACCTCCTTCCGGACATCCTCGTCCGGCGCGGAGGGATCCCAGCACAGATCGGCTCCGCGGTATGGCAGATGGATGCTGGCGGGCCGGTACAGGCCTTCCTTCATCAGCTGTCTTGTCAGTTCGGCGGAACGCCTCGACGGTTCGTCATCGGAAATGCAGGTCCCGAAGTACGATTCGAAATTGCGGAACCGGGACTTTCGGATGGCGGCGGCGACGGGATCCGAGACGTAGTAGCCGAATACACAGGCGGCGAGGGCATAAGAAATCATGAGAACCTCCTATTTGAGAATTTTGTTGAATCGAACGGAAAAATCTTTATCGAACCGGAAAAAGCGCCATGTCCAGGAGACTTTCTCCGGCTTGATCCGGTACTTCTCCAGCGTGCCGGGTCCGTGACTGCCGTTGCCGACGCCCGCGTTCTTCCAGTCCAGGGACCAGAAGAGGCCGCTGCCCGGCGGCAGTTCGTACTCGTGCTGTGCCTTCTCCATGGTCCGGGGATCCCAGCGGCGGAGCGAGGTTTCGAACGGGATCCCGGAAAAGCAGCCGAATCCGGTTCCGTCTTTCCCGCAGATGCAGGAGCAGAAAACGCCGCAGCGATTGCCGTTTTCCTGCGGCATCACGTAGCTGTTCCAGAGAGAATCCACGCACGCGGAATACGCATCGATCCGGAATCCGCCGCAGCGGTCCCTGTAACATTCCTGCGGCCCCCGTCCGAACCAGAGGAGCCGATCGAAGTCCGCCGGCACCTTCAGCATCAGGCCCAGCTTCGGCAGACATTCGGGAAGTATCGGGGCCGGACTGAAATCGACCTGCAGATCGAACCCGTTTTCATAGATCTCATATGTCTGCTTCGCCGAAAAGAAACGGGACTCCAGCATCTGTTCCACGCCGGATTCCCGGAACTCCGCTTTCCGGACGGTCTCTGCCGCGGCTTCCGATATCCCCGCGTTTCGCCACATGTCAAGAAACGGCCTGTCATTGTTGGTCGGCGCCCGGAAGATCTCAAGGGAAAATCCGCCCAGAGACTGGCCGCACCACCGGCTCAGCGTGCCGTCGGGCCGGAATTCCAGGTCGCCGTACCGCTGATCCCCGCCGCGGAGCTGTTTCCCTTTTGCGGGGATTTCCGGCATGACGGGGCTCCCGAACTGTTCCTCCTCCACCACGTTTCCCTGCGGATCGCGGATCGTGATCTCCAGATGTGCCGCGGGATTTTCCAAGAGTTTCCGGGTCTCTCCGGGCGCGCAGGCAGCAGCGGTCTCTTTCCCGTTCAGAAATACCCGGAATGAGGCAAGATCCAGGAATGCATACCGGTTACGCACATACAGCGCACCGTTCCGCACCGAGAAAACGAATGGCCGGAACACATATTTCAGATTGAAAAGGGCACTTTTTGCCCGTCGGTCCGGCAGGAGCAGACCGTTATGGCAGAACTGGTAATCATTGGGCTCGTCTCCGAAGTCGCCGCCGTATGCAAAGAATTTCCGGCCGTCGGGGCCCGTCTTTTCCAGTCCCTGATCGATCCAGTCCCAGATGAACCCGCCGATCAGACGTCTTTCCGATTCCCAGAGCTCCACATACTCCGCCATGTTCCCCGTCCCGTTGCCCATGGAATGCGCGAACTCCTCCAGCAGGATCGGACGTCCCGATTTCTCGCCCGCCACCATCTCGCGGACCGCTTCCAGCGAAGGATAGTGCATCCCGACGATATCCACGCAATCGCGGGAGTGGGCGTGATAGTAGTTGACCGGACGCGAGGGATCCCGGCCATGAAGATACGCCGAACAGGCTTCGATATTTTCGCCGTATCCCGACTCGTTTCCCATGGACCAGACAATGACCGACGGATGGTTCTTATTCCGTTCCAGCATTCTCCTTTCGCGGTCAAGATAAGCCTCTTTCCACTGCGGATCGCAGCTCAAAACATCTTTCATGCCGTGCGTTTCCAAATCGGCTTCGTCGAATACATACAGCCCGTATTCGTCACACAGTTCGTACCAGCGGCTCTGATGCGGATAGTGGCTGTGCCGGACCGCGTTGAAGTTGCAGGATTTCAGAATCCGGATATCCGTCCGCATGTCTTCTTCCGTGACCGCCCGGCCCCTCCGGCAGTCGAACTCATGATGATTGACTCCGAAAAGTTTTATGCTCCGTCCGTTGATGAAGAGCTGCCCCTCACGGATCTCCACCGTGCGGAATCCGATCTTCACGGACAGCTCGTCATCCGGAGTCCGCAGCTTCAATCGATAGAGGTTCGGCTCTTCCGAACTCCACGGCCGGACCTTCACCTGCCGCACCAGTTCCTCTCCGGGATCCATGTTCCCGGTGAAAACGCCTTCCAGCTCCGCCCGGACTTCGCACGGACTGGACGTTCTGACCTTCAGCCGGAGCGTATCCAGCGTCGTCCGGACCTCGAAGTCTTCGATATGATATGTACCTGCGGAATAGAGATACACCTCGCGGAAGATTCCGGAAAGCCACCACATATCCTGATCTTCCAGATAAGTCCCGTCGGACCAGCGCAGCGTCACCGCGTCGAGACGGTTTTTCCCCGGCTGAAGCAGAGATGTGATATCGAACTCGGCGGGATTTCGGCTGCCTTTGGAAAAACCGGCCTCCTTCCCGTTCACGGCCACGCGCAGAAAGGAATCCGCCCCCTGAAAAGAGAGGATCACCCGCTTCCCTTTCCATGCTTCCGGAATCTCGAATTCCCGGCGGTACACGGAAACCGGATTGCGGTCATGAGGCACGCGGGGCGGCTCCGCGGGGAAAGGATAAACGATATTGGTGTAGATCGGGATATCGTATCCGTGCAGTTCCGGATGCGAGGGAACATCCAGCCGATCCGGCAGGGGCAGTTCGGTGAACCGGTCCATATATTCCGCCGAGGGAAAACCGCCGAAGGACCACGTCCCGCACAGATCCAGTTTTTCCGGATAATTTCTTTCGGCGTGAGGCGGGAGTTTGTTTTTTCCCGTTACCGCCGGGTTTTCCCAGTCGAATACATTCATATAAAAACTCCGGAACAGGGTTTGACAATCTGCTGCTCTTGTGATATTATACGACACGTTTTGTGAATCGGCAAGTCAAAATCATGCCAAAATACAGCACAGATTGTGCCAAAAACTTTGCGGAGAAGACCGGAAACATGGATAAAAGGACCTATGACCTGGGGGTGTGCAGAAGATTTCATGACTTCCCGTTGAAGATCCATTATGCCGCCAGACGTTATGCCAACAGTTTTCGACACAGTTGCTATGGTAAAAGAAGGCAGGTGTGAAATGTAAAAAAAGTATGGCTGGACCAAAAAAGTGTGCTACTGTGAATAAGGCGACGACGTGAACGGTTCACGACTCGCAAACAGAAAACACACACCAAAGAAAGGCC
>JAFZZR010000108.1 GCA_017615635.1 Lentisphaeria bacterium
GACCAAGGCGCTTTTTCTTCAGTCCGGGGAACTTCTGAACTGAAAAAGGGCTTCGGAAAGCATAGGTCCCTCGCATTTTGCAAATTTTTCTGCAAAACTCGATGGACTTTTGCAATTTAATTTGCATTTTGCGAGGGAGTTGGACAGGGGAGCGGCTTTTTCTGCCGGAATTCACGCGGAGAGATCCCCGCCTGCATCCGGAAAACCTTGCAGAAATAATTGCTGTCCGGGAAGCCGCACTGATAAGCGATCTCGCCGATATGCAGCTCCGTATAGCGAAGCAGTTCCATTGCCCGGCTGACCCGGATCTGAATCAGGTATTGGATCGGGCTGCAGCCTACGGCCTTTTTGAAATGATGGAACAAAGACCAGCGCGACATGCAGGCTTTCCTGGCAAGCTGTTCGATGGAAATCGCGTGATCGTAGTATTGATTCATGTACTCCAGCGCTTCTCCGATCCGGAACGGCGTTTTCTCAGCCGGTGCGCTCTCCTGATGCAGTCTGCACAGCGCTATGATGATTTCCAGAAACAACACCTGGCTGAAAAGACGGCATCCCGGACGGTCGTTCGTGCGTTCCGCCATCAGGTCGTGCACCAGACCGAATATCTTTTTCTGATCTTCCGCCTGCAGGGAGAGCAGCGGTTTTGCCTGACCTTGAAAGCTTTCCTGAGGATCCGGAAAAAATTTCCTGAAGAGCGGCATGGATGCTCCGTCGTAGATCGGCAGTATCAGTTTTTTTGCATCATATACGATATTGACCAGTTCCAGATCCTGATGATCGTAGCCATGGGTGACTCCGGGATGGAGCAACAGCACATCTCCTCCCCTGATCGGATATTGTTTTCCATCGCAGATATGTACTCCGGTCCCGCTGAGGATCAGGACGATTTCACTGAAATTGTGGTCGTGAAAATATCTTCGAGCGTCCTTTCCCGGCGGCTGGTAAATCGTCGTCAGCTGGATCTCGTCTTTGGAGACGAGCGCATCAATTTTGAAATGCCGGCCATGAATCATAGAGAGAATCCTATATTTTCCACTATTATACTATAAAAATCCATTTTTTTCAAGGAAAAATCCGGGAAATCACATTATAATTATAAATATCAGACCAGGAAGCGCCATTTTCAAAAACATTCAGGAAAGGACAACCGAAATGAAAAAGCGGTTCACACTTATCGAGCTTCTCATCGTGATCGCCATCATTGCCATCCTCGCCGGGATGCTCCTGCCGGCCCTGGGCCGTGCGAAGGAGAGCGCCCACAGTACCAGCTGTCTGAACAATCTCAAAACGCTGGGTATTTCGCTGCACAGCTATACGATGGACTGGGACGACTCTGTTGTGCCGGCGATCACGCCCGGAGAATCCCCCATCGAAATCTGCTGGGCGGCGGTCATGGCCAACACCGGGCATATCAATACCGGGAAAATACTGCTTTGTCCCAATACCATCGAGGGGTACGCACATGCATCGGAAGCGTTCAATTTTTTTCCGCGGTCGGCGGGAGAGAAGGCAAATCCGTGGCAGTGGAACTGGATCACGTACGGAATCAATTTGAGCATCGGAAGCAACTGGTTCACTTCGCCCTTTTTTTGCAAAAAGCTATCCGCCTTTGAGAATGAGCAGAGCGAAAAGCCCCAGCGGCACCGTCGCATTCGCCGATTCCCGGGACTTTTCCTACGCGACTCCGTCGGGATATCGTTATATCTCCTGGTACGCATCAAATCAGAGGGCGGAGGACCGTCACAACAAATCCCTCAATATCGTCTGGCTTGACGGACACGTTTCCAGTATGAAAAACGGATCGATCTTCATCGGCACCCAGGACGACGGCACGACACAGGACCGTACGAAATTGCGGTATATGCATCCGTATTTCTGAAGGGGATTCAGCCATTTTTTCAGCACGAAAGGAACCATTCCATGAAAATGCTGCCAATTTTTCTTGCTTCGATTCTGTGTATCGGCGCATGGATCGCGGGCGCGGCGGAATCGCCCGAACCGGAGGGCTTTTCCCGAGCGGAACACAAAAAGGATGCAAAGGTCTGGGAACTTGTCCCGAAACGTGCTGTTCTGAACAAAATTTTTACGAATGTGAATGCCGATCTTGATAAGGCCGTGAGGCTGGAGATATCCAGCCCGGATGCCTATGTTGGGCGGCTCGAATTCATTACGGCGGACGGTCGTAAGCATCAGGAGAGTTTTCTCATCCGCAACGCGGACGGCTTTCAAACCTATGCGCTGGATATGTCCAAAAACGCCTGGTGGAAAGGGATGCTGAAGCAGGTAAATCTGCGTTTTTCCGTCCGCGACAATCATGCCGGGGAGCCGCGCGGCACGGTGCTGCTGCGTGATCCGGAACTGCTGCGCCGGGTAAATTATCTGCCCTCGGATCCTCCGGAGGAACTGGAACTGGATACACTGCTTCCCGGCTGTACCTACCGGCTCTCCGGGGCAAAACTTCTGAAACTGAGTGTATGTGATCTTGACGGGGAAAAGCGGGATCTGTCCTTTTCCGGTCAGCAGGAATTTACTTTGCCGGTCGACGCCATGAAAACCATCCTGACTATCCAGCCGTCGCCCGACGCAGAACTGTTCCCGGTCAAGGAGATATTGCTTCGTCCGGCTAGTGCGGCGCAAAACGACTGGAAGGCTCCGTGGATCTGGTATCCGGAGGAAAAGGTGCAGGACAACAGCCGTCGCTTCTTCCGCAGGCAGATCATGCTTCCGGACGATGTGGAAAGCGGCTGGGGGATCGTGGCTGTTGACGACCAGTTTCATTTGTCGATGAATGGTATCGAACTCGGCAGGGGAAACAACTGGGGCATCCCTCAAATCATCGATTTGACGGGTGCACTGTGCCGGGGTGGAACGAATACCATCGAAATTAATGCCTTCAACGATCTCGGCGGCGCCGGGGTGCGTGCGGAGTTCGCATTCAAAACAAAAAGCGGAAAAACCATTTCCCTGCTCGGCGGACCGGATTGGCAAAGCTCTGTGGACGGCATTTGCTGGGAACCTGCCGTCATTCTGCCCGGTCCCGTGACTCCCTACGTGGACGTGGCGGAAGAGAAGAACCTGAAAGCAGGGGGCGTGACCGCCTCACCGGGGAAAATCTCCCTTCCGGCGGGTTTTCCCTCCGCCTCGGTTTGCTGGAAAGACGAACAGCCGGAAATTCTGGTGGACGGTAAACCGTATCTGCCCTACACCTATCATTTTTCGGGAGGATTCTTTCACGGTCCTCTGCCTGAACTGCCTATTGTGGATGACTGTGTGAAAAGCGGAGTGCACCTTTACATGATCACCGATGAATATTTTCTTGCCAAGGTCTGGCCATCGGAGGATCATTTCAACTTCGCCCCCTTTGATGCGTGCATCCGCGCCCTGCTGGGGCGTGATCCGGAAGCCAAGGTCATCCTGACGCCCTCTCTCAACATGCCTGCCTGGTGGCAGCGCAAGTATCCGGGGGAGATCATTCGTTCCTTCGATCCGGCGGGCGGACGGGCTGGGAAATATCCTTCTCCCGCTTCCGGACAATGGCGGAAGGACGGGGTGGCATATCTCTCCGCATTGCTGAAGCACATGGAACAAAGTGATTATGCCCACAGTATCATCGCGGTATTACCTTCGGCGCTTCAGACCATCGAATGGATCTACCTCCCCATTCAGATACGTACTCCGTCGGATATGAGCGACTACAGTGAAGCCAGCCTGCGGGAATTCCGGAAGTTCATCCGGGGGAAATATGAGGATATTGCAGTTTTGCGGAAAGTATACCGGTCTCCCGAGGCGGATTTCGATACTCTGCCGATTCCTTCGCCGGAAAAAATCCTTGCCTCGGAAATCGGAGCGTTCCGCGATCCGTCCCTCTGTCAGCATGTCATCGACTATCTCGAATTCCGCAATCTTGTCTGTGCCGAAGCGCTGCTCCATTTCTGCCGTCAGGTGAAGGAAAGTTCCGGCGGGAAGCTGCTCAGCGGTTCCTACTTCGGTTATTTCCTGGAACATATACCGCACGAGGCACTGGCTCTTTCCGGACACGTCATGCTGGATAAGGTGGTGAAAGATCCCGCCGTGGATATTCTCTGCGCTCCCGCCGATTATCTCTTCCGCATGCCGGACCTGCCCGCCGGAACGATGTCCCCGGCGGACACCCTTCGTCTGCATAAAAAACTGTGGATCCAGGAAGATGACATTCGCGGATATTTGAGCCGGAAGAGCTATTTCGGAACCGACGATCAGTACAGCCATGGGAAGGTCGATACCGCCATCGACAATGCGGAACTGCTGCGCAGGCAGTATGCACTCAACCGTGCTCAAGGGTACGGTTTCTGGTGGTATGATCTCAACGGAGGATGGTTCAACAATTCCCATCTTTTTCAGTTCCTTTTCGGCCGCTGGATGCAGCGTGAAAAAGAGAGCCGGCATGATGAAAAGCTCTTTGCTTTTCCGCGGGAAGTCGCGTGGGTGTTGGATGGTTATAGCGCCATGTATACCAGAAAAGGCGGTTTCGTGCCGCTGGCGAGCCGTGCTCAATTCAAGAATATCAACCGGATGCCGCTGCCTCGCGATATCATTCAGCTGACCGACTTTCGGGATCGCGAACTGCCGGAATACAAAATTTACATCTTCGTCAACTGCTTCTCGGTGCCGGAGGAGATCCGGAAAAGGATCCATCGCCAGCTCGCCAGAAACAACGCCGTCGCCGTATGGCTCGGCACTTCCGGGTTTTTCACCGGCGAAACCGGAAGTACTCCGGAATGCGCCAATATCGAAAAAACAACCGGTTTCAGAACATCGATGATCACGATAGAACGACCGCTGATCACATCCCTTTCGGAAGGGGAGAAAACGGTGAAATGGAGTTTTCCGGTATACGCCAACCCCGTCTTCGTCATCAATGACTGCGCTGCCCGATGCCTGAGCCTTGATGGAACGCTTGCCGTCGCCGCAGAAAAGGATATGCACGGATGGCGAAGCATCTTCTTCTCCGTAAATTATCTGCCCCCGGATGCTCTGGCCATGCTTTTTCAATGGGCAGGAGTGACGATGTATTCCGATGATTTACAGGATTACTTTTACCTGGGACGAGGCTTCGCGGGAATCAGTATCGTCCGGTCGGGCGAAAAAAAGCTTGTTTTCCCCGTCCCCGTGGAGATCGCCGACTACGAAACCGGCAGGATCCTGCAGAAGGGAGTCCGGGAATTTTGTTTTTCGGGTAAAGCGGGCACGACCAGATTGTTTTCCATTCGCGCCGCCGACGATGCGAATGTGGACGCGAAAAGATGATTTTTACGAATGAAAGACAGTTTTGATGCGAACTTTTTCATCGCTTCTTAGGCGGGCGGATGACGGGATACGGAAAAATCTGCGTCCGGTTTTCGGCAGCGGCGGGGCGCCCGTCCTGAACGAAGGCGGCGTCTACTGCGGGATCTGGCTGGAGTGCGGACCCCATGAAAGTCTGACTATCGCCAGGGATTTTCCGGAAGCGGCGCTCATGAGTCACCGGATCTTTTACATCCATCAGAGCGCCGAGGGACAGTTCCCCTCCAGCATCAATAAGAACAGCGTCGGATTCCGTCAGATCCAGCAGGTGGTTCCCATTGCCTGCACCGCGCTGGAACTGGCGGAGATTACCGGAAACGAGGCGTTTCTGGTGGAAAGTTATTCCGCCTGTTCCCGTTGGGATGCATGGCTCTCGCGTTACCGTGATCCCCGAAAACTGGACCTGCTCGAAGCCTGGTGCGAATTCGATACCGGACACGACAATTCACCGCGTTTCGCCGGTGTCCCGCGATTCTGTCCCGACGGAGCCGGAGTCCGTCCCGAGGGCGTGGTTCCCCGTCTTGCGCCTGATCTTTCGGCCAATCTGTATTCCTCGCGTCTGGCTCTTTCAAAAATGGCACAGCACCTTGGAAAAAAGGAGGATGCCGAAAAATTCCGTGCCGCCGCCGAACGCACGCGCGCCAGCGTGGAAAAGTATTGTTTCGATCCCGAACGGAATTTCTACTTCGACCGGTTCCATGACGGCAGCTTCTCGCCTATTGTCGGGGACGCGGGGCTGCGGGTGCTGGGGGAACATCTTCCTTCTCTCGAACGAGGCCGCAGCATATTTCGTCAGTATGTACTCAACGAGAAGAAGTTTTGGACACCGTACCCCATGCCTTCCATTGCCGCGGACGATCCCCGGTTTATCCATCCGGCTCCGGAAAACTGCTGGGGCGGAGCCTGCCAGGCTCTGCAGGCGCTCCGGACTCTGCGCTACTTCGAGTATTACGGCTTTGCCGACGAACTGAAACACCTGATGTTCCAGTGGCTTTCCGCGCTGGACTGCAGCGGCGCGTTCATGCAGCAGATGGATCCCTTCACCGGGGAATTTTCCACCACGGAATCCTATACTCCGGCCATGTGTGTCGCTATTGAGTTCATCCGGAAACTGGAACGCGAAGAGCAGAGCGCCTGACTGCTTCTCCGTCTGCTGCAGTTCCAGCTTTGGAAATCAGAGATCCCTCGAATTTTGCAGTTTACTTTGCATTTTGCGAGGGAGGCGGACAGGGGAGCGGCTTTTCCAGATGGATGACGACGATCTCCGGAGGATTGTTGATCCGCAGTCCGCTGTTTCCTTCTCCGGCGATCCCGGCCGTCACATACAGCTTTTTTCCACCTTCCTTTCCGTAGGAACCGAATACGTATTTTGTCCGGTGCGACGGAGCAAAGGTCGAAGCGATGGCGCCTTTTTTCAGACCGGGAATATCGATCACGCCCCCGTGGGTGTGTCCGGCCAGGACCAGGATCCGCGCGTTGTCCGGGACGCGGTCGAAGACCTCCGGGTAATGCGCCAGGAGAATGAGCGGATATCTGGCGGTGATCTGCTTGAGAAAGTCCGGGGAAAGAGGTTCATCCGGCTTGTTGTCGGCTCCGGCCAGATAGAGGACCGCGACTTGAGTCCGGACGGGGACCGGGCCCATGGCCGGTGCAAGGATGCGCACGCCCGATTTTTCGAGGATTTTGCGGATCTCCTGCTCGTCCTGCCGTTTGTCGTGATTGCCGAGGACGGCGTAAATGCCCAGGGCAGGGCATTTTTTCAGCCGGGCCATAAATTGCGTCCAGATCCGTTCGAGGTCTTCGGCTTTCCGTCCCGGAGCGCCGTGAAAGATGTCGCCGCCCAGAAGGAGCAGGTCGGGTTCCATCCGGTTCAGCTGATTCGTCAGCTCCGTAAAGACATGTCTGGAGCTGTTCGCGGCGGAGAGATGAAGATCCGAAATCAGCGCGATCTTCAGTTTGCTCAGACTCTCCGCGGAGCCCGGCAGTTCCGCCTGAAGATCCGTGATGCGGAAATCGGCCAGAACTTCGGGCTCCGGTGTCAGAAAGAGAAGCAGAACGAGAAGAACAAGCGCCGGTCCGCGTGAGAAACGCGAACCGGCGCGGGATGTCCGGGGAATTCCGGTCATGGGGATCAGTTCCCGGCGATGCCGAGGAACTTCTGGATGACGGGAGCCAGCTTGATGATCAGCGGGGTGAACACCACGGCCACCATGCTCATGAGCTTGACCAGAATGTTCAGGGAGGGCCCGGAGGTGTCCTTGCAGGGATCGCCGACCGTATCGCCGATGACCGCCGCGCCGTGGACGGGGTTCTTGGTGCCGTCCGCCAGCTTTTTGCCGCCGAAGTTGCCTTTTTCGATATGCTTCTTCGCATTGTCCCAGGCTCCGCCGGCATTGTTCAGCATGCAGGCCAGGGAGAATCCGCAGGTCAGGCCGCCGGCCAGCAGACCCATGATCCCGGGAACGCCGAGAATCAGACCCGAAACAACGGGGGTGATGATGGCGAGAAGGGCGGGGATCATCATTTCCTTCTGCGCGCCCTTGGTGGAGATGGCGACGCAGCGCGCGTAGTCAGGCGTGGCTTTTCCATCCATGATCCCGGGGATCTCGCGGAACTGGCGGCGGACTTCCGCGACCATACTTCCGGCCGCGCGGCCGACCGCCTTCATGGTCAGGGCGCAGAAGACGAAGGCCATCATGGCGCCGATGAACATACCGCAGAGGAAGAGGGGATTCATGATATTGATGTGGAAGTAATCGACCAGCACTTTGAAGTTGTCGACATCGGCGATGGAAAGTTTTGCCGCGACGTCGGAGGGGAAGGTCTTGAATTTTCCGCCCCAGATCTGGATCTCCTGGATCTCCGCGGCCAGCAGCGCCATGGCCGTCAGCGCAGCGGATCCGATGGCGAATCCTTTGCCCGTGGCGGCGGTGGTGTTGCCCAGCATGTCAAGGGCGTCCGTCCGCTCCCGCACATGAGGCGGCAGATGGGACATTTCCGCGTTGCCGCCGGCGTTGTCGGCGATGGGCCCGTAGGCGTCGGTGGCCAGAGTGATGCCCAGTGTGGCCAGCATACCGACGGCGGCGAAGCCGATTCCGTAGAGGCCCTGGATGGTGGAGGAGAAACCGCCGGCGAAGGCATAGGAACAGAGAATGGCCAGGACGGTGGCCACCACGGGGACCGCGGAGGAGAGCATGCCGACGGCGAGTCCGTCGATAATGGTGGTGGCGGGGCCCATCTGAGCCTGAGCGGCCAGTTCCTTGGTGGGCTTGTATTCATCGGAGGTGTAGTACTCGGTGGAGTATCCGATGATCACGCCGGCAATGAGTCCGGAAATGATGGCGCCGAAGATGCCCCAGGAGATGATCCCACAGGCGGCCAGGATCGCCGCGACGACCACGATCAGCGCGGAGCTGCCCCAGGTGCCGATGCGGAGTGCCTTGAGCAGCGTCATCATGCTGGCGCCTTCCTTGCAGCGGACCGCAAAGATGCCCAGGATGGAGAGGACGATGCCGATCCCGGCGATGATCATGGGCGCATTCACCCGGGTGACGGATTCCGCCTGATCCACGAAGGGAATGGCTGCGCCCAGAGCGGCGGTGGCCAGAATGGATCCGCAGTAGGATTCGTACAGGTCGGCGCCCACGTCGGCCGCCGTGGTGTAGATACCGCCGCCCACACGAGCGAAGAGGGCCTGCGTGGAGGCGCCCATGCCGAAGGTCAGCATGGTGGTGGTGATGTCCATGAACTTATGGCTGACGTTGAATCCCTGGGGAATGAGTTCCAGACCGCAGAAGGAAAGGCCGTTCGCCATATTGGCCGAGGTGTAGACCAGACGGTCCAGAATGAAATACCAGAGCGTGATGTCCAGCAGTCCGAATCCCACGACGACCAGTCCCATGACCGCTCCGGACCGGAAGGCCACCTGAAGGCCACGGTTCAGACTTTCGCTGGCACCCTGTGCCGTGCGGCTGGAGGCGCCGGTGGCGGTCTTCATGCCGATAAATCCGCAGAGACCGGAGAAGAAACCACCGGTGAGGAAGGCCACGGGAACGAAGGGATTCTGGAGTTTGAAGAAGGCCAGGATCAGGAAGATGACGAAGAGGATCAGGAAGACGAGTCCCACTTTGGAATACTGCTGCTTGAGGTATGCCATGGCGCCCGATCTCACATAGCCGGCGATCTCTTCCATCCGGTCATTTCCCTTGTGCGAACGGATCATCAGCTTGTAGCAGACCACCGCCATCGCCAGCGCAATGAAGGCGCAGACAGGCGCGATCCACCACACTCCTACCGTTCCCGCGGCGCCGGACGGCACTCCGCCGGTGACGTTGTTGACAGTGATGGAGAGTTTCTCTCCCAGCGACTCGTCCGCATAAAGCTGCGAGGCTGTGAGAAGAGAGACGGCGCCGGCCGCCAGGCCTGACAAGGTTTTCATTGTGGTTCTCCTATGGGTTCCCCCGAGGGAATAAATTTGTTTTACGGACGGAAGAAAAAATCTTTCCGCCGCGTGCTTCTTTGATTTTTCTTTAAATATAGCATGCGTGCGTCGTTTTTTCCAGTGCGGCGGTCTCTCCTTTTTGAAAAATCCCTTCCGGACAATCCGATTTTTCCGGGAAACCGGGGCACTGTTTCCGGATACCATTGAAGACCGGAATCATAAAGCATTGGAAAAAAAGGAGGAGTTGATGAACCTGGAAAATCTTCTGTCGGGCGCACTGGGGGCACTGATCGTCTCCGGCCTCGATTTCTTTTTTCTGCGAAAGCAGGGAAAACTGGAGGAGCGGGTCAATTTGCTGGAAGGCGAAAAAATTGTGAAGCTTGAGGAAAAGATCGATCGGCATACGGAGTCGGACCGCAGTCAGGAGATCCTGACGGAGATCCGGAATCTGACGGGGATCGTGACCCGGCTGTCCGATTCCTCCGCGCGAAGCCTGGAGTCCAATGCGAAACAGGAATCCCAGATCGCGGCGCACGATGTCTATCTGCGCAATCTCGATGAAATGGCAAAAGAACATGTCCGGGTGTACCATCATGGCAAGCAATAAACAGTTTCGGATCCGGCGGGCCATCGTCCGCGCCGTTTACGATTATTCCTGCGGTCAGGATTTCGCTGCCGTCTTGTGTGCGCCCGGACTCCTTCTGGAAAATCCGCAGACGGAGACCGCGTTCGCCGAGTGGCGGATTCTGATCGAGGCAGGGATCCTGATCCCGCTCCCCGGGTACGGGGAAAACGTCTGCAAACTCGATCCCGGGATCCGCCGTCAGATGGATGCCCGGTCGGGCGTTCCGCCGGTCCATCCGGTGCTGTTCGGTCCGGAGGCCATGACATGACGGTCCCGACGGTGAAAAAAGTCCGCCGGGCCCGGCTTCCCTGGCGTGTCCGGGTGCGGATCTACGGTCTCCTCTCGGAAGGCACGCCGCCGGATGAGATCCTGCAGGATCCCGAGATCGCCGCACTTCCCGGCGCGGGTTCCGGCGGTGTGACGGAGGAAGATCTTTCGAGGCTGGCAAAAAGCGCCGAGTACCGGCGTTTCGCCGAGAAGGTGTCGCTGGATGCCGAGGCGAGGACTGCTGAGCGGATCGCGGCCGGAGTCCTGGAATATACGCAGTCGTTCGGCACGGCCTCCGATATCGCGCGGTACGAGCTGGCCCGTCTGATCCGGGATCTGATCGCCGAGGCGGCAAGATCGGAGTCCACCCTGGAAGACAGGATCCGGTCTGTCAAGGCGCTGTCTCAAAGTCTCACCAGTTTGTCCGCTCCGGCATTCGAACGGAAACTGGCCGTGCAGGCGGCGGGACTGGCCAAACTGAAAACGCTTCTGGCGCTCCGGGAATCGGAGATCGCGCACCTGAAGGAGCAGGCTGGACTGGGCAGCTGTGAACGGGTGGTGGAAGCGCTGAATGAAAAAGTTGGGTTGGGAGAGACCGATGAAATTCCTGCCGTATCAGAAACGCTGGATCCTTGACGAATCTCCGGTCAAACTGTATGAAAAGACACGGCGCGGCGGCATTACGTTCGCCACCAGCTACCGGGCCGTGCTCAAATGCCTGCGGCGGGGCAGCGGATTCGTTCAGTGGGTCAGCTCGCGGGATGAAATCACCGCCCGGGAGTTCATCGTGGATTACGTGGCCCGCTGGGCCCGGGAGGCCAACCGGGCTGCTTCGGGACTGGATGGGCGCGATATCGAAGTGATAGACGAAAAGAAGGGAATGACGGCCCGTGTCGTTTCGTTCCGGAACGGGGCGAGGATCTATTCCCTGAGTTCCAACCCGCTGGCTTTTGCGGGGAAGGGCGGCGATGTCCTGATCGACGAATGGGATCTGCATCCCGATCAGGCCGCCGTCTACGATATGGCATATCCCTGCATCACCTGGGGTGGACAGCTGGAACTGGTCTCCGCCTACAATCCGGAAGGCTCCGAACATACGGAATTCGCCCGCCTCTGCCGCGCTTGCCGCGCCGGGGACCGGCCGGGGATCAGCTTTCACCGGACGACCATCCTGGACGCCCTGGACCAGGGATTCGCGGAAACGGTCAACGAGGTCAAGAAGGCCCGGGGAATGAAGCCCATGACCCGGGAGGAATTTCTGGAGCAGCTCCGCGCCGGATGCCGTTCCCGAAGCGCCTTCGAGACGCAGTATCTCTGCATCCCCAACCGTGCATCGGGACAGCAGCTGATCCCTGCCGAGGATATCCGGGCTTCGCTGAAAAACATCCGGCCGGTCCGGATGGATTTCCGCGGCGGAGAAGGGGAGGCGGATCCCCGGGAGATCCTGCCGGACGCACTCTTCCGCAATGCCTCGTTCGCTTTCGGGTACGATATCGCGCGGACGGGAGACCTTTCGTGCATCTGGCTCAACCGGCGCGGAGAAGACGGCGTACAGATTCCGGCGGCGGTCCTGACATTCAAGAACTGCCGCTTCGAATTCCAGAAACAGATGGTCCGCCGGATCCTCGATGCATCCTGCTCCGTCGTCGGATGCGGCGACAAGACCGGGCTGGGAATGGCCGTATGCGAGGAGCTGGAAGAGCAGTTCCCCGGCCGGTTCGAGGGTGTGAACTTCGCCTCCGCAAAAATGGCATTGGGCACGGGCCTGCGCACGGTTTTCGAAACACGGAAGATCCTCCTGCCTCTGGATATGCCGGAACTGGCCGCGGATTTTTCGGGGATCCGGAAGAACGCGCTGTCCTCCGGCACGCTGCAGTTCACCGAGACGGGGAACGAACTCCTGCCCGAAAGTCATTGCGATCTGGCCTGGAGCTGTGCACTGGCCGTCCGAGCCTCCGCCATGGATGTGCCGGACTCCGATTTCGTCGAAGTCCTTCCGGAACGGGTCCGCGGACGTACCTCTCTGGATCGCTTTTTTCTTTGAACATCAACCTGAATCGGAGATTTTGATGAAGAATACGAAGGAATCGGCTTCCGTTCCGTGTCCTTTGACACCGGACGAGCTTCGCATTCTGGCAAACTCGGACGCTTTTCAGTCTCTGGTGGCGGCCGATCCCGAACTCGACCGTCTGGAATCTCTCCAATACCGGAAGACGGATGAAATTTCCGCTCTTCATGAAACTCTTTTCCGGCCCTGCGGCAGAATCGGAAATCTTTCCGTCATGCCGCTTACCCCGGCCCGCTGGTCGCTCCTTTGGAGTTTTTCCAGCCCTTACGTGTGCGGAGGTTCTGTCCGTACCGCCGATATCGAGCTCTTCCTTTATCTGCTCACGCTCGATCTCCGGCCCGGCAGACCGTTTCTTTCCGATCTTCCGCGCAGGGCAGTGGGGATCTGCCGCAGGGCCGCTCTTCCCCTCGATGAGATCCACAAATCTCTTCTCGAACGCATCCGGATCGCATTCCTCCCGCTGAAGCTGCTTCCTCCGCCCGACGCCGGATCGGCTGCGTCTCCCGCCCGTTTCGATGCCGAATGGCTGAACCGCATCTGCTCGGCGGCTGCCGTCCGTACGGGTACGCCGATCGGGGACGTCATGTTCTTCATGAGTCTGAATCAGGTCTGCTGGCAGTATGTGAATATGCTCCGGGACCGTCCGGGCTCGCGGAGCATCCGGCGTCGTCCGGATTCGGAAATCGCCCGGAAGATGCTTCTCCGCGTCTACGAGCTGGGGGAAGAATTTCTGAAGAAAGCGTGAGCTTTTTCCCCGGGCGGCTTGAAATACTCCGTTTCCGCTGGTATAGTACGCGATCATCGGTTCACGGTGAACCGGTACGAAACTCGGCAGGAGCTGGAAAAAGAATGGTCAATCGGTTTGTTCTCAATGGTGTCTCCTATCATGGAAGAGGTGCAGTCGGGGAGATCCCCGGCATTCTTCGCGGCAAAGGTTTCAGAAAGGCGTTCGTCGCCTCCGACCCCGATCTGGTGAAGTTCAAGGTCACGGACAAGGTGACTTCTCTTCTGGACAAGGCCGGATTCCCCTATGAAGTTTACTCCGACATCAAGCCGAATCCCACAATCGAAAATGTCCTCTCCGGTGTCGAGGCTTACAAGAAGTCCGGCGCGGACTGCATGATCACCATCGGCGGCGGTTCCTCCATGGATACCGGCAAGGCCATCGGGATCATCATCAACAATCCCGAGTTCGCCGACGTCCGTTCCCTTGAGGGCGTTGCCCCCACGAAGAACCGGACCGTCTTCACCATCGCGGTCCCCACCACGGCGGGGACTGCAGCTGAAGCCACCATCAACTACGTTATTACCGACGTCCAGAAAAAACGCAAGTTCGTGTGCGTGGATGTAAACGACATCCCGGACGTGGCCATCGTGGATCCCGATATGATGTCCACCATGCCGCGCGGACTTACCGCCGCCACGGGCATGGACGCCCTGACGCACGCCATCGAGGGATATATCACCAAAGCCGCCTGGGAGCTTTCCGACTGCCTGAATCTGGAAGCCATCCGGCTGATCTCCCGCAGCCTCCGGTCTGCCGTGGCCAACGGCACGGACGGGCGCGACGGCATGGCTCTGGGGCAGTTCGTCACCGGCATGGCCTTTTCCAACGTGGGACTGGGCATCGCCCATTCCATGGCCCATACGCTGGGCGCCGTTTATGACACGCCTCACGGCGTCGCCTGCGCCATGATGCTGCCCATCGTCATGGAATACAATGCCGAAAATACCGGTGACAAATACCGCGACATCGCCTCCGCCATGGGCGTGGATACGACCGGCATGGCTCCCGAACAGTTCCGAGCCGCCGCCGTGGCTGCTGTCCGCCAACTTTCCGCCGACGTGGGCATCCCCGCCAAACTCGCCGCTCTCAAGGAAGAGGATCTGGATTTCCTGGCACGCAGCGCCTATGCCGATGCCTGCCGTCCCGGCAATCCGAAGGAAACCAGCGAGGCAGAGCTCAAGGAACTCTTCCGGAAGCTGATGTAAACGCAAATACGGGATCTTCTATCATGATCGAATTTATGAAGCGGACCGCCGAACAGGCGGGCGCCATCGCCTATGCCGATCTCCTCCGTCTCAAGGCCTCTTCCATCCACCGCAAGGGAACCTGTTTCGACCTGGTGACGGATACCGACCGGAAAGTGGAGGAGTTCATCATCGGTCAGATCCGTGCCGAGCATCCCGAATGCGGCGTGTTCGGCGAGGAAACCGGACGGTCCGGGCAGGACCGGGAATTCTGCTTCATCATCGATCCCATCGACGGCACCGCCTCCTTCGCCCACCATCTGCCTAACTGGTCTGTCTCCATCGGACTTCACCGGAACGGCATCCCTGTGGCCGGCGTGGTTTTTCAGCCGGTCACGGGCGACCTGTATTATGCGGAGCTGGGGAAGGGGGCTTACCTCAATGGAAGCCGGATCCATGTCTCTTCCCGTACGGACCTTTCCGAAGTCATCGCTGGTACGGGCTTTGCCTGTCTGCGGGCCCAGTGGAAGGAGGAGAACAATCTGACTTTTTTCAACAGGATCGCTCCGCAGGTCCAGGATGTCCGCAAATACGGGTCCGCCGCACTGGACTGCTGTCTCGTCGCACGCGGCTCTCTGGACGCCTTCTGGGAACTGTTCCTGCAGCCCTATGATGTGGGCGCGGGCACGCTCCTCATTACCGAGGCGGGCGGATGCGTTACCGACCTCTTCGGCGGCGCCGGGTTCCCCGGAAAGGGATTTCTGGCCACCAACGGCGCGCTTCACAAGCCCTTTCTCTCCTTCTTCCACGACTACCGGCACCTCTGCCGCTGACAACGGCCCTGTCCCGTCCGGTGGTTATTCCGATTGGCTGTGTTCTAAAAGAAGACTGATTTTTTGAAATTCCGGTTGTTTTTTTTCAAAATTTATGTTATATTAACAGCGGCACCAAGGTGTCAGCACAAAACATCTGAACAACTGCCTTGTTTGGTATGCGTGGATGCAAATGAACAGAGAATTGAGTGAAGAATCTTTGGAGAGAAACATCCTCAATTCTTCAACTAGCCATAATTTCCGCTTGCTTACTTCGGAAATTTCACACAAACCTGCTTTACCGTTGGCGGCTTGAAATAATATTTTTTAGAAAGAAAAGAGTTGGGGTCCGGCGGCAGCATGGATCTTGCCGGGAAACGGCTTCTCGCCCTGGCGGAAAGACTGATGAAAGAGTGAGGCGGCGCGGTTTATGACGGAGCTTCGTATCGAAAAATTCACCGTCCGCGGACATCGCGTGGGAAAAGCCTCGTGGTTTCCCGCCATCCGCGAACTGATAAAGTCGGAGATCTCTGCAAAACTGGA
>JAFZZR010000109.1 GCA_017615635.1 Lentisphaeria bacterium
AAAAACGGATGGGACGTCGGAACGTCGATCAACAACTGCATCAGCGCCATTCAGAACAAGGATTTCTCCGATTTCACCAAACAATTCACGTCCGTTGCCCAGACCACGACGAAGCTGGTGACGGGGATCGCCACCACGGCTCTGATCGCATGGGGAGGGACCGCGGGCGCGCCGGTGCTGGTGCTTGTCGGTGCAGGATTCGCCATCGGAGTCACGACCGATTATCTCGTGTCGAAGATCGACCTGAAAAGGCCGCTTAACTGGGTCAGAGACACCTGGAACTCGTTCCGGAATCCGGACAAGACGGCAAAGCCCGCCGATGCGGATCCGGTTCCCCGAATTCCTTCCGGCGGAACGCGTAAACCGCCGTCGCAGCCCGTCAAGATGAAAAAGCACCAGCTCCATTAGAAAGGCCGCGGACAGCCGAATATGCGGAGAACACTGCGGAACAGACTGCGTACACGGCGTCGGGCGGAATCCGGCGCCGTCACCATGGAG
Organism: Lentisphaeria bacterium; assembly: GCA_017615635.1. GTDB lineage: Bacteria > Verrucomicrobiota > Lentisphaeria > Victivallales > UBA1829 > RGIG8244. The sequence goes on from JAFZZR010000109.1 coordinate 499, forward strand.
TATGTGCTCCTTTGCCTGCTCATTGCCACCGGTTCCATGATGGCGGTCATCGCCTTTTCCAGGGCGCTTCTGGATATGACGCATACGGTCACGTACGCCATGACCGGCCAGGCAGAGAAGGCGTCCAACGCCCTGCGGGAGTACCGGAAGGACCGCGCAGAGGATTTCAAAACCGCGGAGCAATGGTCGGACTCCCTTCACCGGTAACGGCAAAGGATGCAGAAGACCGCGAGAAAAACGATCCGTTCACGATTGCAGAAAGTTTCAAAATGGATAAAATCGAAAAGAAAGCACGGCGCAGCCATACAAAATACATGCCGTGCGTGGCACAGTTGATTTGTTTTTTCCTGCTCCCCCTTGCCCTGTGCGCATGCGGCGGGACCGCCCTTGAGGAAGAGCCGATGGAATCATCATTATCCGTCCGGGAAGCGGAAGAGGAGGAGAAAGCTGCGGCCGCCGTGCCGAAACCGCTGACGGAAGACGAGCAGGCCGCGCTGCGCTGGCTGGATCACGTGCTGGGCCCGCTGCCGGACGGGGAAGAGCAGGACTGGTGGCCGGACGTGGAACAGTTCGGACTCAGCGCGACGCGGTATCACATTGCCTTTGCGGGGTACGCGGCCGCCGCGCTGGGGATGCGCGGCAATGCGGAGCAGAAGGCGGTCGTGGGGCGGATTTTGGAAAACTGCATCACGCGATATCTCAAGAGGAAGATCTGGGCCTACACGCAGGCCAAAAGCTACTGGGGGAAAGAGCCCTGGGCGCCCGATCCGTGCTATCGGGAAAACATCATGTTCACGGGCCATCTTCTGCAGCTCCTCGCCCTGTACGAGTGTTTCACAGGCGATACGAAGTACTGGACCGGGGGGTTCGACTTCGTATGGGATGAAAAGACATGCATCCACTACGACGTGCAGAAACTGATCGACATCACCGTCGAACAGATGCACGAGACACACGGCGGCGTGACCTGCGAGCCGGGTCTGCTTTTCTTCCCCTGCAACAACCATCCGCATTTTGCGCTGAAGCTCTTTGAGGCGCTGGGACACGGAAACTGGTCCGCGGAAAGAAAACAATGGGAAAGCTGGGCACTGAGCCATTATCCGCATCCGCTGCTGGGCGGCGGTGTGCTGAACATGCTCTACCATGTGAAACAGGGAATGTTTTATCCCCGCGGATACTCCGGCCTGGATGCCTGGTCGATCGTATGGTACGAACCGTGGGCGGAAAAACGGGAAACTGCCCTTGCCCTCTGGAAGGAGGCGAAAAGTCTGCTGGACTGGGACAAATTCAAGGACCCGACGGACGCCGTCACGAAATCCGTCAACTGCATGAATCCGCAGCAGGCGCCGGACACGGTTCTGGCGTGCTTCCTCGCCGCCGCCGCACGGGTCTGCGATGATCCCGAATCCGCCGAGCGTTTCGAGAAACCGCTCGATGCGAAGCATCTGCGCCGCGAAAACGGTCTCTACTGGCTGGAGATAAGACGGGAATGGCGGATCGGCGGGACCGCCATGCGCATCCTCGCCCTCGCCGAAGAAAACGGATCCCGTTTCCGGGCATGGAGCAGACACCCCGCCTGTGCGCCCCTGCCGGAAAAGTAAAGTTGAAAAAAGACTGAAAAGTGATATAGTAGCGGGGTGCGAAGTTTACTATCCTGGGGCAAGGAAAGACAGCTATGAGAATACGTATGGAATATGCTGAAAGGCAGATCCTGCACCGATTCATCGGAGGCCTTTCTGTCTGCTTCCTTTCCATGATTCTCGCACTGCCGGGAGGCTGTTTTTCAACCGGGGAGGATACGACGCCAACCGAATCAGGGAAGGCTATCGAAAAAGAGAAGCCCGTCGAAAAAGAGAAGCCCGTCGAAAAAGAGAAGCCCGTCGAAAAAGAGAAGCCGGTAAGCGGAACTTTTCAAAATCTTTCGCCGATAGAAGTTTTGCCCCGGGATGTCGAACAACTGGAAAAACTGGGGATCCCCGCTGAAACGGTTTCCGGCATGCTGAAACCCGACAACTGGGTCATCGGATGGCAGACCTTTACGTCCGGGTGCCGTCTCACGAAACAAGATGGTTACTGGAGGATCTCCGGAGCAGAAAAACTCCTCGTCTACGGTCCGAAAATAAGCATCATCGAAAAGCAAAGCCGAAGATATCACCTGACTCTCATGCTGGAGGCTCCGGCGGAGGGGACAAGGAGCACGCAAGCAGCTGTCGGCGTTGTCCGATACGGTTTTGTGCATTCCGGCAGCGAAATCGTGGACCGGCGGGAAATTGCCGCAGGAGAAAGCGTGAAGCTGGAGGTGCCACTGTTTTTCGAGCAGGGAGCTTCCCGGATTCGGATCATGCTGGAAATCACCGGGGATGTGATCCTGAAGGACATGCAGCTGACAAAACTGCCGGACGACATGACACAGGATGGGATCACGCTGGTGGAAGGCACGGTGGAAGAGTGTTCCGTAATCCCGGATCCCCGAAAATCCGATTATCCGGACTGCCGTTTCACCATGCGTTTTGCGGGAGATCGTATTCTGTGCGGCGCTTCATGTCCGCGGGAGATCCAGCTGCTGGCGGATGGATTTCTGAAATACCGGCTTCTGCCGGTATCCAAGCTGAAAAAAGGAGACAAGATCCGCTGTTACATCATGCCGTTTGAGAAGCTGCCTCAGGAGCAGCAGACCACGCAGCAGGCGGACGATCTGGAACTTTTCACGCTGGAGAACTATTATCTTCTGGAAGGTGATTGGCTTCGAGCCTTTCATGATTCCTCCACGGGCATTCCATTTTCGGACGACTACAAGGAGTACATTTCCCTTTTCGAACGCAAGATCAATCCTCCGCTTTCGGAAGAACTGGAACAGAAACAGGCACAGGCGATCGAGTCGGATCTGAAGAAAATCAATGCAATGCTGGAAGGATGGACGGAAGAGAGGAAAGAGCAGGCCGAGGCGGCGTTTCAGGAAGCCTGGGCCGCGGAGAAAGCGAAAGACCCGCCCGGATATAACCGTGTTGCCAATGGCTATGTATGGCGCAATGTGGACAACTCGTTCTGGTGTCTGCCGGAGGAGTATACGCTGATCGAAAAATATGATCCGGTCACGCCATGGAATATGGAATGTCTGACCGCTCTGCGGGATTTCCTCCATGCAAACGGATGTCAGCTGATCGTCAGCCTTGTCCCGGATTCATACGCAGCCGCCGCCAGAGTCATCAATCCGGAGTTCCGCCATGTGCCTGATTTTCAGACTGCCCTGACAGTTAAGGAACTGCTTGAGCACGGCATCGAAGCCGTGTATGTCACGGATGATCTTATCAAAGCATACAACCGGTATCCCTTTGCGTTTTTCTTTCCTTCCAACCCGCACCCGGCGGACACGGCACAGGATGTCATTGCCGGTATGCTGGCAGCGAAGCTGGCGCGATTCGGATTTGAGGAAACGCTAGACCGCAGCAGATTTTCCACCACGAGCAGTCCGCATGTCTATGCAAATATACCACTGAAAGCGCCGTTGTATCTTTTCCCGCAGAACTGCGATATCGGCGATCATCAGCCGGGTACAGAGTGGCAGAGCCGCCAGGTGCTCTATGACGGGAACGAGATCCCGCCGGATTCTGCATCGCCGATCCTGATTTTCGGAAACTCCTATATGCAGACGCCGATGAAATGGCCCGATTCCCTGCCGACTCTCCTGTGCGAGAAAATGGCCGTTTCGTACGACTTTCATCGATTGGAAGGATTCGGCTTAATGACTTCCTTTATCCAATTTCTCAATCGGGATCCCGAAAAGTTTCTGAAGGGGAAAAAAGTACTCATCTGCGCCATGGGGGTACAACATATTCATGATGCAGCACGCTTCAGCAACATTCGGGAGATGGATCGTCAGATACTGCTTCTCTGCGGAAAAACCTGGAAAAAGACGTACTCCGTCTCCGGCGGCAATACGGATGTGACGGCACCGTTTGCAAGAGGGCTGGACGGAGCAAAAATCTTTACGGTCCCTGATGACGGCAAGTGCCGGATCGCGGAGTTTTCCCTCACGGAGGACGGAGAGGGGACTTCGGCGCTGTGTCTTTCCGTACCGGTCTGTGCAAAAGCGCCCTGCCCCGCCAGGCTGCGGGTCAACGGTGTGGCGCTGACCATTCCGGAGTGCTACAAAGTTTTCATGTGGAACAAGATTGTCGCGGAGATACCCGTCGGAACGAAAAAAGTGGAAATCGAACTGACGGGAGAACCGGGGACGGTAGTTGCCGTGGGTGATGTTCAGATTTACCAATAGGGAGCCGAGAGATCAATGCACAACATCATGCAGGCGGCCGTCCCGGACATGTTTTTTACGGAATTTTCAAAACGATATCGGGGGAATGAACTTGAAAATTTGCTGAAAAATGCTATGGTAACGGATTGTCGGGCCTCCTGCGCTCAAATTAAAAATTTCGGATACCTTTAGTACAACGCAGGAGTCGACATTAACAATCAGGTCCGGCAATTTTTACCGGAAACTGGTGCCCCTCCAACAAACAAACACGTTCTCAAAAACGAACTGATAGAAGATCCCAAATGAAGCGACTAATTGCTCCAATTGCAATAATTATTTGCATGATTGCTTTCTTTGTCATCACTGGCTGCCAGGAATTCAGCCGCCATGATGATCAGACGCTTCAAAGTGAGAGCCCCACATCCAACAGAAAACCATTGGTCTCTGTTCCCGAAACCAAGCCAGTAACCGGATCAATGCCCGTTGAGATAAAGACAGTCGAAACAAAACCTGCCAAGACTAATCACCTGGCACAAACAAAGACGGAAGAGAAAAAAAGGAAAAAGGAACCATTCTTCCAATTCTATGAAAATGTCAATTTGGACTCAATTGCATTCGAAGGAACAATTCTATCAGTATCAGCCATTCCTGATCCAGAAAAGAACGACTATCAGAATTGTCTGTATACTCTTTTAGTCGAAATTGATTCTTTGCTGTCCACCTCTTCCCTAAGTAAAACGATTGAGCGAACAGTGTTATTAAACACGCCGATTATGAAAAACAAAAAAATAATAGGGAGAAACATATTAAAACCTGGGGACAAAGTATTTTGCTCCTGTGCAGAGTATGGTGCTATGCCCCAGGACATTCAGGAAATTCAACTGTCAGACGATATTCAGTCCTTTGAGCACCAGCAATATTACCCTTTGACGATTAATAAAATCTCAACCTTTCAAAAGATCGGAAATCGGAATTTCGCAAAAAGAGAAATAACGATCCTCCCGATTCAATCTTTTTCAAGGGACGAAAAAGCCATTTCATCTCGTCATAATCGCATTCAAGCAGAAATAGATCGTGTCGAAGAGGAATTGGTAAAACATGGCGGTTCGTTTTCAGCTTGGAAAGAGGAGTATAAGACTATTGCAGAAAAGTATGGCAATATGAGCAAAGAAGAATACAAAGGATGGATCAACGATTCTTATTTCGCTGCCGGAGGAACAGAAACCTCATATTCGACGAAAGAGTATATTGATGGAATACTTCCATATAAAAAGTATTTGGAAGATAACAATATTGATCTTATTGTCGTCCGCATTCCATCCAAATGGGATTTTGCTGCTCGTGTATTAGCATCCGAGGACTTTCAAGAGAATCCGGCATGGGTTGAACATTACTATGAATGTTTAAAGAATGATATTGAGATTGTTGATCCAATGCCGGAAATGTGGAAGGAAAGATTTGATTTTCCACTGTTTTATTTCTATAATACTCCGGAAGAACTTCATCCGTTTGAGGGACAATCATTTGTTTCAGCAAAAGTTCTGTCTACTGTTTTAAGCAGATATCAATATCAAAAGTCTCCCCAGGAAATAACCTTAGCAGATTCCTTGTTCCAAACTGATCAGCCTCGTTATTTTTGGCCTCCAGGAAATGAGAAATTTGATCCTGCAAAAAACATTGTCTTTAAACAGGTTGTTCGGGATAATAAAACAATAGGCAATCTTGCATCTAATTCAGGCTCTCCATTCCTGTTTTTAAGTAATTCTTACTTCCGGTTTCCTCAAAGATCTCTTGGAGCATCTGTTCCAGGATATACGGCATACTTTATTCAAGCCATTCCTGATTGGTATTATCAGGACGGGACTCATAATCCGATGATAAGAAACCTCATTGCAAAACCTCAACTACTCAATTTTAGAAGAGCGGTTATCATGGTAGGTCACCCCGATGATTGGAAGGAGTTTCCATTTATTCCAAAATATATTCAAGACAAGGCGAAACGGATTACGCTTGAAAAAACTATAAGTGCCTTCTCGGATGAAGTTACGATTAACAACTATAATTCGTTTCTATACTCCATTGACAAGGATGAAGCTGTTTTGTTTACATCCAATGGCATACCTGTATCGCAACGGGTAAATCAATTTGAAATGAAATTTTCAATACCTTATTTGGAGGGAAGGAAAACCTGCATGGTTCGTGTCAATTTTGACAGAACATCATCCATCACTTTAATAATCTCAAGGAATGACAGTATTATTGACACATGTTCCCTTGCCCCTGGACGCAGTCAATCTGCAGACCTTTTTGTCCCTCTTTTAAATCAAGCCTCTGACTTTTCTGATGTTAAGATTCTTTTCCAACAAAAACATTATGCGAATGAATATGCCATAAAAAACATAGAGCTTTGGTACTACTGATGGTCTTTTCCTCCTATCTTTTCATATTCTTCTTTCTGCCTCTGGCGCTACTGGGGTACTATGTCGCGCCGAAGAAGCTCCGTCACCTCACGCTGACGCTGTTCAGCTATTTTTTCTATGGCTGGGCGAACCCGTACTTCTGCCTGCTGATGCTGTTCAACACAGCGGTTGACTACACCAACGGACGTCTGATGGAACGCTTTCCGGCGCGGAAGAAGCTGTTCGTAACGCTTTCCATTGTCTGCGATCTAGCCATTCTGGGCTTTTTCAAGTATTTCAATTTCGGCGTGGAAAACTACAACGCTCTGATGTCGGCCATGGGAATACCGGAGGCACAGTTCACCGGATTTTTCCGGATCGTTCTGCCGCTGGGAATCAGTTTCTACACATTCCAGTCCATGAGCTATGTGATCGACGTCTACCGGGGTGATGCCGCGGTGGTCCGCAATTTCATCGACTACGCCTGCTACGTATCCATGTTTCCCCAGCTGGTTGCCGGGCCGATCATCCGTTTTCAGGAAATTGCCGACCAGCTGCGGAGCCGGACGTTGACGCTGGAGAAATTCACCCGGGGCACGGCGTTCTTCATGCTGGGCATGGGCAAGAAGATCCTGCTGGCGAATCCGTGCGGAAAAATAGCCGATACCGCGTTCGGGGCGGGGACGCTGAATACACTGGACGCCTGGTTCGGGGCGGCGGCCTATGCGTTTCAGATCTACTTCGACTTTTCCGGGTACAGCGACATGGCGATCGGATTGGGGCTGATGCTGGGCTTCGTCTTTGCCAAAAACTTCGATTCGCCGTACAAATCGCTCTCCATCACCGAATTCTGGCGCAAATGGCACATCTCTCTTTCCACCTGGCTCAAGGACTATCTGTATATTCCGCTGGGAGGCAACCGGAAGGGCGAGATCCGAACCTATATCAATCTGGCGCTGGTGATGCTGCTGGGCGGCTTGTGGCACGGCGCCAGCTGGAATTTTCTGATCTGGGGCGGGATCCACGGAGGAGCGCTTGCCTTCGAGCGGGCACAGGGCAAGGAGAGCATCTACCGGGGTCTTCCGAAGGCGGCCCGCCTGATCATCACCTTTTTCCTGGTAACTGTGGCCTGGGTCTTTTTCCGGGCCGATGATCTGCCGTCGGCGGGACGGTATCTTGCCTGCATGTTCGGCGGATTTTCCGGTGACGGGCACGCTTCGGTGGCGAGAGGATTGATCTATTCGCCGTACTGTCTGACGTGCTTTCTTCTTGCCGGAGCATGTGTCTGGGGACTGCCTCAAAGCTGGGATTTCACCCGGAAACTTACCTGGGGCAAACTCTTCTGGTGCATCGCCGTGTTCCTGCTGGCGCTGGCGGCGCTGACGACGCAAAGCTACAATCCGTTCATCTATTTCATTTTCTGAGGGAGAGTCATTCATGAACGAACAACCGAAAAAGAAACTCTCCCGGGAAGAGATCGCCAATATCGAGATCGGACATACCCAGGTCAGCGCGGCGCAGCAGTGGACTCTCACGCTTTTCTTCCTGCTGACGATCGCCGTCTATCCAATCTGCCAGTGCTTCTATCGGCTTCCGTTCGCCGAATGGCGGAATACCGGAGATATCCAGAAGAGCATCAAGAGTTATGAATCCGCCATCGAAGAAAGTTCGCTGCTGCGGAAGTGGCTGCTTCCTCCGGCCCAGACCATGATGACCAGCCTTTTCCGCCTCGGAAATGAAAAAGTGATCGTCGGGAAAGACGGCTGGCTCTTCTTCTCCGGCGATTACGAATATCTGATCAATCCCGGCTTCCTGCGTCCGGAAGTCCTTGTCCGAAGAGAAAAGAAAGGGGTCCAGCCCGACCCGGTAAAGGCGGTCCTGGATTTCGCTCGGCAGCTGAAGGAACGCGGAATCAGGCTGATCCTTCTCCCGGTCCCGGGCAAGCCCGTCATCTGTTCCGAGGCCCTGAACGGCGGCCCCGCGCCGCGTCAAAATCCATCGTTCGCCGAATTCCGCAGACAAGTGGAGGCCGGGGGCGTCACCGTGCTCGACCTGACGGAAGATTTCGCCGCATTCCGCCGGACCGGGTGCGAACCGTTCCTCAAGACCGATACGCACTGGACTCCGGAAGGAATGCTTCTTGCGGCACGGCGTCTCTCAAAAGAGATCACCGGACAGGAACGGGATCCGCATCCGGTACGCAGCGTCCAAGTCACGCACCTGGGCGATACGGCGGCCATGCTGAAGCTGCCGGATTGTGAACGGTTTTTCCCCGCGGAAACCGTGACGGTGGCCGATTACGACGCCCGTCCGCGGCGCGATTCGGAGATCCTGCTTCTGGGCGACAGTTTTGCCAATATCTATTCCGCAGAAGCCATGCAATGGGGCACCGATGGCGGCCTTGCCGAAGCGCTGGGCTCGCTGACAGGCCGGCCGGTGGATGCCGTGATCCGCAACGATTCCGGGGCCTTTGCCACCCGGCAGCTTCTTGCCGGCGAGCTGAAGCGGGGCCATGACCGTCTGGCCGGGAAAAAGGTCGTGATCTGGGAATTCGCCATCCGGGAACTCGCAAACGGAGACTGGAAGATTCTCGACATGACGCCGGGGGCCGTCGTGCCCGCGGAGACAAGCTTCCTTACACTGGATGCGCCGAAGACCGTCTCGGCAACGGTCCTGGCTGTTTCCGCCGTGCCCCGGCCGCATGCGGCGCCGTACAAGGACCATGTCGTCAGCCTTCATCTCGGGGATATGGAGGGCAACACCCAGGCGGTGGTCTACGCGGTAAGCATGAAAGACAATGTCTGGACGGCGGCGGCGAAGCTCCGTCCGGGCGACACGGTCCGAATCCGGCTGGAGCCGTGGGAAGCACGGGAATCCGAATTCGGCAGCTGGAACCGAAGTGAATTCGATGACGAGGCTCTTCTCCTCGCCGAACCGCTGTTCGGAGATATCCTCTCCGACAAATAACAGAAAGGAACCGACATGAAAAAATTTTTCTCTCTCATCCTGTTCACGGTCCTCGCGGCCATTCCGGCCCGAAGCGCCGAACCCGCGGAAGTCGCCGGGGAGGAACTTGCGAAGATCCCCGCCGGAACGATCGCCATGAGGACGCCGGACGGCTGGTTCTTCAGCCGGAACGAGTGGGAACATCTGTCGAAAGGACCGTTGGCGCAGGGCGGAATCGTCAAAGTATCTGCGGCGAAGCGCAATGCGGATCCGCTGCCCGCGCTGGCAAAATTTCATGAGGATCTGAAAGCACGCGGCATCACGCTGATCTGCGTCCCCGTGCCGCCGAAGTCCGCCCTAGTTCCCGAGGCCGGACTTCAGAAGGGCGACGCCATGAAGTATCTGAAGCCGTACTATGAGGAACTTCGTGCCAAAGGGATCCGGGTTCTGGATCTGAGCGACGCGTTTCTCGCCTCCGGACGGGGTGATCTCTACTGCCGGACCGATGCGCACTGGAGTCCCGCCGGACTCGCGCTGGCGGCCGATGAACTGGCCAAAACGATCGAGCTCAAAGGGACGACGCAGCTCAAGGCTGTTCCGGAAAAGAAAACCGTTTCCGGCGACCTGGCCGTTTCGTTCGATCCGGCGAACCCGGAACGGGAGGCCGTCGAGCTTCAGACCGTTTCCGGCGCCATCGATGAAAACAGTCCCGTTCTTCTGATCGGCGACAGCCACACTCTTGTATTTTCCACCGGCGGCGACATGCTGGCCGACAACGCGGGTCTGGCCGAAGCGCTGGCTCTCCGGCTCGGCATGGGCGTGGACCGCATCGGAGTCAAGGGATCCGCGGCATCCGCCGTCCGGATCAATCTGTTCCGCAAGGCGGTGAAAGATCCCGCCTGGCTGAAAAACAAAAAATATGTGATCTACTGTTTCACCTGCCGGGAATTTACGGAATCTTCCGGAGGCTGGCCGGTTGTTCCGGTTGCGAAATGAGGATTGGGGGATGAGAATGAAGCGTCTTTGGTCAGCAGGAATTTTTTTTCTCACGCTGTCGCTTTTGTCTGCCGCGGAAGATCAATGGAATATTTACTACGCTGAAAGATTTCCCACACAGATTTCGTTGACTGGAAAAAGGGACAATCCTTGGTATCGGAATGTCAGACAGACTCCCTGCTGGCGATTGTGCAGAGATGTCGTGATTGCTGGTCCGCCGCCTTCCGCCTGGATTTCGAAACAGCGTTTCCTCGTTTCCTCCGAAATCCCTTTGGAATATGTTTTCTACCGGACCTTATTGGAAGACACTCTTTACCGCTATAAACTGGAGTGCTGCCTTTCGGGGCGCGGCATCGTGCGGCTGCAGGAGAAGCATCACGGCATAAATAAGGAATATCCGGTACAGACCGATTCCGACATTACGCTCTCATTGATGCTTGGAGACGGCAAATCCTTTGCCGAGCAGCTGGAGCCTGCAGTGGTACTGCAGGGTGAATTGAATGTCAAATCCATCACATTGTTTCGGCAATTACGAGCGAAGGAAAACAGCATTTGTCTCGGTTCCATTACGGAGATTTCCCCGGTTCCGGATATGGAAAAATCAGATTATCCGGACTGCTATTATACCGCCGCTCTCACCGTCTCGGAAATTTTGGACGGCCCACCCGTTGCAGAAAAAATTCAGCTTCTGATTCCCGCATTTCTCAAACGCGAAATCCATCCACTGAGCAAAGTCATGAAAAAAGGGAAATGGAAAATATCGATTCGCCCGCTTGCCTCCGCCTCTATCGAAGAGCAGCAGATTCAGCAGGTCGACGAGATCGAAAGTTTTTTGTATCCGGCCTTCATTCTCGACGCCGCCGATCCTCTGAATATGAGGCAGGGGCACAGCAGTGCCATTCCCGTTTTGGCCGCGGCTCCATACGTTTCCCCGCTGGATGAGGGAGATGAATTGCCGATTCCCGCGGAAATAGCGGAATCCTCCCGCAAACGAATTCAGTTGGAATCGGAAAAAGTCTCCACCATTCTCGCCGGGGCGAAGGATACCGAAAAAATCAATGCCGAGTTCCAACAGGTCTGGAACGAACGGCAAAAGGAATACGATCCCATCGACAAACATGTCATCTGGGCAAAAAAAGGGAATTCCTATTTCGCTTTGCCGGAAAGCTGGCAGTTTCTTCATCCCGCGGAAATCGAACCGGACAATCTGGCGGCGATCCGGGAAATGCAGCGCTTTTTCCAAAGGTTCGGTATTGTTTTCATCATTCAGGTCATTCCCGATTACCGGGATATCGCCGCGCTGGTGCTGAATCCGGAATTCCAAAAATACGGCGATGTTCAGGCGGCCGCTGTAGTCCGGCAGCTCCTCAACGAAGGAATTGAGGCTCATTATGTCTCCGATGTCCTTGTAAGCCGTGCACTGCAGTATGAGAGAATGTTTTTTTATCCCGGTAATTACCATCCCGATGAAGGAGCGACCGATTGTCTGACGGACCTCATGGCGGAACGGCTTGCCTCTCTGAAATCCTTTTACCGGCAGGATCTGAACCCGAAACTGTTTTCGACGGAGTACCATGAAACAGGGTACAAAGAACGTCTGAAATGGCCGCTGAACTGCGATATCGGCCCGCATCAGCCCGAATCGCCCGTGCTGACAAAATATATCTATTACGACGGGGCACGGATCGAGTCGTCAGAAGATTCGAATATTCTGCTCATCGGCAACAGCTTTATCTCCGAACCGATGGATTCCAATGCCTACGGTTCGTATCTGGCTGCAAAAATTCTGACCGTGCCGCATGTGAGAACCGCTCCTGCATATGGAGTGTTTACCGTGTTGCCCCAAATACTGCTGACGAACTTCGATTCGATCGTCAAAGGCAGGAAAATCGCCATTCTGCCAATCGGGATCAAACATCTTTTGGGGAAGGGAATTCATTTTGCGAATATCGCTAAAGTCGACGAGCAGTTCAAACGTGAAAGCCGAACAGATTTCTTTCACTTTTATCGTCTGAATGATTTCCTCCCTGTGATTTTTCCCGCCCCCGCAAATGGTACAAGTCTCGCCGTCATCGCAAATCGATGGCTCAGTGCCCACACTGCCGCGTTCGCGCTGGACCGTTCTTCGCCGATCTTGCGTCTGCCTGTGCCACGTTCCGACAGAGATTTACAGGTACAATGCGCTGTCTCCGGCTCGTTGCGGAAAAAGACATATCTGAAGATCAACAAAAAGTCATATTCTCTCATTACCGATGACCAAATACCTCGTTGGCATCTGATCACCGCCGATCTCCCCGCCGGCACGGATCAGCTCGAGCTCGAGCTGGATGTGGAAAAAAGCGCAGAAAATGCACAGCTTTTTCTGGGAAGCGTCACACTGTTCCAGAAACGGGATGAATGAACAGACGTGGCCCGGGTACGGCAGAACGAGGATCGTTTCCCCGTTCCCGGTCACAGACATACAGGAGGCGCCGCGCTGAAGACATGCCGCATGGTATTTTCAGCGAAGGCGGATCACGGCGGTGCCGTTGGGCTTCAGGTCCAGCTTGATTTTGCCGTCTTCGATGGGATATTTCCAGGCATCGTCGAAGAAATCCGAGGCGGATCCGGCCTCCGTATCGAACGTGGCCTCGGCAGATTTCTCGTTGGAAATATTGACCACGAGCACGACCGTCTGATCCCCGTTCCGGAACGCGCAGGAGCGGACATGAGGCGTGCTTGATTTTACAGGCCATTTCATGCGGCTCGCCGTCTCCGTGAAATCCTCCAGCTTCATGAACATCATGTAGATGGTGCGGAAATAGGCCTGCAGTTCCATGTCGCTCTGCAATCCGCCCGGACTCCAGGTAAAAGCGGCAAGCGCATGACTGCCGTAGATCCGGTCCAGAACAAACGTTGCGCGGACCTGATCGAACGTCGGCATCTCCAGTCCCTTGAAGTTGAACACCTGCAGATACTCATAGAAGGGGGTACTTTCAGGAACGGACGCCAGCAGTTTCCGGATCCGGTCCTCCGATTCCAGCAGGGACATGCTGGGGAACGGATAAATGTCGAACGTAGCGAAATCGGAACAGCCCGCATAGTCTTTGAAGCGGTGTGGATGGCAGAGATTCACATGGACCAGACGATCGGGTGCAAGCTCTTTGAAAAGCCGATAACACTCCTTCATCTGTTCGGGCGTGTATTTCGGTATCTCGGGTTCATCCATCAGGAAGTCGACCAGCGCCGGGTGCTTCCCGATCCCGGTCGACAGTACGCGGATCCATTCCGGCCGCGGCAGCAGACGCGTATTCGAGCATTCTTCGAACACGGCCACGCCATAATAATTGTTTTTCTGCAGGAAATCCAGCCAGGCGTTCAGTTCGACGACGGCCATTGCATCGCTTTCGGCCAGCTTGTTATCCCACTTGGGCGCGCGGTAATACCACACCTGAACGATGTTGAGCCCGAACTGCTCCTGGGCGATCTTCATATACGTTTCCAGATCCGGCTTCGAGTTCTTCTGCACGCGGTCAAGACGTCCCGTGCAGGGGAAGGTGTAGGCCCAGACATAGCGGAACGGTTTGCCGTTGACGAGGACGCTGCGGTCCGGACCGATGCTGACAGTCCGGATTGGAGGAAGAGAAGGCATGCGGATAGGCTCCTGCCGGATCCGCCAGATCTCCTTCTCCCGTGTGCAGGTGGTTTCGCCATGGGAAACCGAGCTCACGCGGAACTTGTAAAGCCCCTCGGCCAGGTTCGGGATACCCAGGTCGAACGAGGTCTCTCCGCTCCCCGTCAGGGTACGCTCTTCGGTGAATACGGTCGCCGCGCCCCGAAGAAGTTCGGCTTTGACGATCGTTTCCTTCGGCAGGTCACGGTAAACGACCGTGAGCGGTATATTCTTCAAATCGAGTTCGCGCCAGAAGGTCGGCCTCTCGCGGGGAGGCAGATTTGGATCCTCCACATACGCCTGCATGGTCGGAATGTCCGTGTAGCTCGCCGCCGTCTCCAGAGGCTTGATGGCAAGCGGCGGAATGACCGGGGTGAACTCCTCCAGGATGAGGTCATCCAGCCAGGAGACGCCGGACATCTTGTTTTCGGTATGGAAATCGATCCGGACGGCCTGCGTATCGTTGGCAGTCTTGAATTCGCCTGTGTACCGGTTCCAGCTGTCGATATTGAGCGGCAAAGCCCGCTGCTGGAAACTGTACCACTTGCATTTCATTTCCGTGGCCGAACTGCTTTCCCAGAGGAAATAAAGGAGCTTCCCGTCTCCGATCGTGTTCCGGAACAGGAACGAGAAACGATACCATGTGTCCGGCTTGACGGGGATCAGTTTCGTGCCGACGGCATCCGCAATTTCCTTTTCCGCCGGATTTTCCGGCTGCAGCAGCGCACTCGCCCTGCCCTCGCCCGGGTTGACGGTATCTGTCACCAGCCCTTTGAACGAGTCTGTCCCGTTCTCGAAGTTTTCCCGGAAAATGACCTGTCCCCGGCAGAGGCTGGCGAACGAGAGAGCAGCCAGGACGATCAGCGGCAAAAAACGTCTTTTCATCTTCATTCCTCTTACGTCTTACTCCGTAACAGATTCCGGCGCGCCAATTTTTATCCAGACGGTACAGGTCATTTCGGTACCAGGCTGTTCCGCCTTGCAGAAAGATACGAAATCCGAAGCGGAACGCACTCCCTGCACATGACCGTCAAGGAAGTTGAAATTGCCGGAAGATCCGTGCGCCGTGAGGAAAGGAAGATTCGAGGTCTTTTCGCTGGTGTAGTCGGGAGTTGCGGAGGAGAATTTGGTCATCTCGGTCCTCTGGGTACTGCCGACGGAGGACCATCCGTCTCCGGCAAGGAAGAAGGAACTTGGGGATTTGAGGACGCGGGTATTGTAGAAGGAATCGGTGTTGGAATCGCTGTACGCACTGGGTACATTCTTCCGCAGATTCGCGGGAATGTGCGTGAAGGTGCGATGGCAATAGCCGTACCGGTGGTCTGTGTACTTGAACGGCGCCCTGCTGGGACATACCGCTTCCTCGGCCTTCGCGGAGGAAAGATACGTGATCCCTTTATAGGCACTCTTCGTGTTATATGGATTGATATTGCCGGCATTGATTGCCGTAATCCAGTTATTCTCGGAATTGATCGCCACGATCAGGTAGTCGTTGAAGTCGTTCATGTAGAGCTGGAACGCCATGGCGACCTGCTTGAGATTGTTGGCGCAGAAAGCGCCCTGTGCCGTCTGCTTGACCTTGCCCAGGGCGGGCAGCAGCATACCCGCGAGAATGGCGATAATGGCGACGACGACCAGCAGTTCGATGAGGGTAAAACGCTTTTTGTTCATTTGTTCTTTCTCCTGTTATGTTCGTTGTTTTACTGTTTATCTTTTCCGTCTCGTTGAACCGGCCGAATCAGCTTCACCAGAACCGCCGTATGGTTCGGGTCTCCGCTGTAAAAGGTCACACAGTGCCGATCCCGATACGCGGCGGCAGGCTGCGGTAAGCATGAGAAGGATCGAAAACGGCAGGATCTTTGCTTTCATTTAAGAGGTCCTCTTGTTAAAATTTCCTCATTGACAGTTCGAATCCACCGCATCTTTACTTGGTGACAGATTCAGGAGAGTGCGCTTTCTTCCAGACGCTGCAGGTCATTTCGGTATTCGGCTGTTCCGCCTTGCAGAAGGATACGAATTCCGAAGCGGACCGAACTCCCTGCACATGTCCATCAAGGAAATTGAAGTTGCCCGAGGATCCGTGAGCAGAAACAAAGGGCATATTGGACTGCGGCACGCCGGAACCGGGAGTTGCCATGGTGAAACCATGCGGATAAACGTGCTGAGAATTGTCGTTTGAGGCCAAACTGTCTCCGGTAATGAAAAAGGAACTGGCGGATTTGATGACCCGGGTGTTGTAAAAGACATCTTTGTTTGCAGCGGAGACGGCGCTGGATACTTGATGAATCACATTCGAGGGCACGTTCGCGCCCTGGCGGTGGAAATATCCGTACGAATGGTCACCCATGTATTTGAACGGCGCCCGGCCCGGGCAGAACGATTCTTCGGCCCTCGCGGAGGAAAGATAACCGATCCCGAGCTTATAGACATTCTTATCGATATTGCCGCCGTTGATCGCCGTGATCCACTTCACTTCTGAATTGGTGTTAATGATCAGCCAATCGTTATAATCGTTCATGTAAAGCAGAAACGAGGTGGCAACCTGTTTCAGATTGTTGGCGCAGGAAACACCCTGTGCCGTCTGCTTGACCTTGCCCAGGGCGGGCAGCAGCATGCCCGCGAGGATGGCGATAATGGCGACGACGACCAGCAGTTCTATGAGGGTAAAACGCATTTTTTTCATTCGTTCTTTCTCCTGTTATGTTCGTTGTTTTACTGTTTATCATTTTCGTTTCGTTGACCCGGCCGAATCAGCTTCACCAGAACCGCCGTATGATTCGGGTCTCCGCTGTAAAAGGTCACACAGTGCCGATCCCGATACGCGGCGGCATTCACATTCCCCGCATGATGCGCCTCCCGGCTGCCGACGGCGACTACCCGGGGTTCGGGCCATCCGAGGGGATTGTTCCAGATGGATTCCGCCGAAACGGTCCGGCATTTGAGCAGGCCCGCGTACCGCTGGTAGTAATACTGGTAGACAGTCCCGTCGGAAGGATCGAGGATCAGCGAAGGAGTGGATGCCGCGACATCGGTGATGTTGGTCCGGGACCGTTTCCAGGTTTTTCCGGAATCTGCGGATTCCAGCTGGAACTGAGCGGGGACGAAGCCGCGGGACCTGACCTCGCATCGGCCGATGGCCAGAATTCTTCCCCCGCCCAGCCAGACCGCGGAGGGTTCCGTGGGCCAGTCCTTTAATCCCAGTCCGGACTCGATCGTATTCTGCTTCCAGGTACGGCCGTTGTCGCTGCTGACCAGAGTTCCCCAGGAATGCTCCGGATCTTCCCTGTAATGTCCGGCGAACCACAGGGACATAAGCCCGACACCCGGCACGTGGAAAATGTCCGAGATCTGGATCGGCATGGGATCGAGCGAAGGCTGCGCGATCCGGCGGAACCGGATCCCGTCGGCGGATTCATAGAGTTCGTGACGAAGGTAGACCGGATGTTTTCCGCCCGCATGGCGGATCCACAGGAGCATGTTCCCGTTTTGATCGAGCCCCTTGCCTTCGGGTACGTTGCCGCAGTCCGGCAAATTGCATACGACAGACTCCTCACTCCAGGTCTTTCCGCCGTCATCGGAGGTCCGGACATACACTCCGCGGGCCGGTTCGTCGATCTTATGGGCCGATCCCCGGGAATACACGCAGACAAGTCTGGTGCCCAGAGTCTGAACGAAGGACCAGGAATTATAACCCGGACAATCCTGAACAACGATGTTATTATCCATTTCCATTCCCGAAAGCCCCGAAAGCATGACGGATGCGCCGACCAATGCGGAAAACAATTTTTTTATTTTCATTCTGTACGCCCTTCATCATGTGATTTGCATTCTGCTGCGCGCCAGAGTCTGTCTGGAAAGCAAAAACGTCTGAAGATACGAGAAACGGTTTTCCTCAGTGATTCCGTGTTTCCGGTATTCCAGAAGCTGCTGAACGGCGCGGCGTCCTCCGGCATAGAACGGCAGACAGATGGTGGTGAGTTCACTTTTCTCGGCGGCGGAGTCCACGCCGTCGAAACCGATCACGGAGATGTCGCCGGGCACGGAAAGTCCCAGTTCACGCAGGGCCTTGATGCACCAGCAGGCAACTTCATCGTTCTGACACCAGAAGGCGGAGGGAAGCGAGCCGGCTTTCATCTTCTTTTTCAGGGCGGCGAGCACGGCGTTGTAATAGGTGCAGGAGAAACAGCAGTATGTGTCATCGCAGTCAATCCCGTATTCCTCCAAAACACCGCGGATCTCAAGCGGCCGCAGGGTGCAGGTGTAGGAAAGAAGCGAATCGCCGCCCTTCCACACGAAACGGGGCCAGGGCATGATCAGTCCGACTTTGCGGTGTCCGAGGGCCAAGAGCTGCTCGGCCAGGCTCCGCGCGCCCGAAAGCGTATCGAAAAGAACGGAGCCCACGTTGGGAAGTTCGGAAACGGCCGAAAGGATGACCTGCGGAAGCTGTTCATTCTTCATCACGGCCTCCAGCGGTCGGTCCGGACGGCGTCCCCGGTCGCCCAGGTGGACGACGCCGATGAGGCGGCGCGTCAGGGAGTCGCGGAATTGCCTGATCTCCTGATCCGAGGCGGAAAAGCCGGGCGGGGCCAGCATGAGCACGGAGATTTTCTGTTCCGCCGCCGCATCGATGATCCCCTTGATATAGTGCAGGCAAAAGCTGCCGGAGTTGCTGACCAGATCGGAAAACCGGCAGGGAAGAATGATCCCGATATTGGGATACGGTTCCAGATCGTTCCGGTAGAAGTGGGAAGCCGTGTAGACTTTCGGAGATCTCCGCCGGATCACGCCCTGCCTTTCCAGTTCGGCGTAGGCTTTTCCCGCGGTCTCACGGTTGATCTTCAGCTGTTGAGCGAGACTCCGCACGGAAGGAAGGACCGTACCGCCCAGATCATCCCGGGCGATCAGGCACCGGATCTCATCAGCCAGCCTGCCGACAAGCAGCCGAGAGGAATCCGAATCGAGTCTGATTTCCGAAACTTGCAGCCGCTTCTCCATTCATCCGTACTCCTGTTTCAATAAATGAATATAGCGAAGAGGAGGGGAAAAACAAGAAGCAAACGGAGAAAAAGCCGATTTTATTTTTCGGATGGCCTGCCGAAACAGGCCATTTTTTCGATCAGCGAAGAAGCCGGACCTGCCTCAGTTTTGAGGAACGATCACGGCCTCGATCCCGAAACCGGCGGCGATTTTGGCGATCGTCGAAGCATGGTGTCCGATCCCCAGCGCGAAGTGGTGCGTCGGACCTTCGAGACACCAGCGGGTAAGGAAGGTCTGCACATCCGACAGGAACTTTCCGTGTGTGTTGGTGTTTCCCGTGGGCGGAATCGGCCCGGCCATGGATTCGCCTTCGGCCAGAATGAACTTGAATTTTCCATCCGCCCGGACTCCGATGCTCAGCATGGTGATGGGGCCGGTGCGGATATTGAATTCCACGCCCGCGCCGCTGCCCGGCTTCCCGTGATATTTCTTGAGGCTGCGCAGAACGGGTTTATGGTCGGCGATATTCAGATGATGAGGTCCGTCGTGTCCCACCAGGACCGTGCCCCGTTCGAAGTCGATGGGATGGAACTCGGCGAAGCTGCCGCCGATCTCCAGGCGGTCCATGATGAGCATGGCGAGACAGGTTTTGACATCGAACTCTCCGCACATGGGGAATCCGGCAGCGGTAAGCAGGGAATTGCCCACGATGAAGTTGGTCACCAGTCTCCGCATCTCCGATTCCTCCTCCGCCTCGTAATAGTAGGCGAATCCGTCCAGATGCTTCTTTTCGATGAAACGCTCCAGCGCCGTTGCGGCCCGCGAGGCCGTGGTCAGGTCGGCCGGAGTGAGCTTTGTGGTGACGGGATCGGAAACGGGATCGGGCGTATCGAAGAAATCCAGGATCCTGCGTGACATGGCCAGGACTGCGGGATCATCATCCTTCAGCGGGGCATATTCGCGCATGATCTCATCGGGCTCGCACTGCACCACGTGGCATCCGAAGGCGGCGGTCACGGCGGTGGGATCGGTCTGCATGTCCAGCATGGCCTCCAGCACGTGTCCCATGTGGCCGATACGGGCCTTCCGCAGATCGTGACGCACATGAGCGATCCGGCACCATTCCGCTATGGACGCCTTCGCCCGTTCATCGCCGTCCAGGCGGCCGATGATGACGTCCGCCACGGGCTTTCCCATGCGGACGGCCACGCCGGTGAACTCGGGCACGGAGCAGAGATCATCGTTGCACAGCTGCATGAAGGTGGTTCCCCGGGGATAATCCATGGCGGCAAGCTCCTGCAGGGCGACCAGTACCACGGGGCATGACATCTCGCGCACGATGGCGGCGAAAGTGGAGCTGGTGGCGTAGGTGACCATATCGATGAAGAGCAAGTCCAGATCGGCGGCCTTGACGGCAGGCAGGACCTCGTATGCCCGGAGAGCGTTGTCCACCATGCCGAAGTCGGTCACGTGCACGGAGTAAGGCTTGAGCATGGCCGCGAAACGTGCGGTTTTTTCGTGCATTTTTCCGAGAAGTCCGGGGAACTGTTTCCAGTAGGTATCCAGTCCGACGGATACGATGCCCACGTTGGCATCAAGGGGTTTTCTGCGTTCGATCTGCATTTTTCATCTCCGCTTGTTGAAGTTGAATAAAGAACATGTTCGAAACCGGAGTCAGGCATCCAGCTCCGGGGAAAGTTTTCGGAACGCCTCGCGCCAGACGGAAGGGACGACGCCGGCCGCGGGGATCCGCACCTCGCACTGGACGCATCGAAGCCGGGGAGCCTTCTTCAGGACCGAGAAAATGTGCGGCCAGTCCACGGTGCCGTCGCCGGGCAGATTGTGTTCATCGGAAATGCCGTGATTATCGTGGAAGTGACAGTTGACCAGCCACGGGTGGAATTTCTCCGCCAGATTTTCCTCCCAGGCCACGGGCAGGCCAAGGGTCGTCCAGCTGCGCGGGACATCGCTTTCTCCGGGGAAGAGCCGCCCCTTCTCGGACAGATTGGCATGCCCGGTGTCATAGCACAATCCGAGGAACGGGGTATCGAAACGGCGGACCGCCTCCAGAAGACGGGTCGAATGATCCATGGGTGTCCATACGTTTTCCAGACAGAGCGTCACGCCGGCCCGTTCCGCCACCGGGAGCAGCTCCTCCAGGGACTGCAGCAGTGCGGCGAAGGCAGCCTCGGGATCGGGTCCGCCGCCCGGATGAACGGTCATGGATGTGATATCGAGCTCATGGCAGAAACGGATGAACATCTTATGACGGGCGACCGACTGTTTGTGAAGATCCTCTTCCGCAGTGCCGAGCTCCTTCCCCTTTCCCCACGGCGCGTGGGAATCCATGAAGCCAAGTCCGAACTCCTTGAGTTCCCCGCGCCACACGGGGAGAAGTTCCGGCTGCAGGATCAGCTGTTCGATCATGGCATACGAGAGGACCAGACGGCGCATTCCGCTCTCCGCGATCGCTTTCAGGAGGACACGGCGGTCTTCCTTCCGCTCCGCGGTCCAGGGGCATCGATAGGTCACGGGGATCACAGGTTCACTCTCCCATTCTCACGAACGGTGCGGGTTCGTCTGTCTTTTTATGAAGGCGGCGATGGCGGTCTCGACCTCCGCGTACAGCTTGTGAGGATCCGAGCCGGGGATCCAGATCCGGTGCGAATACCCGGTCTCCTCCGGCTTGCTGTAGAAGAAGGTTTCGCCGACCGTGCCGTTCTTCCGGACGGCCTCCAGGAACGACTTCGCAGAGGCGATCGGCACGACGATATCGCCGAACTCATGCGTGCAGAAAATGGGCGGACTGTCCGGGGTCAGGTACGAGGCTGGCGAGGCCTTCCGGATCTCCGACTCGGACGGCTCGTGTCCGAACAGTCCGCGGTACCGGGCGGGATCGAGAGCTCTGTCCTCCTCCAGATCCCCGATTCCGGAGATGGAAACGATCCCCTCGACCTTTTCCGGGGGGAGCCGGAGTCCGGTCATGAGAGCCAGATGTCCGCCAGCGGAGCCGCCCAGAACAAAGATTCTGCGTTTTTCGGGGCAGCCCGGAATGAGAGAGGATTTCAGCAGAAAATCGGCGGCGGCCAGACAGTCGTCGCCGCAAGCGGGCCAGGGAGCGGTGCCGACAAGACGGTAATTGATATTGCAGACCGGCAGTCCGAGCTCATCGCAAAGCCACAGGGCGACACCTTCGAAACTTTCCTTGCTCATGGCGCCCCAGCCGCCGCCATGAATGGTCAGGACGGCGATATCCGTAACCGATGCACGATCCGGCAGGAAGAGGTCGCAGAGGCCGAAGTTTCCGATTTCAGGGAGGAAAGAGATATTTCTTCTGATGTTCATCAATTCTTCTCTTCCGGTCATTTCGAGGCGCCGAAAACCTTCTTCACCGCTTCCAGCTTGCCGTATCCGTACTGATCGTCCGGCTCCAGAAACATGCCTTCCGTCCACTCGTTCCAGCAGGCCAGGTTGAAGATCCGTGCGGTGCTTGATCCCGATTCCAGAAACTCCCGCATCTTGCGCAGGAACTCTTCCCACACTTCCGGCGTGTCGTTTACCGCGATGCCTGTGAACGGATATCCGCGTCCGGCCTCGTACATATCCGACTGCACAGAACGCGGGCTGACATCCCATCCGCATGGCGCCGCGGGATTGTAAGGAACGGGAATCGCTTCGCTGACCTTTTTCGCAAAGGCAACAGAAGGTTCGATGACTTCCCTGAAATCGAAGCTGGGGAAACCGGCGGGAAAATAAGAGTAATTGTACAGAGAGCATGAATCCAGTTTCAGCTTCCGGATCAGTTCGATCGTACCCGGAATGTCGGAATCATTGTGCAGTCTCCGGATATCGCCGTCCACCCAGATCCCGTCCAGGCCCGCCTTGGCGGCGCGGACGCGGAGATCGGCAATCATGTCGGCGGTGACATCGGGTCCGTTGGTCTGAAGGATGTATTTCAGGTTGAAAAAAGAAAAATACGGCTTCCCTTCGATGCGCAGATAATTGGGATGCTTGAAATACGTCTCGATGAGGTGATCCGTGCACTCGGTGAATGTTTTCGGATCCACCGCGCCCGACCAGAGCGGTTCCCGGGGCTTCAGGTAACTGCCCGGATGCGTGTAGATCGGATCGTGATTCGCCCACATGATGGCAAACTTGAAATCGGTTCCCGCACAGGCGGGGAGGAATCCTTCCAGAAGACAGCGCTCCCGGTAGGCGCCGTCGGAAAACCAGTAGTAATCGAAGGTGAAGGCGTCGATCCCGTACTTCTGCGCGGTGTCGATCTTTTTTCTCATGACGGACGGATCCGCCTCGTCCTCGTATCCCCACTGCGGGATGTGAGGCTGATGATGTCCGGGGAAGCGGGGCGTGGCATACTGAACCACACGCCACTCCGTCCATCCTTTTCCATGAAGTTTCTCGTTTCTCGAATCCACATGCCAGTTGGGGAAATAGAAGGCGCTTACGACGGGTCTGTTTTTCATCGTCTGATCTCCGGTATGATTTTTCGGTTTGCGGGAATACTATACTCGTCCGCCCGGTTATGACAAGTGTAAATAGTCACGATTTCGTGCGAGTATGCAAAAGAAAGACTTTTTACACTCGCTCCGGCAGAGCCCCCTCCGCAGAACTTGAAATGCAGGGAAAGAATGCTATAGCAGCTTTCATGAGGCTGTCACCGTAGAGAAATGAACGCAGACCGTCCGGCTGAGCATGAAACGAAACGACCGGAAAAGGGAGAAAAGAAAGATGAAATGGCTTCGGAGCGCATTGTTTTTGCCGGGCATCTTTCTGCTGACCGGATGCAATCATTCCGGAGAAGCGGATTTCGGCTGCAAAGCGGCGGCCGTCTACGGCAATTACGATTCCGCCGTCCGCCTCATCTCCAAGTCGGAAAAGGATCCGGAGATCCGTGAAAAGCTGAACGCAAAGGCGCGGTCTGGCTGCGTCCGAAAAATTCTCCGTATACGGCCGGTACGATCCGGCCGGAATGAGAAAAATCCACCTTGCCAGAAAAAAATTTGAGGCTGATTCATAAAAAATTATGTTTTTTTGCGACAAAAAGGACCTTTTTCTCCGAATGATTTGTTGAATGGACACCCGTTCGCAGGAGTTTTTTTACCGGACTCCCGCATAACAAAAGCCATGAAAACGGAGAAGAAATCATGAATGAAGTGAAAGTTGCGGACGCGATTCTGAAAGCGTTCGAAAAAGCGGGAGACATCGACCTCGCTGAAGTGGAACGGAAGGTGAAGGGACTGAAGGCGGAGAGCTTCAGCCGCATTCCCGGGAAAATTATCAACGCCATCAATCCGCATTGTCCGGAACGGACAGAGAAACGCGTCCAGGCGACACTGGATATTGCGTACCTGCTGGGAAATCTGGGCGGATGGTACAGCGAAAAACAGGAAAAGAGGTTCGAGGAAATCGCGGCACATCTGGGCAGGAAGCCGTCCGATGTTTCGCCCGACGCCGTAGGTCTCAACGCCAAGCTTGCACATCTGCGAAGCCGGATTTCCGAAGATGAACTGCTGGCGGAATTCATCGACGGGACACGGAGCGCCTGCGAATCTTTCGGCGGGCTGTCGGTCCCGAGCCGCCGTGCGTTCGCTTTATGGATCGCGCTGGGGCTGTCGGACGGCGAAATGCCGGAACTGTATTGGAAAGCCCTGATGCTGCTTCGCGGTGAATTCAAGCACTCTGCGCTTCTCTACGGGGCGCTGGGCGGCCTGTCGCTCTATCCGCTGTCCGCGGGTGCAGGCGGCGCCGGAATGGGACTGATCACCGCCATCATGGGCGGCATGAACGGACTGAAGCACAAGAAGACGCTGGAGAAGTACTGTCCGCTGATCAGCGACAAGTTCCTCGCCGGGGCGGAGGATCTGCTCCGGAAGATGGGCGGACTGGAAAAAGAGCTTTCGGAGACGTCCGATCCGGCGGAGAAAAGCTGCATTCAGCAGGAATATGCCGCACTTTCGCAGCAGCTCGGGGAACTTATCGAGCCGCCCCCCGAGGATGAGGGAGAGTCTGACGGCGAAGAGTGATCCATTACGGACGGGAGGAAGAAAATGAAGAATCTGGGCGGATGTCTGCTGGCACTGATCGGCATACCGGCGGCAGGCGTACTTCTGTACGCGCTGGCATTCCTTGCGTACTTTCTGTTCCACATCATTCTTTATTTTCTGCCGGTCCTCGTGCTCGGTGCGATCATTCTGGCGCTGCCGTATCTCGCATACCAGTTCTATAAAGGTTTCAACAGCTGAACAAACAACCATACGGAGGTATCCCATGTGCACCATTCTTTTGGAACCGGAAACAAGGCAGGCGGAAAAAAGGAGCCGTGAAGACTCGCAGAAAGCAGTGGACGAACTGATGGAACGGGAACGGGAACTGTTGGAAGCGAAGCGTGAATACGAACGTCAAATGGCCGCACCGTTTAACGAAGACGAACTGAAGGAACTGCTGAAACGCGAACCGGAACCGGCTGCGAAAAAATATCCTCTGCTTCTGACGGATACGGAAGAGCAGCGTGAAGCAGCAGCCCGGAGCAAGGCAGGAACGGCAGAAAAGATCGACAATCTGATCCATTACCGTTTCCGGAGCGATGACGACATATTGAGTCCCCGGGAACTCGGGGAGCAGTTCGAGAAGCATGAAGGCTGGGGAAGCGCCCACGGCTGGGAGGACTACCGGGTACTTTCGGATGAAGAGAAAAAGATCGTCGACGGACTGGGGTTGACTCCGCCGGAAAAAAAGTGCGAGCCGCTGTCCGAAGAGGAGAGCAAATGCCGTCTTTATCAGTTCCGCCGCTGTTCCCGGATCGGATCCGAGATCCAGCTTGTCATGCGGTATGACTGCCGGCAGGGCGAATTTGCCGGCAGCAGTTTTTATTATCTCGCCGTCGGGAACGGTTTTATGTCGGCGGAAGCCGAGACTCCGGAATTTGACGCGCTGAAGGCGGAGCTGGGAACGAAATCCGACGATCTGACCAAACGCTGGCTGCTCGTACTGAAAAGAAATCCGGTCGTTGTGGAGAAAAAGAAGCTGCGCCCGTACCAGATATCCTTTTTGGAAACCCTGTGCGCGGAAACGGAAAAGAGTTTTCCGGACTTTCATCTGACACAGGTGTGCATCCGGGACCGGAAAGAGGAAGAACGGCAGAAACTGTGGAGACATTTTCAACTGCTCACCGAAGAGGAAAAACGCCTGGCCGGAAAACTGGGGCTGACTCCGCAAAAACCGAGAAAGCCCGGAGATCCGGATTCGATATTTTCCTTCTTCCTGGAGAAAGACTGCAAGACGGACGGGGATCGTCGCCGGGAAATGAAGGCTCGTCTGCACGAACGCCCCTCGTTCGGCAGTTACGATGAAGACGGAAGCGGACGCGTCTATGTCTGGCTGGACAACTGCTGCTTCGGGAATTCCCGCAAGAAGGGATTTTATTATGTCCGGTTCCAGCTTTCCATGCTGTCGCACGGGTCCACAGCATACTCCCATCCCGTTCTGATCGTTCAGAAAAACAAGTTGCGGCCCGATCAGGTGGAGTATATGGAGCGGAAGTGCGAAGAGACATATGCCGCAGCCAGGGCAATGAGAAATGCGGGCAGCATTTCCTGATTTTTCCTTATCGGAAAGAGGATTCTTTGCGGTGAAAATGTCTGTCCCGTCATTCCCGGCAGGGATCTGACGGACGCGGCGAGGTGTTTTTTTCATCAAAACGGACGCGGGAATTTGAAATTTTGCGTTTTTGTGGCATATTTTCCTCCGGAAGATCCACTCAACGAAAGGACCAGGAAAAATGAACATTTTCTGGGTGACCAGCGAAGCCGTTCCCTTCGCAAAAACCGGCGGCCTGGCCGATGTTTCAGGCGCACTGCCGGATGCCCTCGCCGCCCGCGGGCACAACGTTTCCATATTCATGCCGTGGTATCCCCAGCAGGCAGGGCGGCTCGATCTGAAGTTCTCCGGGAAGCTGGAACTTTTCGGCGTTCCCTCGGGCGGAGGGACGGAATGGGCGGCGATCCGCATCTTCAAAGCGAAGAAAAATCTGACCGTCTATTTTCTGGAATTCAACAAATACTTCGACCGTCCGCGGCTCTACGACTGGGGCGGAAGGGAATACGACGACAACGCCGAACGCTTCATCTTCTTTGCCCGGGCCGCCATGGAAGCCGCGGACCGGCTGAATCTGAAGCCCGACATCCTTCACGCCAACGACTGGCACGCGGCACTGTGCTGCGTCTATCTGAAGAGCGGTCTGTATGCCGGACGGGAAACGTTCCGGAACTGCCGCTCCGTGCTGACCATTCACAATATCGGCTATCAGGGGATCTTTCCGAAAGAGAAGCTGCCGTGCACCGGACTGGGCTGGGAGTACTTCAACTACACCTGTCTGGAATATTATGACAGCCTGAATTTCCTCAAGGGCGGGATCATGACCGCCGACATGGTCAACGCGGTCAGTCCGTCCTATGCCGGGGAGATCCTCTCCTCGGAATACAGCTTCGGGCTGGAAGCGTCGCTGAGAAGCCGGGCGGGCCAGGGACGGCTCCGCGGGATCCTGAACGGGATCGACACGACGTCATGGAATCCGTCAAAAGACCATCTTCTGCCTGCGACGTACTCCGTGAAAAATATCTCCGGCAAGGATATCTGCCGCGCCGAGCTTCAGAAAGAGTTCGGACTGCCGGTGCGGAACGATGCTCCGCTCTTCGGCGTCATTTCCCGTCTTGCCTGGCAGAAGGGACTGGATGTATATGCGGCGGCGCTGGAGGAACTGCTGGCGACCGACGATTTTCAGTTCATCCTCTTCGGATCGGGCGAAAAGTATCTGGAGGACTGGTTCCAGTATCTGGCGGACCGGCATCCCCGGAAATTCGCCTTTTACCGGGGCTACGCATCCGACCGTCAGTCCCATCTGCTGGAAGCGGGCTGCGACTTCTTCGTCATGCCGTCGCGGTACGAGCCCTGCGGACTCAACCAGATGTACAGCATGCGGTACGGGACGCTGCCCGTGGTCCGGCACACGGGCGGACTGGCCGACACCGTGGAAAATTACAACTGCCGCAACGGGGAAACCGCCACGGGCTTCGTGTTCTGGGATCTGTATCCGAGGGCGCTGGTCAACACCATGCGCTGGGCGGCCTCGGTCCGTGCGGAGTCCCCGGATGTCTTCCGTGCGATGCGGCGGAATGCCATGAAGTCCGATTTCTCCTGGGACCGCACGGCCTCCGACTACGAGCGTCTGTACCGCGATGCACATTCGTGAATTCGATTATGAACTGCCGCCGGAGCTGATCGCCCAGCAGCCGGCGGAAAAACGGGACGAGTCGTCCATGCTGATGCTGGATCCGCTTCGGCCCGTTCCGGACGAGTTCCCCGTTCTGCCCTTTCACCGGCTTCCCGATTTTCTGAAGCCGGGCGATGCCGTAGTCTTCAACGACACCCGGGTCATCCCGGCCCGCCTGTTCGCGGGGAAAAGCACCGGAGCGAAAATCGAAATTCTGCTTCTTTCGCAAGAGTGTCCGGGCCGCTGGAAAGCATACGTCCGCAACATGCGGAGACTCCGTGACGGCGAGGAGATGGAACTCTTCGCGGGCGACTCGCCTTCCGGACTCCGTATCCGGTTCGAAGGGCGGACACCCGATGGATCCGGGATCGTTTCGTTCGATCCGGACCGGACCGGGGAGATCCTGACGCGCTGCGGGCATCTGCCGCTTCCGCCTTACATCCGGCGTCCGGACGCCCGCGCCGATGCGGAACGGTATCAGACCGTATATGCGGCGGTTCCCGGGGCGGTGGCCGCGCCCACGGCGGGACTTCATTTCACACCGAAGGTGCTGGAGACGCTGAAGGAAAAGGGCGTACGTCAGATACGACTGACGCTTCATGTAGGCGCGGGGACATTCAAGCCCGTGGAGGCGGAACGGATCGAAGATCACGCCATGCACTCGGAGCGGTTTGTCTTTTCTCCGGAGGCGGCGGATGAACTCAACGAAATCCGGCGGAAAGGCGGGCGGATCCTCGCAGTCGGCACGACCTCCCTGCGCACGCTGGAAAGCTGCGTGGATGAAAACGGGATCTTCCGGCCGCGCGAGGGCGATACGGACATCTTCATTTATCCGCCGTACAAGATCCGGTCGGCCGACATGCTTCTCACCAATTTTCATCTGCCGAAAAGCACGCTTCTGATGCTGGTTTCGGCCTTTGCGGGCATGAATCCGATCCGGGCCGCCTACCGTTTCGCCATCCGGAAAAAGTTGCGATTTTTCAGTTACGGGGATTGCATGTTGATCCAAAACAGGATATAATACCACAGGCACGATTGTTCAGGAAAGGAGCGTTGCTGCATCATGGACAAACAGGAAATCAAGGAATATATCGCAAGCAGAGTGACGGAGGGGATCTCGCTCTCCCGCATTCAGGACGAATTGAAGGAAAAGGGCGTGAAGATGACCTTCATGGAACTCCGCCTCATCGCCTCCGAGATCGAGTCCGGCGTTTTCAAGGCCGGCGAAAAGGCCGCGGAGCCCGCGCCGGATAAGAAACAGGACGAACAGACATCCGAACAGTCCGGCGCCGAAGAAGAAGATGCCTTCGGTCCCGGAGAAGAGGAAGAGGCCGGAGCCCCATTTCCGCCTGAATCCGACGAGGACCCTGCGGACGCCGGAGACGGCAAAGACGGCAAACTCCGCGGCAAGACCACCGTGACGCTCAGCCGGATCCAGCGGCCCGGATTCATGGCCTCCGGCAGCGTGACCTTCGGGTCCGGCGCCAGCGGGGAATGGGTACTGGATCAGATGGGGCGCCTCGGCTTCGAAAAGATGGAGGGCAAGCCTGATCAGCAGGACATCCAGGAATTCCAGATGGAACTGCGCAAGGCTTTCGGCGCCTGAAAGAAAACACTTCTCCGGTTCATCGCCGTTCCGTCGAAAAAGACGGACGGCGAGTTGTCTTTTTCACCGGAGAAAACAAAAATGCGAAAGGATCCTCCGAGTCATGAAACTTGCTTCCCTTTTTACGGATCACGCCGTTCTTCAGCGGAATATGTATCTTCCGGTCTGGGGGACGACCGCCCGGCCCTACTCTATTGTCCACGCGGAACTCGCCGGATCGAAAGCGACCGTGATGTCGTCCGCAGACGGCGAATTTCTGCTTCGGCTTCCGCCGCTGGACGCAGGCGGGCCCTATACGCTGCGCGTGTGGACGGATGATGAGGAAGTCGTACGGAAAGACATCATGATCGGCGAAGTGTGGCTGGCATCGGGTCAGTCCAACATGGATTATATGCTGAGCAGCGACTTGTCCGTCGAGAAGGAGCTTCCGGAAAAAGACCGGACTCGGACCGTGAATCTGGAACAGGCCAGGGAATTCCAGGTCCGTGATGCGTCACGAGTCCGCGGGATCTTCATTCCGAGGTGCGCCTCCGGCTGCAATGAGAAGTCCGTTCCGTCGGAATGGAAGTGCATGACAAAGGAAGAGGCGCAGTCCATGACCGCCGTGGGCATGTGGTTTGCCAAATTTCTGGAGGAAAATCTGGATGTGACGATCGGGATCATCGGCTGTGCCTGGGGCGGGACCGGGGTGGAAGCCTGGACCAGCCGTTCGGGCCTCATGAGCGATCCGAAATCCCGCTTCTGGATCGAATACAACGATGCCGTGCTCTATCGTGAGGAAAACTGGCGGGAAGATCCTCTCAGCGACTACCAGAAAGCGGACCCCGGAAACAAAGGGTACGACCAGGGCTGGGCCGCACCCGGGTTCGACGATTCAGGCTGGAAAATCATGCATGTACCGGGGAGCTGGATCCTGCAGAAGCTGGCCGGTAACGGAGCCTTCTGGGTCCGCTGCCGTGTGGATATTCCGAAGGAGTGGGCCGGACGGGAGCTGACGCTTCATCTGGGAGGAATCGACAAAACCGACGTAACGTATTTCAACGGGGTTGAAGTGGGCCGGACCGGACAGGGATTCGACACGATGCACTGGAACCGGCTCCGCGCCTACAAGATCCCGGCGGATCAGGTCAAAGCCGGACAGGCCGTCATAGCGATCCGTGCGTACTCGTTTCTGTTCGACGGCAGCCTCAATTCCCACTGGAAGAATTATTATCTGGAACTCGGGGACACCGGGAAATCGATCCCTCTGCCGGGAGAGTGGCGGGGAAATGCGGAAGTGGATTTCGGCGTTCTTCCGATCCCCGATGTCGTGCGGCCGGAATGCAGCTTCGGCTGCTCAGTCTGGCCGGGTCCGAGCAAGCCGAACACGCCGGGCATTCTGTTCCACAGCATGATCCGGCCGCTGATCCCCTACGGGATCCGGGGCGTCATCTGGTATCAGGGCGAGCACAATGCGAAATGGGCGTCGGAGTACCGGCGCAGTCTGGCGCTGATGATCCGCGACTGGCGCTATCACTGGGCGCAGGGTGACTTCCCGTTCATTCAGGTCCAGCTGGCGAAGTATCTGGGCGACGGCAAGCCGGGCCCCTTCGACGAAGGATCCGCCTGGGCGCTTCTGCGGGAGGCACAGGAAGGAGTCTGCCGCGATCTGCCGGAAACCTATCTGGTCACCGCGCTGGATATCGGCGAAACGAATGACATCCACCCCCAGAACAAGAAGGATGTGGGCCGCAGACTGGCTCAGTCCGCCCTTTATCACGTCTACCGGGACAGCACCGTGACGCCCTGCGGTCCTGTCTTCGAAAAGAGCCGTATCGAAGGACACCGTCTCCGCGTGATGTTCCGGTATGGCGAAGGACTGCATTTTCAGGGAGACGAACCGAAAGGATTCTTCCTGGCGGGACGGGACGGCGTGTTCCATCCCGCGGAGGAGGCCCGGATCGAAGGAGACTCGCTGCTTCTTTCGAGTCCGGAGGTGGATATTCCCCTGGCGGTCCGCTACTCCTGGGCCAACGATCCTGACGGGAATCTGCGGAACAAGGCGGATCTGCCCGCCTTCCCCTTCCGGACGGAGGGGAGCCGCTTCTGACCGTCTTTTCGGACGAACTTCGGGGCTTCTGCGTGTTTTCCGCGAACATTCAGAAGCCCTTTGCTTTTTTGCGGAATTGTGGTAGAGTAGGAAACGAGGGGGCCGTCAACGGCCGTTGAACATACGCCACAGAATCAAAAAAAGGAGAAACGATCATGTGGAAGAAACTCACCGCAACTCTCGCTGCCGCAGCTCTGGCGGCATGCTGCCCGCTTTCGGCGGGAGACTCGTGCAAACCGGGGGAATGTCATCACCAGCATGACGGCAAGAAGGATGCGTCGTGCCGGAAGGCGGAAAACTGCGCCATGCAGCCGGGTTGCTGCAAGCACAAAAAGATGGTGAAGATCACGCCGATACGGAAGGCCTCGGAGTCGGATCCCGGATTCATCGCCATTCTGGAGGAATACAGCATCTCCACGGAAGTTCCCGTGCCGATGCAGCAGGATCCGGCGGCGATGTCCGGAAAAGCGAAGACGGAGAACCCGGCCCACTAAGGGCGGCAGGCGGTCGACCGTCTTTTTTTTCACAGGGCTTCCGGTTTTCAGGCCGGGAGCCCTTTTTTCGTACGGCAGAGCGGGATCAGCGGACGGAATAGATCCAGCCGCGGTCCTTGTTCCACTCGCGGGAGACCTGGAAGGGGAGATCCCGGAGATCGGCATTGGCCGCCAGCTTGGCGAGGATGCCGTCGAGCTCGAATTCGCTGTCCCGCAGATCGAGTTTTGCTGCGAATTCGGAAACCGTTCCGGAAAAACCGCGGATGGACGAAAGTCCGGATCCCAGACCGGTCAGCAGTTTGATGACGCCTTTGCTGGCCAGCTTGTACGCCTGAACGCCCGGCTGATGGAAGGCGTTGATGTGAATCAGCTCCGCGTAGGCGGCGACCGCCCGTTCGTAGAGGGCGATCAGCATGCCCAGATTATATTCGCAGACGGAATCCAGACGCATTTCGATGACATTGCGCTTCTTGCTGCGGAGCGCATTGGAAAGGCCCGCCATGAATCCGTGGAGATAATCGCCCATGGCGATCCCGGGCGTAATGGTGGACTTGGAGCTGTCGCGCAGGATCTCGATGAAGGTGACGAAGAAATCGTCACGACCGTCGTTGAGCTGCTGAATGAACGCATGGGCGTCCGTGCCGCCCTTGTTGCCGAAGACGTTGAGTCCCTGATGCACGACTTTTCCATCCAGATCCAGCTCCTTGCCGAGGCTTTCCATGACAAGCTGCTGGAGATAGCGGGACATGAGGATCAGGCGGTCGGAATACGGCACGATCACCATATTGCGGTCGCCCTTGCCGTTTCCGGCGATATACCACATGGCGGCCAGCATGTAGGCAGGATTCCGGGAAAGGATCGGAGACCGGGTAAGTCCGTCCATGTGGCAGGCGCCGGAAAGAAAGGCATTGAAATCGACCCCTGCCAGAGCGGCGGGAAGATGTCCGACGACGCTGGTGACGCTGGTGCGTCCGCCGATGGAGTCCGCCATTTCGAAGGACTTCAGCCAGCCGTTCTTGGTGGCAAGCTGGTCGAGTTCGCTGCCGGTCATGGTGATGGCGCAGGCATGGGAGGCGAAGTCCACCCCGGCGGCCTTGTATTTTTCCATGCAGCAGATCATGTTGTTTTTGGTTTCCTGGGTTCCGCCCGACTTGGAGATGTTCACCACCAGAGTCGTTGCGGGATCACAGACGCGGAACACGTCTTCCAGGCCGGCCGTATCGGTATTGTCCAGGAAATAGATTTTCAGGTATCCGCGGCGCATTTCGGAAGGCTGCTCGTTCCAGTAGGGTCCGTTGATCGCCATCTGGACCAGCTGCGGTCCCAAAGCGGATCCGCCGATCCCGTTGATGATGGCCGCCTCGAACTTTTTGCCGGGAGCCGCGGAAATGGCGCCCGTGCGGATCTTTTCCACGAAATCTTCGATCTCGCTGTATTCCTTGCCTCCGGTGTAGGCGGAACGGTCGGTAAAATGCGTGACTTTGCGGTTTTCATCGGGGTTCTTGATCTCGCCGCGTTCGATCTTCTGCATTTCCGCATGGACGGCGGGGATCCGCTGATCCACGGCCTTGAGCTGGTCTTCGGTAAAGTTCATGCCGGCGAAATTGACCTGGAACCCGGACTCGCCGTCGATCATGGAATACTGGTGACAGCGGTCGATCCACAACTGTTCGTTCAAAGACATTCTGAAAATCCTTTCGTTTCCGGTTTTCGATTCAACAGTTCACAAGCGCGTAATATAGCGCGGAAATCGGAAAAAACAAACAGACTCTTCGGCGTTTCCGGTCCGGGAGAGAGAAAGAGGACAGGAAAGATAGTCGGAACTTTGCAAGTTTCGCTTGTAAAAAAAGGGTTTTGGATATACATTTCCCGCGTTCGGTCGTGTACGAGGTGCTGCCTGTGTTTTTTCCTGCAAAAAAAAATATCATCGCGATCCTTCTGGCCGGAGTCTCCCTTGCGGGCACGCTCCGGGGACAGGAGGAACGGCTTTATTTCCGCCATTTCGATTCGGCAGAGAAGTCGGACCGTTTTGTGAGCGGACGGGTGCTGGAGAGAGCAAAGCATCTGACCGGACTCTGCCTGCCCCGGGCGGCCTCCGAAAAAACGGGCTCCGTTTCCCTGGAGATGGACAGTACGGGTACGCAGAAACGACTGGAGGCACGGCCCGGCAAACGGAGAGGGGATATCCGCGTCCGTTTTCCGGCGAAGACGGCGCTGTGGGAAGGCGACATGGAACAGATGTGCGACCTGATGGCCTGGTGCATTCTGGCGAAGATGGGCCGTGGTCCGGGAAAAGCGCTGGGGATCCGCACCCATTGGATCGTCCGGGCGCTGGCAAAGAAGCTGATGGACGAGGAAAATGCGTCCTCCGGACTGCCGTTCGTCCGATCCTACCCCATGGTCTACGCGCTGGCCGCCAACGGGATCTTCGCCTCGTTCGATTCCATTCTGATCTCGCCGCCGGAAGGAACGCCGCCGAATCTTCTGGCTCTTTCCGATGAATACGCATCGCTACTTCTGGATATCTGCCAGCGGACAGGACTTCTTCAGGGCGGTCTGGCGGAAAAACTTCTGACCTCCGAACTGGACGGTTCCGGCAACGGATCCCTCTCCTTCTTTTCGGCGGCGGCGGAAGTCTCCTTTCCGTCACGGCGTCAGGCCTCTTTCGTTGCCGAGACGGATAAAAAACAGAACTTTTTTCTTTCCTGGTTCGAGCAGAATGCGGAACATGTGCTCCTGACCTTTTTTGCGCCTGTCTCCGCCGCCCAGTTCGAAATCATCTACCGGAAAACCGCCCGGATCCGCTTCGTCGATCCGGAAACGTTCGAGGTGCGCCGGATCTCCATCACCGATCTGGCAGGCGGGAAAAAAACACCCGAAGACGCCGAGTTGACGGAGACCGCCCGGCGGCTCTCCCTGCTGACAGCCGTTACCCCGCCCTGCCTTCAGGGGCCGCTTTCAGAAGTCCGGCAGGCGCTGGACCGGGTCCGTCTTCAGGGCATGGAGCATGTGGAAGAAGCCGTGGAAGCGGAGAGGAAACTGATCCGGGAGACGGGCCGTCTTTGCGGGATCGAACGCTATCTGAAGAAGGTTCAGGAAAAACAGATCGGACCCGGCATGCGGCTGGAAGCATCTCTCCGCGCAGTCCGGGCGCTTCGGATGAAAACGCAATCGGGAACCGGGATCGACCGGCTTCTGGATCAGTGGGATGAATACCGATGAAACAGAATTCGATCCGTCCTGTCCAAACCATTCTGCTTTCGCTGGCGATCCCCGCGGCCTTTCTTCTGACGGTATTCACCTGGCAGTCGATCCGGTTGTTTCTCACCCGTTCCACGCTGGATTATTTCTATCCGTTTCTCAAGGCGTCCGCGGCGGCGGAGGATGCCGCGGCGCATGCGGCGCTGGCGGCGGGAAAGAGCAAGAACTTTCTGGCCTCGTCGCTGGCGAAGATGCAGGAGGAGGTGATGCGGCTTTCCTCGCAGAACGCATCGCTGGAGCATCTGAAACAGGAAAACCGGCAGCTGCGGGCACTTCTGGAACTGCGGCAGTTTTCCGGATTCCGTCCCGTCTTCTCGGAGATCATCGCCCGCGATCCCATGACCTGGGACGAAACGTTTCTGGTGGACAAGGGAGCGGTCAACGGGATCCGGGCCGGTGACTGCGTACTTGCCGTATTCGATGCGCCGGATGGAGAAGGTGTCGTCACCGCGGTGGCCGGACGTATCACCTCCGTTTCGGAACATACGGCCAGAGTCTCGACCATCTTTCATGAAGACTGCACGCTGAGCGTGTTTCTGGCGGAATCGGGGCAATTCGGATCGCTCCGGGGCAAGGGAAGAGGCGAAGAGCCGGTGATCTCCTGGCTTCCGGCGGATGGAAAATACGGACGCGGAGAGATCGTTCTGACCGGCGGTCTTTCCCCGCAGACGCCTGCCGGTCTGTACGTCGGGACGGTCCAGGCAGGCAAGGACGGAAACGTTTCGAGGATCTCGGATCATCTGTATGCGGAAGCGGAACTGAAGGCGGCGGCAAAGATCTCCGATCTTCATTTTGTGACGGTCCTCGTCCGGGAAGCGGACAAGCCATGACCGCCGCCGTCTTTCTCACGTTTTCGCTTTCACTTTTTCTGGATCTGTTTTTCCGGAGCCACGGGATCCTGTCCGTCTTCACCCCCTTCTGCATTTTCTACTATGCCGTGGTGCTCAACTGGAAAACGGCTCTGGTTCTGGCCATTGCCTCCGCCATTCCCGCCATCGTGTTCGCCGGATCCGCCTGGCCCTTCGATCTGCTCACCTATCCCGCGGTCATCGGGCTTTCTCTGTGGAACCGGCGCAAAACCGGTCCGGCGGATCCATCGCTCCGGAGGCACCTTCTCTGCGGGGCGCTGATCCCGATTTTGATCTTCGGCCCGAAGGCGCTGACGTTGTCATTCGATACGTTTCTTGCTTTTCTTGCATGGCTGCCGCCGCACTGCGTGCTCTCGGCGGTCCTGCTTCCCTTCGTTCTGTACCTGCTGGATCTTTTCGCGGAAAAACTGGGACTGCCGCTCTACAGCGAGACGATCCGGAAACGGGAGAATCCGCCCCTATGAACCTTTCGCTTGAAAATCTCACCTCGCTCCGGGTCCGGATCGGGATCCTTCTGGCCATAGCATTCATTCTTTTTTCCATTATTGCCATCCGTCTGTGGGAGATGCAGGTCATGCGAGGGGCGAAATACCGGGAAAAAGCCCAGAGCCAGAGCGTACGGACAATCCGCGTGCCGGCCGTTCGCGGACGGATCCTGGCCCGGGACGGGACCCCGCTCGCGGTCAACCGGGTCACCTATGAGGTACTGCTCCACCCCGCGGAGCTGCGTGCACGCAGCATCCGGGACACGGTGGACAACATTCTGGCGGCGGGCGAGGAGGCGGCACGCCGTCTCGGCCGGGAAAATCCGCTGACCCGGGAAAAAGTTCTGCGTCATCTGAATTACTATCCCGGCATCCCGCTGGAACTGTTCCGGGAGCTGACCCAAAAGGAAGGCTCCGGACTGGGAGAGATGCTGCCGCAGATCCGGGGGCTGGAGATCGCCCCCTCGCCCGTGCGGGAGTATCCGTTCGGTCCCCTGGCCGCGCATCTGCTGGGATATGCGGGGCGGACCGATCCCGACGACGCGGACGACCGGAAACGGTATTCCTACTACATCTCCAGTCTGACCGGGAAGAGCGGACTGGAAAAGGCCATGGATCAGGATCTGTGCGGATCGCCAGGGCGAAAACTGGTCATTGTGAACAGTGTGGGATTCGTCCATGAATATCTGGAAGCGGGATCCGCCGTCGCACGGAACGGACTGGATCTGGAACTCACGCTGGATCTCAAGGCGCAGCAGACGGCGGAACAGCTTCTCGGCGAACGATGCGGCGCCATCGTACTTTTGAATGCGGAAAACGGCGAGATCCTCGCCATGGCCTCCTCGCCCCGCTACGATCTGAATCTCTTCACGGGCCGGATCCCCGCAAAGGAATACCGGATTCTGGCCACCGATGAGCGATATCCCTTCATGCACCGGGCCGCGCAGGGCTCCTACATGCCGGGCTCCATCATCAAACCGCTGACGGCCATCGCCGCGCTGCATGCGGGCGTCCGCCCCGAGGAGACCTTCAACTGCGAAGGCCAGGTTCCGTTCGGCTACACGCAGATCCGCTGCATGAATCACGCGGTGCACGGAGAGATCGATCTCTACGACGCCATCAAGAAATCCTGCAACTGCTATTTCGTGACCGTGGGACTTCGCGCCGGAATCGACCTGCTTTCCCGGGTTTTCGCCTCCGCCGGGATCGGGTCCCCCACCGGGTTCGAACTGCCGGAACGGAGAGGATTCCTTCCGGTCAACTCTCCTGCCTGGCGGCCTCAGGAAACCGCCTACGTCGCCTTCGGTCAGGGGAAAGTCGAACTGACGCCCCTGCAGGCGGCCGTCTATGCCGCCGCCCTGGCAAACGGGGGGACCCGCTGGCGTCCCCACCTGATCCGCAGGGTGCTGGATACTTCGGGAAACGGTCCTCCGGTCTCCGTCCGGGATACGGTTCCGGAAATCCGGGGGCACCTGGACGCCACGGATGAAATGCTGTCCATCATCAAGGATGCCATGCACCGCGTGGTCTGGGAGCCGGGCGGAAGCGGAAGCCGCGCCCGAACCGACAAAATCGAGCTTTCCGGAAAAACGGGAACCGCAGACGTGGTGGCCCACGGGGAAAAATACAAAAACACCTGGTTCATCGGATTCGGACGGGATCCGGTGAAGGGTACGCTCTATGCCATCAGCATTCTGATCGAACGGGGCGAGTCCGGCGGACGCACGGCGGCGGAGGCTGCGGGCGAATTTTTCAACCGCTGGCTGTAAGGATGCTCCTGCCAAAACTCGCGACTGGCCATTCGATGTCCGACGGCACAAAATGCGGATGTATCCGGAAAACGATTTGACAAAACGGGAATAGGCGGGTATGTTATCACCGTCCGAGGGGGACGCCCGTTTGGGGGGGAAAACAAAAAAAAGAGGAAGGAACGTCAGGAGATGCTGAACATTCGAAACAAAGAGCATGCCATGGGTACGAAGCCGCCGCTCTGCGACAAACCGGAAGAAGAACTGATCCGCCAGTTCCGGGAGGGCCGTAAAGAGTCCTTCGATGAAATGGTGGTCATGTACTCGCCGCGTCTTTTCCGTGTGGCATACGGACTGCTGGGCAACAAGCAGGATGCGGAAGAAGTGGTGCAGGACGCATTCGTGCGGGCCTACCGGGCGCTGCCGTATTTTCGGGGGGACGCGAGTTTCGAGACGTGGATGCACCGGATCACGATGAACCTTGCGAGGAACAAGTTTCATTGGAACAGACGGCGCGGAAGCGGTCTGAATGTGAGTCTGTATTCGGGAGAGGACGCCGATCCGGAACAGTCCGTTCCCCGGATCGACCTGCCGGATACACGGATGGAGCCCGATCGACTTCTGGAAAACACGGAACTGGAACAGAATATCGTACGCATCATCCGCGGTCTGCCCGGGAAGCTCCGGGAGGCCATGATCCTCCGTCATCTGGAAAATCTCTCCTACGAACAGATCGCGGAGTATCTGAACTGCAAAGCGGGGACCGTGAAATCCAGGCTGGCGCGAGGCCGCGAAATTCTGCGGAAGGAGCTGGTCCGGCTGGACGGCATAAAAAACAAACAGGAAACGGACGGACGGAAGCCATGACGAACAAACAGGAAGGCAGCAGGCCGAGATCCGGGAAAGGCATTCCGGCCAGACCGAATGAATCTCCGGAAAAGAGCCGGCAGGGCGATCTTTCCGAAATCTCGCAGGCGTTGAAAAAGGACGCCGACAAGGTCTGTACGGAGTCCATTCCGGAACGGATTCTTGAGAACATACGCAAACAGCTTGACGGGAAAAAGAAGTTTTCGATACGGAAACGCCGCATGATAACCCGTCCCTGGCTGATCCGCCTCGCCCTCCTGGCCGTCTGCGCCGTCCTTTTTCTGGGACTGGCCGTGAGTTCGAAGAAAAAGGCTCCGGAGAACAAGCCGCTGCGTCCGGACCGGACCGGATCCGGTCCTTCGTATGCGGAGTTCATCGTCCGTCCGGCGTCAAAGAGTCAGCAGTACCGGACGCCGGCGGCATTTTCCAGCTCGATCTCGCCTCTCGAATCCCGGTTTCGCGGCAACTTCTTCTGGGTGTTCGATGAAGTCGATACGTTCCTTCTCCCCGCGCCGGGGATCATATCCGGCCGAACCGTCCAGCTCTGGACGTCCGGCTCCTTCGATGC
Source organism: Lentisphaeria bacterium (assembly GCA_017615635.1). Classification (GTDB taxonomy): domain Bacteria; phylum Verrucomicrobiota; class Lentisphaeria; order Victivallales; family UBA1829; genus RGIG8244. The sequence continues at coordinate 40,997 of JAFZZR010000109.1, forward strand.
GGCGGAACTGAAAAATCACCTGACCGGACTCTGCAAAGAGCTCCAGATCGGCGAACGGAAGGTCACGCGGATCGGCAATGCGCTCCGCTTTTCCGCAAAACTGAACGCCCGGCAGGCCGCCGTCCTGGTCAAACAACTCGCCGCCTGGGGCCTGATCCCCGTCAGCCGGAGCGGACCGCTTCCGGACCGGTATCTGTATCTGGGATCCGGCGGGGAACAGGTGGACCTCACCATGACGATCCTGATGAGGGACCGCGGAGGCACAGGGCTCCTTTCCCGCGAGGAAAGGGATCTATTCCTCGGACAGGGCGATCCTTCGGGCCTCGGACGGTGAGAGAGCCCAGCAGGGATAGCTTTCCCCCCGGTGCGGGATCCGGACCGGCGTGGGATAAGCACGGCCCGTCCACACATTGCCCTGCGGAATGAACAGACCGTAAATATAGACTTTCCCGAACTGCGTCGGCGCCGCACCCGTCCCGCTTTCCGCCGACTCCGCCCAGCCCAGCGTGCCGCCCTGCAAAATTCTCACGGACCGGAAGTACACGATCCCGATCATGCCGGGCAGGACCACCGGAGGCCCGTCATCGTTTCCGCCGGTATTTCTCTTCCCGCCGGGGTTTCCGTTCGACACGGGAGAAAAATCGGAAAGGAGCTTCATGGATGCGGGCGAAAGGGCATCGAAGCGGACAAACCGCGTACTGCCTTCGGGACTGCGCAGCTGAAGTCCGTCCGGCGAAACGCCGGCAATGGAAACACCGGAAAGAAGTTCTCCGGATTTCAGAGTCAGATCGAACGCGCATAAAGACACGGACGCCGTCAGCAGAAAGACAATACCGACGGCACAAAAACGACGGAAAGCAGACATGAAACCCCTCCTTTTTTTAGAAAATCAATGCTGCATTACGGTTGTTTTTCCTCCGGGATCAGATCGGTCATATCCTCCCGCCACAGAGGCAGAATATCCCCCTCTCGGACCCATCCCTCTTCTCCCCCTGCCCGGATCCGGGCCCAGCCGAGCCTCGTCTCCTCCACCTTGACCTCACGTCCCTCCTTGAGCCGGTTCTGGGCCTCCGCGGTCCTGTCCGACGGCAGCGAGAAGAGAGGTGCGTTCCGGCGGACGACGACAGCCTCGCAACCGGAGTACAGAACGTTCCTCTGAATCAGGGCGGCCGTCAAGGCTCCGGCGAGAAGGAGCCCCCCCAGGACAGCCGTTATCCGCCATCCGAGGCGGAATCGGGAACGGATCCCCAGTGCGACCAGGCAGAGAGCGAAGCCGATGGCGGCGGCAAGGAACCATTCATCGATCCGGAGGACATCGCGGATCCAGACGAGCAGATCCGAAGGACATTCGATCCGGTACTTCTCGCCGAGCAGGAGCTTCCGGCGGACCAGGTTCAGATTTTCCTGGATATCGCTGTCCCGGGGCGCCAGACGCATGGCCCGTTCGTAACAGACCAGAGCCCGGGGGAGCTCGCCCATCTGATAATAGCAGTTGCCCATGTTGTAGAGAAGAGAGGGCGAAACGCCCGTCCCCGTTTTCAGCTCGCCGGAATAGATTTCCAGAGCATGGCGGAAATCTCCGGAATCGTACGCCGTCAGGGCGGCGTCTCCCGACGTCTCCGCAGCCTCCAGAGGACCGGAGAAATGGAGGAAAACCGCCGCCGAGGAAAGGAGCAGGACCGTGAACCGGGAAAGGCCACGGATCAGTTCCGTTCGGACCCGGGGCGAAAGAGCAGGACCCGCGCCGGGCATCCAGGCACGTTCGGAAAGTTCCCGCAGGGCCTGCGCAAACGGGACGCTCTTTCCGTGGTCGAACCGGTCGGCAGCCTCGGAAAGAGGCGCCCCCGAGGGAAGATCCAATGAGTCGTTCAGATAATCGGATATGCGGGAGGCCAGGCCCGGCAGTTCGTCCGGCGAGGCGGTCCGAAGAGTCCGCAGAAGAGCCCGTTTTCCCTGACGGGCATTTTTCCGGCGCAGGAAGGACGGATCGTTCTTCTGCGCGGCCTCGCGGGCAGCCCGGTAAACGGAAACGGCAAAAAAAGAAATCCCCAGAAGAATGGCGAGGAAGACGGCGAAAAGGGAATTCTTCCAGAGCGGAAGATGCACCCGGTCGGAGGTGTCCCGATGAAGATACAGGATGTCCCGGGGACGGGAGGAGGTTCCGGACGCGGCCCCGGCGCCCGATCCGGCTTCCTCGTCGACGGGAGAACGAGAGGCGTCCACGAAGGAACGTCCGGCCGCTGCGGCAGGCAGGATCGTTTCCGCTTTTTTCACGTTCATGGTCTGCCGGAACCGGAACGGTTTGTAGACACCGGAAAACGGATCGAAAGTGGAAAAACCGGTTTGGACATCGAACGATCCTTCCTTCAAGGGGATCAGCGTACAGGAAACCGTGCAGACGCCGTCCTCATGCCGCTGGATCTCGGGCGGATAACAGCGGAAATCGGGAAACTCCACCGGAGGCATCCGGAACGCTTCGGTGGAACCGCTGCCATCCAGCCGTATCTTGAGCGTGGCGGGATCCCCCGCACAACTCTTTCCCGGATTCAGTTCTCCGCGGACTTTCCAGTCGGGCCCCACCAGACCGCAGAAGGGCGGCATATCTGAGGGAGGCGCAGGCAGAGCTTCCACCGTAACGGGCGTCTCCAGCTCGGCGGAAACGGGAATCGGATCCGACCGCCGGGCGAAAAAACCGACTCCGTTCACAAATTCCATGGTCCATTTCGCCGAAAGCTTCAGCGGACCCGGAGAAATGGGGCGGAACCGGGTGGTGAAGCGGTAGACGGCATATTCCTGTCCGTCGACATCCTGAAGGAAGGCGTCCCGGTCCTCGTAATTGGGAGCGCGCGGATCTTTCTTCCGGTAATCACGGAAACGGACGCTGGCGCCCCCCTTCTCCGCGCGGAACTCGGGCTGAGAAAGCTGCTGGATCTCGTAGGGGATCGTGCGGCTGATGAAAATCAGAAAATCCAAAGCCAGCTCCTCGCCCACGTAACAGCTTTTGCGCTCTTCCATCCCCGGGATACGGAGAAGAGCAAACACGCGTTTCCGCTTCTCCTGCCCGGGAAGGGATTTGCTGAAGTCCGGCTTTGCTTCCACTTCGAAAGCAAAGGGGGGAGTCTTCGCCGCTTTCCCGTCCACAAAAACTTCGAACGGCGGAATCGTGAAGCGTCCCTCCTTTTCCGCGATGAACTCCACTCCGGTCTGACTGGTCACGACCGTCTCGCCGCCCATGGAGGTGGAGCTGTAGGACATCTGCGTCATGGAGGAACGGGCTCCGCCGGCCCCGCTCCAGCGAATGCCGTCCACATCGGGAAGACGGCGGATCCGCACACTTTTTGCACGGGCGGTGACGGTCAGTACGACACGACGTCCGGCGAAGGGTTTTGCGGGATCCAGCGAAAGGGAAATATCGGCGCCCGCCAGAACGAACAGCATTCCTGCGTACAGGAGGAAGCCACCCATGAATTTCGACCAAGTCCTCATATATTCCGCACTCCGTGTTTTTACCAGTTTTTCTTCGGCTCGCGCTGGGGCATAGCCCGCTTCTGCATTTCCTTTATCATGTCGCGAAGCTCTTTTTCATCCTGCTCCATGGCATTCAGGATCGCGTCCGCCTGCGCCGGGTCGATGGCGCGGTCCGGCTTCTTTTCCGAATCTCCGGCTCCTGCCGGGACAGGCGCCGGGGGCTTCGGCAATTTCTCCTGCCGATCCTCTCCGGACTGCTTTTCGGGCGATTCCTTATCCTTCCCCTGATCCTGATTGTTTTCGTCCTTCGGGTTCTCCTTCTGCTGATCCGAACCGGGCTCCTTCTGCTTTTCCGAATCCTTGCCGCCGTCTTTTCCGCCCAGCATCCGGACCGCATTCTTCAGGTGCTCTTCCGCCTTCCGGCCGTCTCCGGCCGACTGCCGGTCCATGGCCTGACGGATCTCCTCGCCCGCCTTTTCCGCCTGATCCTTCAGCTGATTCTGAGACATTTCCTCCGCCTTCTTTTCCAGTTTTCCGGCGGCTTCCGCGGCATTCTGTGCGCTCTGCTTTTCCGCAGCATCCGAATCTTGTTTCTGCTGATCCTGCTGGTTTTGACCTTGCTGGTCCTGTTGCTGCTGGTTCTGCTGTTGGTTCTGATCCTGCTTCTGCTGGTTCTCCTGTTGGTTCTGATCCTGCTTCTGCTGGTCTTGTTTCTGCTGGTCCTGCCGGTCTTGTTTCTGCTGATCCTGCGGCTGGTCCTGCCGGTCTTGCTTCTGCTGATCCTGCTGCTGGTCCTGCTTCTGCTGATCCTGCTGCTGGTCCTGCTTCTGCTGGTCCTGCTGGTTTTGACCTTGCTGGTCCTGCGGTTGCTGGTCCTGATTCTGCTGCTGATTCTGTTTCTGCTGGTCCTGCAATGCCTTCTCCGCCTGTTTACGGGCTTCTTCCTGCAGCTTTTTCAATTCTTCGATCTGTTTCTTCAGCTCTTCCGCCGCCTTCCGTTCCCGCAGGAGGATCTGCTGATTGCGGGCAATGGCGCCTGTATTGCCGTTCAAAGCAGCGTAGCGGAAACTTTCCCGATAAAGGGATTCGGCGTCAGTCAGGCGGGCCAGGGATTCCCCGACGGACTTCTCCGCCTCGGAAAGATTCTGTCCCTTCAAAGAAGCATTGGCCGCGGCGAAACTTTTTCTGGCGTCCAGATGCTTCAGGATCCCGAGATTCTGAAAGGAGCCGGCCCGGACTTCGGAATCCCCACCGGATGCGACGGCCTTCTCATAGGCGGCGGCGGCTTTTTCCGGTTCCTGATCCTGCTGCGCCCGGACACCGGTATTGAACCAGTAAACAGGGGTCTTCTCCCCTTCCCCGGAGGATCCCTCCTCCGTCTTTTCCCCGGAAAGGGCCGGCTGTTCCGGAACCGCTGCAGCGCCGGGATCGGCGGCAGGATCCGGAGAAGCGGCCCGGAGAGGAGCAGAGACCAGCGCGGCGCCGAAAAGGAGGAGCGGGAGAACGGATTTTGCAGAATGGCTTCGAGGCGTCCTGTCCGCATCCTTCTTCCTCCGGACCTCGGAAAGAGAGAGGTACAGGAGGAGGAAGAAAAGGGAGACGGCAAAAGGAGTGCCGGGCCGTTCGATGGGCCGAGTCAGAGAAAGGCCGGTTCCATCGGCTTTCCGACGGTCCAGCCGGGCAATGGCCCGGTTGATCTCCTCCACACCGGGATCGGCGGCGGTGGACCGGATATACATTCCGTGTGTTTTCTCGGCCAGGGAAGCCAGGAGCGGTTCATTCAGGGGACTCCGCACGGTGTTTCCCTCGGAATCCTTCAAAATGGAAGAAGATCCGTCTTCATTTCGGATCGGAATGACGGAAGGATTGGCCGGATCGCCCACGCCGGCGATAAAGAGCGGGATCCCCGCATCGGCGAGTTTTTTCAAGACTTCGGACGCGCTGCCGGTCAGCTCATCGCCGTCGGTCACGACGACAACGGCCTTATGGGATCCCTGCGCGCCCTCGAAAGCGCGGACGGCCTCCTCCAGGGCTACCTGGAGATTGGTCCCGCCGAGAGGAATGGTATCGGTATCCAGGGAATCGGCAAGCTGTAGGAAACTGGTCTTGTCGATGGTCAGCGGACAAAGCAGGAAGGCATTGCCGGCAAAGGCGATCAGTCCGAACCGGTCTACCGGATTGGTCCGGACGAGCTCCCGCACCAGCCATTTTCCCTGCGTCAGCCGGTCCGGCTTCACATCGTCGGACAACATGCTCCGGGAAACGTCGAAAAGGACCATCAGGTCCCGTCCCGGTCCGGCGTCGGGCAGGATGCGGCGGCCCCAGGCGGGTCCGGCGGCGGCCAGAACGGCGAAAAGGACGGCCAGGAAAAGAGAGGCGAACCGGAGGACCCGGAAGGGGGGATCCACGTTCAGGAAGGAGGATGCGGCGCGGGCGGAGGAAAAGAGAGCATCCCGTGTCCGTTTTGAGCGGGAAGCGGCCAGGAGGATCAGGATCAGGAAAAGGGGAACGATCCAGAAAAGATTCCACAAGGAATCGGAGTGTAGGAGCAGCATGATATTTTCATCCCTTTCGCGTCAGAAGTTCCAAAGTACCGGACTGCATCCGTTAGACACAGAAAAACGCCGTTTGTTCCGGACGGAGATCCGGAGAAGGGAAAAACGGGAGACGCTTTTTGGTGAATTGCAAAGGTAAAAGCACTTTTGGGAAAAATGAGGAGAGATGAAGTGCGTTTAGTCTTACAAACTCCCTTTCGGGGACCGCGAGAATGTCATTTTCGTGCATTTACTCTTACAAAAAATCGTTTAGTCAT
>JAFZZR010000110.1 GCA_017615635.1 Lentisphaeria bacterium
ATTCCCGGCATTGTTTGCGAACCGGAAACATGAGCCTCGCATATCTGCAGTTGATCGGATATGCTTTATTCTGCTGCTTGCTTTGATCCTGTTTATTGCCGGTAAATACGGAATTGTCCGCATGGATCCCTGGCACATTATTCCCGCTGTGCATTATATGATTTTGATTGCCGCTTTTTGTTCCGTCATGCCGGGCATCGCTTTGAAATGGCGTATTGTTCTGATCACGCCCGCAATCCTGCTGACGGTCAGTATCGCAGTATGTTATGGAGAAAGGGTGTTTTCTGCAAATTGCACGAACATGCTGCTTGTTTTCCTTGCTGCTCTTCTGATATACGTTTTGAACAGCTGCGCCGCCTCAAATCACGTATCGCGGATCATTCGTGTTTCCGTTTCAGCCGTTTTTATCTTTCTTGCAGGTTATAAATTTTTTCTCCCATGGGCTGTTGGTCAAATGAATAATTACCGCGCCTTTTCAAAACACGTCCCCGTTGTATTTGCAGATATTCCCCAAGACTCCCCTGTCACCGCGGATTGTTTCTCCCACGAGATCTTTTATCTGCTTCAATCAAAAGTCAAATACGCTCCAAGATTTGTTTTTCAAAGTTATTCCGCCTACACTCCGCAGTTGCTTCAAAAGAACGCCTCCCATTTTGAATACGATTCTGGGCCGGATTATATTTTTCTGGGGTGGCAGGAAATTGACGGAAAACTTCCATCTTCCTTCGATTCCCTTTCTCTTCTGAAGATCATGAACAATTACGAGGCGGTTCCCGGGAAAATGCTGCTGAGCAAAAAGAAAGAACGTCCTGCTGCCGTACATCTTGAGGAAATCAGGACAGAGAATGCTGATTTCGATGGCAGAATTGATTTGCCTCAAGGAGAGCCATTTGTCTGGATATCCATCGACTTTCAGGAGTCTGCAGCGGGGTTTCTGTTGAAAAAGCTGGTTAAGCCATCCTCCGTTTTAATACGAATTAATCTGGATAACGGGCGGAGCGTATCCCATTTGATAAATCCGGAAATCTGTTCCATTCCTTTCCTGCTGTCCCCTTATTTACCGGGCTGGCAGTATCTGGATTACATGCTGATTTCAGAAGGAAAAGATTTCCCCAAGGTCACAAGTTTTTCTGTCTTTCCCTTTTTCCTCTGCTTTTCCTACACAGATCAGAAATCTTCAGCACCTTATTTCAAGTCAGGGGGACAGTGGGATCGTGATATCGGCCGCTTTTTCTTCAAGGAAGGGATCAAAGTTCATTTTTACCGGATGGCTTCTTCTTCCGTCAATCAGGAAAAACAAAGGCCGTGACCGGAAGAGAGAGGAGGTCCGAGTCTGCGAAAAAGGCCGGACAGAAAAAAAGAAACTTGTATTTTCCTGAAATGGATGTATATTACGTACAGAGGGGATTTGTGAACCGTAAGGAAAATCGAACATTCATCCATAACTCAGTGAGGTGAAACATGACAGGAAAAGCCCTGAAACCCGCGAAAAAGACAACGAAAACCGAAGTGCGGAAGCCGCTGAAGGAGAAAAAGGCTCTGAAGCCCGTGGCTGCGAAGGCGAAAGTCGTCCATACCGTCGATGAGAATCTTGCCCGTCTTGCCGCGTCCACCATTCCCATGACCTTCGTCCGCAAGAATGAAGGCTCCTGGGATCACGAAATGTGGCTGGCGTTTCTGGATCAGATCCAGAAGAAGGGATATTCTCCCATCGATGCGGATCGCGTGGGCCTGATTCTGGAAGAGGCCAAGGCCCGGTATTTCGCCGAAAAGGCCTGATCCCGTTCGATCGTTTATCCCGGAAAGCCCCGTATCCGAAACAGGCGTCCGCGCTTTTGCCGCGGGCCCGGTTGAGCGGGGCTTTTTCCTTTTTACGGTATTTACTCACAGGTAACTATGTTTGAACTTGATATCACCCGTGACTTCTCGGCGGCCCATTCCCTTCGGGGGTACAACGGGGACTGTTCCGCCCTTCACGGTCATAACTGGACCGTACAGGTCTTCGTGGTCTCCCGCGAACTGGACAAGGTCGGGATCGCCATGGACTTCAAACTTCTCAAGAAGGAGCTGAACGAGGTTCTGGCGGAATTCGATCACAAGTATCTGAACGATCTGCCCGCATTCGCCGGGCGGAATCCGACCAGCGAAAATATTGCCATGTACATCTATCAGCGCCTGAAGCCCGTGGTGACGTCCGTGCCCGGTGCATCGCTGAGTCGTGTCCGTGTATGCGAGTCGCCGACTTCCGGCGCATCTTATTCCGAATGAAGAAAGTCAATTCTCCTTTATGAACGAGATCGATGAACTGCAGAAGGTTATGCGCCGTCTCCGGGCTCCGGACGGATGCCCCTGGGACCGGGAACAGACCCACCTCTCTCTGAAGAAATGTCTGATCGGCGAGATGGCCGAATATCTGGATGCGGTGGACGCCGCCGATGACGCCGGAATGCGGGAGGAGCTGGGCGATCTTCTGATGCAGATCGTTCTGAACGCGGTCATTGCCGAAGAACGAGGCGCGTTCGATCTGGCCGATGCGGCACGGGATGTCACGGAGAAAATGATCCGGCGGCATCCCCATGTATTTTCCGGAGAACGGGCGGAAAACGTCTCCGATGTTCTGCAGCTCTGGGAGTCGGTGAAAAAGAAGGAGAAAGAGAAAAACGCCCCCGCGGACTTCGTCTCCCGTCTGGACCGGATCCCGCGGAATCTTCCCGCCGTCATGCGGGCTCAGAAGGTTCAGAAAAAAGCCGCGGAAGCGGGATTCGACTGGCCGGATGAGGCGGGCGTCCGCAGCAAGCTCAAGGAAGAGATCCGGGAGACCTGGGAGGCGCTGGATGCCGGAGATCCGGCCAAGATCGATGAAGAACTGGGCGATCTGATGTTCACGATCGTGAATCTGGCCCGATTCCGCAAAGGAAACGACGCCTCCGAGATCCTTCAGCGGTCCACGGATAAATTTGTCCGCCGTTTCCGGTTTGTGGAGGAAGAACTGGCCCGTTCCGGACGGACAGTCGAAGAAACCGGACCGGAAGAGCTGGATCGGCTCTGGAATCTGGCGAAACGTCAGGAAAAGCGTTCGGCGAGTTCTTCATCGGAGAGCCGGACCAGCGAGTGAAACCGTTCCGGTTCCCCCTCGAAACACATCCGGACGCATTCCAGAAAACCGTTCCGCCATTTCTTTCCGCCGCTCTCCTTTGTCCGGGCGAAAAGTTCCCGAAGAAAACGCATTCTGTTTGCTTCCTCTTCCGCGGGCAATAAACTTGTTCCGCCTTCCGCGATCCTCCGGATAAGGAACGGATCTTTCATGATTCCCCGGGCGAGAGCAGCGCCCGGACAGCCCGTTTCCCGGCACATGGTCTGCGCATCGGCCGGGGAAGTGATGTCGCCGTTGCCGAAGACCGTGACGTCCGGCCCTGCGGCATTCCGGAATACACGCAGTCTTTCGTATGAACATGAACCGGCAACCGGACGATACATTTCGGACACCGTGCGGTAATGCACGATGGCGAACCGGATCCCGGAGTCCGCGATGCGCTTCGCCAGTTCCGCCGTTTCGGAACAGGAACCCCAGCCGGTCCGCATCTTGACGGAAATCGACAGTCCATGCCCTTCTGCCGCGCGGACAGTCCGCTCCATCAGACGGCTCAGGAGAGGCGGATCCCGCAGAACGGCGCCGCCGTGCCCGGCCCGGACGACGCAAGGCGAAGGACAGGCGAAGTTCAAGTTGACAAAGTTGTATCCGGTTTCTCCCAAACGGATCGCCGTTTCAGCCAGCGCATCCGGATCCCGTCCCATGAGCTGAACGATCACCGTATGGTCCGGGCGGACAGGCCAGGGGGCCAGCATCTTTTTCAGGGCGTGAGGGGAGGGGACGGAGCGAGCGGACACACTGAAAAAAGGCGTGATCAGGACTCTTGCCAGGGCCAGACTCCGCAGGGTTTCCGCAAAGCACGGGGACATGACCCCCTGCATAGGGGAAAGCACGATCCGTTCCGGCAGAACATGCCCGGAGCCGAGGGTAAGCGGCCTGGAGAAGTCCGTCATGACCTTTCTGCCGTATCTGTCCGGAAAATCCGGATATCGTTCACTTTACCGACAAAAGCTCGACCTCGAAGATCAGCGTGGCGTCCGGACCGATGGCCGGGGGCGCACCATGAGCGCCGTAGGCCAGTTCCGGCGGAATCACGAACCGGAATTTCGCCCCTTCCTTCATCAGCTGGAGACCTTCGGTCCAGCCGGAAATCACGCGGTTCAGCGGAAATTCCGCGGGCTCGCCTCTCCGTACGGAGCTGTCGAAGATATTTCCATCGATCAGCTTGCCTTCATAGTGAACGCGGACGACGCTCGTGGCGGCAGGTGCACGGCCGGTTCCTTCGCGCAGAATCTCGTACTGAAGTCCGCTGGCCGTGGTCTTGACCCCGGCTTTCGTTCCATTTTCCTTACGGAACGCATCGCCCTGTTCACGGTTTTTCGAACCTGCCTGACTCTGTGCGGCACGGGATTTCTCTTCCAGAATTTTCTGGATGGACTGGATCGCAGCATGGAATTCCTCAGGGGAGAGAGCCGGAGACCCGCCGCGAAGCAGAGTCGTGAGGGTGTCGATCATGATCTCACGGTCAAGTTCCAGCGGGAACTGGAGGAGTTGAGCGGCTGTGTTCATGGCCAGCGCGCAGCTGAATTTTTCTTTGTCGGTGGTGAATTTCGAGGGCATGATGAGTGTTTCTCCGGTTTATGTTTGGTTGCAAAAGAAGAATCGGTTATTTTTTTGATGAGGGGGCGGCGAGCAGCGCTCTCACCTGTTCATCGGAGGTCAGATCCGCCGGAATTTTTCCATCCTTGCTGCGGATGGAGGGATTGGCCTTTGCCCGAAGCAAAATCGAGGTCATTCCGGCATCGTTCAGTGCGGCGGCATAATGCAAAGCCGTATTCCCTTCCGAATCCGCCCGGTTCAGATTGGCTTTCCTTTCCAGCAGAAAACGGACGATCTCGCGATCCCCGGTCCGCACGGCCAGATGGATCGGCAGCATTTTGCCTCCCAGAATCGGCTTGTTCACGATGGCTCCGGCTTCGACCAACATCCGGACCTTCTTCAGATCCCTGTTGCGGATGGCCATCGCAAGAGGCGTGACGCCGCGCCGGTCCGCCCGGTTCGGATCCGCCTTCGCCTTCAGAAGAAGATCCATCACAGCCTCGCTTCCCGTATCCGCAGCGGCCAGAAGCGGCGTCTTGCCGTTAATGTCTCCCTGATTGACGTTTACCGGCCCCTGAAGCACGGTCTTCACGATCTCTTCGGGTGCGTTTTCGGTCACGGCGAAGAGGAGAAGCGGCGTTCTTGTGGTCGGCATGACGAGGACCGGCGTATTTCCCGGGGCAAATATCCTCTCCAGATCGTCCTTCCGGTTTTCCCGGACAGCCTGGAATGCAGGCGGAAGATTCTTCAACTCCTTCAGGCAGGCCATATAGGCTTTCACTGGCATGGCCCCGTTGATCCTGCCCAGAATTTTTCCTTTCGGATCCAGCAGGATCGTGACGGGAAAACTGGTGGTCTCCCCCAGCATCCTGTCCAGGAGCTGCTCATTCGCCTTACGCAGCGTGGGATTCTGCTTCGTGCTTTTGGGAAAATCAAGCCAGACGGTGAGAAGATTCTTCTGTGCGAAGTTGAGGAATGCTTCGGATTTCAGCACGTCCTTCTCCAGCGTCTGACAGGCGGGACACCAGTCGGATCCCGTGAAAAACAGGAGAATGTACCGTTTTTCCTTCTCCGCTTTTTCCCGGACTTCATCGGTAAATCCTTCTGTCCAGCCGTCGGGAGCGGCGGCAAAGACGGGGGTAAGAAAGCTGAAGCAGGCAGCCGAGAAAAGTATCGAGCGGAATAAATTCGTTTTCATGATGCGGTCATCCTTCCGGTCAACGGGATATCGTTCTCTTTTTGTTCTGCGCTAATATGCCTTGCTTTTGAGAAAAAGCAAGGCATATTAGTGGAAAAACCCCGATTTTCCTTTTTGATTCGAGGCTGAACCGGCGTCGGATGCGCCCCTGCTCGGAAAAATCTTTTTCCCGCGGAGGGAATGCGGCAGGCAGAAAAGAGAGGGTACAGGCTCAAAATGCGGAAAATCGATTTGTCAAGTGGAAGAAGAAAAAAAAACGAAAAAAAAAGGGCGAAAAATGGCGGAAAAAGTATTTGCAATCATGTGAAAGGGTGTTACATTACGCCGTCAAATGGGAACACAATATATTGCGATTCAGCTTCGGTTTTATTGCTATATATTGTATTTTTGTGCTCAAAAATCAATTAGTTACGGGGACCTCCCCGCAGCTTTGAGGTTGACATGCGTTTCGGATTGCAGAAAATGACCCTCCTGGACTTCCCGGGAAAGATCGCGTGCACGGTATTTACTTCCGGCTGCACCTTCCGCTGTCCGTTCTGTCATAACGGCTCGCTCGTTCGCGCGGGCGCCGAAGACGGGGCGATGACATCGGAGGAGCTGCTTGCGTTTCTTCGCAAGCGGAGCGGCGTGCTGGAAGGAGTCTGCCTTACGGGCGGCGAACCGCTGATGCATCGCGAGTTGTTTGCGTTTCTGAAGGAAGTCCGGGCTCTGGGGTATCCGGTGAAGCTCGACACGAACGGATCATTTCCGGACCGTCTGAAAGAGATGATGGAGACGGGACTGGTCAGCTACGTGGCGATGGACATCAAGAATACTCCGGAGAAATACGCCGTCACGGCGGGTTTCTCGGGGGGCGGTCTTCTGGAATCCGTCCGGACAAGCGTGGATCTCCTGCTGAAGAGCGGAATGGAGTACGAGTTCCGCACCACGGTGGTCAAGGGCTTTCACGAGGTGAAGGACTTTGCCGCCATCGGGGCGTGGATCAAGGGCTGCAAGCGCTATTTTCTGCAGAAATTTGTGGATTCCGGCGATGTCCTGGGAGATGCCTCCCGTATGGGAGCTCTTTCGGACAACGAAATGCATCAGTGTCTGGAGGCTGTGCGTCCGTATGTTCCGGGCGCGGAGCTTCGAGGAGTCGAGTGATCCCATAGAACAGGAACAAAACCAATCAACGCGGAAAAAAAACTGTAACAAAGTAAAAAAACGGAAAGAAGCGGAAAGCCATGTATCAGGTACAGAAGCGGAACGGGAAAGTCGTAGATTTCAACATTTCGAAGATCGCCAACGCGATCCAGCTGGCATTCGATGCCCAGAAAAAACAGAGCAATCCTTCGGTCACGGATTTCCTGGCCCTGAAGGTTACGGCGGATTTCGAGCCGAAGATCCGGGAAGGTCTCATTTCGGTGGAAGATATCCAGGACAGCGTGGAGTCCGTCCTGGTTCAGGCCGGATATGCCGATGTGGCGAAAGCCTACATCATTTACCGCCGTCAGCATGAAAAACTGCGGAACGTCAAGACGTCGATCCTGGACTATAAGAAGACGGTGGATGACTATATCAAGGTGAACGACTGGCGTGTGAAGGAGAACTCCACCGTGACTTACTCCGTGGGCGGACTGATCCTCTCCAACTCCGGTGCGATCACGGCAAACTACTGGCTTTCCGAAGTCTACGACGAAGAAATCGCCAATGCCCATTACAACGCGGATATCCATATCCACGACCTTTCCATGCTGACCGGATACTGCGCCGGATGGTCTCTGAAGCAGCTGATCCAGCTGGGACTCGGCGGTGTCAGCGGCAAGATCACGTCCCGTCCCGCCAAGCACCTGGCCACGCTCTGCAACCAGATGGTCAACTTCCTGGGCATCATGCAGAACGAATGGGCGGGCGCACAGGCGTTTTCCTCCTTCGACACCTATCTGGCGCCCTTCGTGAAGGCGGACAACCTGAACTATGATCAGGTGAAGAAGTGCGTCGAATCCTTCATTTTCGGCGTCAATACGCCCTCCCGCTGGGGTACGCAGGCTCCGTTCTCAAACATCACGCTGGACTGGACCGTACCCAACGACCTGGCCGAACTGAACGCCATCGTGGGCGGCAAGGAAATGGACTTCAAGTACAAGGACTGCAAGGCGGAAATGGATATGGTCAACAAGGCCTTCATCGAGACCATGATCGAAGGCGATGCCCACGGCCGCGGATTCCAGTACCCGATCCCGACCTACTCCATCACCCGTGATTTCGACTGGGGCGAGACCGAGAACAACAAGCTGCTCTTCGAAATGACCGCCAAGTACGGGACGCCCTACTTCTCCAACTACATCAACAGCGATATGGAACCCAGCGACGTCCGAAGCATGTGCTGCCGTCTCCGCCTCGACCTGCGGGAACTCCGCAAGAAATCGGGCGGATTCTTCGGAAGCGGCGAAAGCACCGGCTCCATCGGCGTGGTGACCATCAATATGCCCCGTATCGCCTACCTGGCCGCCAACGAGACGGATTTCTACACCCGGCTTGACAAGCTCATGGATATCTCCGCGCGTTCGCTCAAGGTCAAACGCACGGTCATCACGAAGCTGCTGGACAGCGGGCTGTATCCCTACACGAAGCGCTATCTCGGCACCTTTGCAAACCATTTCTCCACCATCGGACTGGTGGGAATGAACGAGGCATGCCTCAACGCCAACTGGGTCCGCGAGGATCTCACCCACGAAAAGGCCCAGGCGTTCACCCGGGACGTGCTCAACCACATGCGCGAACGTCTTTCCGACTACCAGGAGAAGTACGGCGACCTTTACAACCTGGAGGCGACTCCGGCGGAATCCACCGCCTACCGTCTGGCCAAGCACGACAAGAAACGCTTCACCGATATCGTCACCGCAGGCGCGGAAGGCGAGACTCCGTACTACACCAACAGCTCCCATCTGCCTGTGGGATTCACCGATGACATTTTCAGTGCGCTGGACATCCAGGACGATCTCCAGACTCTGTATACTTCTGGAACCGTCTTCCACGCCTTCCTGGGCGAGAAGCTGCCCACCTGGAAGAGCACGGCGAAGCTGGTCCGGAAGATCGCGGAAAACTACAAGCTGCCTTATTACACCATGTCGCCTACCTATTCGGTCTGCAAAAACGACGGGTATCTCTCCGGCGAGCAGTGGAACTGCCCGAAGTGCGGAGAGTCCACCGAGGTCTACAGCCGCATCACCGGATATTATCGGCCCGTTCAGAACTGGAACGACGGCAAGGCACAGGAATTCCGCGACCGTCAGGAATACAGCTTCGAGATTGCGCTGAAGAAAGAGCCCCGTCCGTACAAACCCTGCTGCGCCGATCATGCCGACGAACACGCCGACATCGCTCCGGCCGGTGTCCGTGAAGAGGTCGCACAGCCCGTTTCCAAGGCGCCCGCCGCTCCCGCGCCGGAGGCTCCTGCCGCCGCTGCGGAAGTCAAGGAGGCTGCTGCGGATCCTTCTCTGATCCTCTTCACCACGAAGACCTGTCCCAACTGCAAGATGGCGAAGTTCTTCCTGGACAAGGGCGGATTCAAGTACGAAGTCCATCTGGCGGAAGACTCCCGCGAGGAGATCGGGAAGTTCGGGATCAAGCAGACTCCTACGCTGGTGATCCTCAATGGCGATAAGACGGACAAGATCGTCAATGTCTCCAATATCCGTAAATTCACCGAAGCGGGAGCCTGAGCATGGCAGGAGACGAAAATCGCTTTGATGTCCTGATCGTGGGTGCCGGACCCGCCGGCATGACGGCCGCCGTCTACGCCCGTCGTGCGGGCAAGACGGTGATGATCCTGGAGAAGGATACGTTCGGCGGGCAGATCACCCACTCTCCGAAGATCGAAAACTATCCCGGCTTCCAGGCCATCAGCGGTGCGGAACTGGCCGATAAACTCGTCGATCAGGTCCTGGCTCTCAATGCCGGACTGGATGTGGACGCGGTGACCCGGATCGAAACCGAGGGCAACTGGAAGAAGGTCGTGACCGAACGTGCCGAATACTATGCCAAGGCGGTCATCGTGGCCGCCGGAGCGAAGCACCGGACGCTGGGGCTTCCCCGGGAAGAGGAGCTGACCGGCAACGGCATTTCCTATTGTGTCCTGTGCGACGGCGCGTTCTACAATGACAAACATGTGGCTGTCATCGGAGGCGGCAACAGTGCCATGCAGGATGCCGTCCTTCTTTCGGAGACCTGCAACCGCGTGACGATCATTCAGAATCTGGCATTCCTGACAGGGGAGGCGAGACTCATCGACAAGCTGAATTCCACCAGAAACGTGGATTTCATCTTCAACACGGTCGTCACCGGATTCGAGGGCGACCCCGTGCTGACGGGGATCCATCTCCGCAACACCATGGAGAATAAAGTTTCCCGGTTCGATGTGGACGGGATATTCGTTGCCATCGGACAGCAGCCGGAAAATGAAGCCTTCCGGAGCGTCTGTCCGCTGAACGAGCAGGGATATATCCAGTCCGGAGAAGACTGCCTGACGGCTACGCCCGGCGTCTTTGCCGCGGGCGACTGCCGGGTCAAAACGGTCCGGCAGATCACGACGGCGGTGGGTGACGGCGCGGCGGCGGCGCTGGCCGCCTGCAAGTATATCGAGTCGGTCGTCTGGTAACGGACTGTAAAGAGAAAAAAGAACATGGCGGGAGCCCGTTTTTCGGGAATCCGCCTTTTTTTTGAAAGAAAATCACGTTTTTTCGCCGTAAAATGCAGAGAATCGTGTTTTTTCTTTCAGTTTTTTTGTTTTTTTACTTGATAACGCGAAAAAAACATTTATATTGTCGGAGTCATGTGACTTTTTTGGATTATGTAGAATCTGCCAAGGTGTTGTGTTATGTCAGAAGAAGCGATGATCAGAACAGTTTGTTCAAACTGCGGAATGGTTTATGATCTGGACAGCAGTCTGATCGGTCAGTTCGGCGAGTGTGCCGAATGCGGTGCCGCTTTTCAAATCACGGATCAGACGGATTACGTGAATCAGATGCTGGCCGCTCAAGCCGCGCAGGCCGCGGCCGAACCGGAAGCCGCCCCCGAACCTGTATATGAACAGGCTGAAGCGCCCGTTTACGAACAGCCCGCCGAGCCGGAACCGGCTGAGGCGCCCGTTTACGAACAGCCCGCCGAACCGGAACAGCCGCAGGATATTCCCGAGCAGGCCGCTCCGCAGGAAGGCGATGTCGTTATGGGTCAGGATGACGAAGCCGCGCCGACCAATACGGTGAAGCTTACACGTGTATCCCGCGCCGGAATGCTGCCGGAAGTGAAGGATAATCCCTTCAAGGTGGGCACGATCAACGTCTCTTCCCAGACCGTTATCGGGTCCACGCATGGAAGCCGCCGCTTTACCACGAGCCGGAAGTTCTCCTCCGCCAGCCGCAGCACCTTCACGCCGAAGCCCAAGAAGAAACACTGGTGGGAGTTCTGGAAGTAAGACGCGGGTCCGTCGTACTTTCTTTCCGGGGGGATCATGTATTCTTTTCTGCTGGAGCTCTTCTGTTTCCTTCAGCTCGCCGCACCCTTCTCGTCTCTTCCGGAATTCCCGAAAGCTGTTCATTCTCCGGATGAGGCTGTCTTCATCCAGACAGAATCCGGTCCCGCCCGGGATATTGCCGATCTGCTGGAAATGATACGCTTCACCTCGCCCGGATTGTATCAGCGTATCTGCAAAATGCCGAGGAAGGTTCTCCTCGAAGCGTTTCTCTCGGCCGCGGACAGCTGTGTGTCGGCAGAACCCGAGGCTGACACACAGGCGTCGTCCGCAGATCGGAAGATCAATGTTTTCCCCGGACGGCTTCTGGAACGGAAGCGGGTCTTTTATCTCCGAGTGGACGGCTTGACGGAAGAGACGCTCGCCGGTGCGAAGGATGAACTTCTGCAATCCCTGTCCGCTTCCCCGTCCGCAATGATTCTGGATCTGCGGAATTCCGACAGCGGTGAATCGGATGGTCAATTCGCCATGGCGTTCCGTTTTTTCGAACTTCTGACTGACGAGGCGAAAATCGCCGAATGGTATGGCCCGCGTCCCCTTGCCGTGCTCATCTCCGGAAAAACCTCCGGGGCCGTGGCGCTTCTGGCTTCACTTCTCGCAACCGGCAGGGAGAAGGCCGTTACGATGGGCAGTTCCACATCCGGCAGCTGTTTTCCCTCGATCTCCGGGGAGGCTTGCGGGATCCGCTGGAAGATACCCTGGATCCCGGCGGAGTTGGCTGGTTCGGATATCCCGACCGGGAAACTGGACCCCGTATTTCCTTTTTCCGGCGCATCCGGGCAGATCGATTTCCGGAAGCTGGCCGATCCGCAGGCCGTGTCGGCGGATACCGTTCTTCGAGCCGCGCTGGATCTGACTCTTTCGCTGGATGTGCTGAAGAAACCGGAGAAGCCGGAGCCGAAATGAAACCGGGGCAGGGGGGGACAAACGTTAAAAAAAGACGTTTTTTTATAAAAAAGATTTTGTTTTTTAGCAGGATTGAAGTATATTGACGAAATTGACAAAACATCCGGCAAGTTCTTCAAAGCCGCATCTTTTGTCGGTCTCGTCCGTTACAGAAAAAATCCGCAACATAATTAAGGAAAGGTGAAAAAAACATGAAGAAGAACAGCCTCGTTCTTTCCATGCTGGCTGCCGGCGGACTTCTCTTCTGCGCCGCGTGCAACAATGACTATACGGGGAAGGAGAATTCACATCCTCTTTTTGCCAAGGGAATGTCTTTGAAGTCCAGCCAGAATTACTCCAAAGCCAAAGATGCGTTCGAAGGATTCCTCGCCTTGTGCCCGAAGTCCGCACGGACTCATCAGGAGCTGGCGGAACTGTACAACGACTATCTGGGCGATTATATCCGTGCCGTGTATCATTATGAACGGTACATCGAATACGGGAAACTCAGCGATATCGACAGGAAAGACGTCCGCAAGCTCATCGACGGCTGCAAAAAGAAATTCTATGAAAGATATCAGCAGGAAAACGGCCTTGCTCCGCTTCCCTCGGACGCTGCTGCCGGATCCGTCTCTTCGCAGGATGTCCAGGAGCTGGAAAACGGTCTTGTCGCCGCCCGCCAGATGCAGACGGTCCTGACGGAAAAGTGCCGTACTCTCCTTGCCGAAAAGAAACGGTTGGAAGCCGAGCTCAAGGCTGTGGTTTCCTCCCGGTCTGCGGATAAGAAAAGGAATGTGCCTTCCGGCGCCCAGAATCTGTCGCCCGTCCGGGTCCCCGCTGTTGTTCCGCAAACCACAGCGGACACCGATGGCGTCCGGACGTATAAGGTTCAGGCCGGCGAAACGCTCAGTATGATCGCACGGAAATTTTTTGGAAAATCTTCCGCATGGAAGACGATCCGGGATGCCAATCCGGGCGAGATCGGGCCGGACGGTGTTGTCCGCGCAGGACAGGTGATCCGCATTCCCGCCGCGGAATAAGGATCGGAGACGATAACAAGAGTAGGTCGGGATCATGATGAAAAACACTCTGAGGTTGTTCGCCCTGCCGGTCTCCTGCGCGGCACTGTTCCTTTCCGCCGGATGTTCCGGACTGCTGCCGGATCCCGAATATCACGAAACGGTCACGTACGATCTCGGTTTGCCCGAGGTTCGTAAGCCGCTTCCGTTCCCGCTGGTGATCCGCCCGTTCTCCGCTGACACCTCCGCCCGCTACAAGATGCTGTTCCGCAGCGGCGAGCGGCTGGTGCCCGATGAGTTCGCCCGCTGGAGCCGGACTCCTGCGGAAATGCTCACGAGATATTGCCGGATCGCTTTTTCCCGCAGTCTGGACCGCATACCGGCAGACACGCCGGCCCGCGAATATCTGCTGACGGGATCGGTTCTTGCTTGTGAAACGGATCTGACGGCCAGCGTTTCCCGGCTCTATGTAAAATGCGCTCTGTGCGATTCGGAAAGAGATTTCCAGGTTCTCTGGTCAAAAACCTATTTCATCTCCGAGCCCGTCACGATCTCCAAAGAGGCTCCGGGGAAGGGGGCGGCCGATTCCATGCGCAGGGCTGCAGAGAAGCTCGTGCAGGATCTTGATCAGGATCTTTCCGGCCTTGCCGACCGGCTGAAGGCTGACGGGAAGAAACTTCCCGCGGAATCTCCTGCCAAAGGAAAATAAACATTTCTAGGGAAGGGGGCGCATTGTGCGCTTCAGCTGTCCGTTCTGTCGTTTTACGGTTTCCGTTGAAGATTCCGCGAAGGGTTCCCGCACGGTCTGTCCGGGATGCGGAAAGAATGTACTCGTACCTTCCGGCCGCTTCGATGAAGGATGTATCATCGGCGATTTCATCATCAACTCGCACCTGGGACGCGGCTCCATCGGGGACGTGTACAAGGCGACGCAGATCTCGCTTGACCGGCCGGTTGCACTGAAGATTCTGACGCCGAAATTCATGACGGAAAAAGGCGTGGCGGATTTTCTGAAGGAGGCACGTGCGGCAGCGCCCCTGAGCCACAACAATCTGGTGCAGTCGTATGCCGTCGGTATGGACGACGGATACATCTACATGGCCATGACGTACATCAAGGGGGAAACGCTCGGAGCCCGTCTGAAACGGGAAGGGCGGATCCCCGTAGATGAAGCGCTGCATATCGTTCAGCAGGTGGCCGAGGCTCTGTATTATGCATGGTCCGAGTGCCGGATCATCCACCGGGACGTGAAGCCGGAGAACATCATGCTGACGGAAAACGGCGTGGTGAAGCTGACGGATCTGGGACTGGCCATGACGCAGCGTGAATGGCGCGAGGATATGGATATCTCCGGGAGCCCCTCCTACATGAGCCCGGAACAGTTCGCCGGGGCGAAGCTGGATACGCGAAGCGACATCTACAGTCTCGGAATCACGCTTTACCAGATGATCTCCGGGCAGCTCCCCTTCAATGCCGATACCGTCACCACCCTGGCTCATCAGCATTTCGAAACGAAAGCCGTTCCGCTGGATTCCGTCATACCCGGCGTCCCTCCGCGGGTCGTTGCACTTGTCCGGAAGATGATGGCGAAATGTGCGGCGGACAGGTTTTCCGATATGGAGGAACTTCTCCGGGAGATATGGACGATCCGTCAGCGTACGGCGCCCAACCGGGATATGGTCCCCGATGTGCACACCATTTCCGTCAAGCGTCTTGATTACGATTTCCAGAACGTTCCGTCCCGGCAATCCCATGGCAGGTCTGCCGTCTCGAAAACAGGACAGGCAGCCTCCGGTATCCTTCAGCCGCCGGGCACGGCTGGGGACGGGAGGAGGGCATCCTCGTTCAAGGTCATCCTGATCAGTGTTTTCGCCGTGCTGGCTGTTCTTCTTCTGGCCGCGTTCGGATTGATGCATCTGCAGGAATCGCGCTGGATCAAGATGATCGAGCATGATCTGAACTCATTCGAAAGTCTCGCCGCCGATCCAGCCTGTCCGCTTGACCGTCTGGAGCAGGAGGCTTCGACTCTTCAGCGAAAATACGAAAAGGATTTTCAGCGGATCCCCTGTTTCCGCTACGCGCCGGACCGGATCCGGTATCTGCTGATGACGCGGCGCATGGACGAGTCGGGATCCCGTTCGGAAGCGACGGAAGGCGGCAGCGGGGCAAAACCTCGCTGAAAAATGCAGAAAAAGGCTCTTCCCCGCCTTGCTTTTTCGAAAAGAAATACTATAATACCCTTCGTTTTAAGAGTACAAAAATGCGAAGAGGAGCGCCATGTTCTATTATCTTTTCACCACCTTGATCCCCAACTATCATGAAACCCCTCTGCGTCTGCTCGATTATGTGACATTCCGCGCCGGAGCGGCTCTTGTGACCTCCTTTTTTCTGGCCGTCCTCTTCGGTCCTTTGACGGTTCGTCTTCTGAAACGGCTGAACGCCATGGCCCCCAGCCGTCTGGAAGGACTGGTGGAAGCGGAATTCACGCACCATGAAAAGGACAAGACGCCCAGCATGGGCGGTCTTCTGATCGTGGCGTCCATTCTGGTCTCATCGTGCCTCTGGGGCCGTCTGGACAATCGGCTGCTCCTGATCTTCCTGGGGACGGCGGCCGCGTTCTGCGGGCTCGGATTCTGGGATGATTTTGCCAAGGTTGCACTGAAGCGGCGCGACGGGATCCCCGGACGTGTCAAGCTGATCTGCCAGTTCGTCATTGCCTTCATCGCTCTGTATTTCTATTCGCATACGCCGGGCGCTGGCGAAACGTTCCGGCAGCTTTGCGTACCTTTTGTCAAACAGCCCGTCTGGCCTATGATGCCCATTGTTATTGCTTACCTTTTCGGCATGTTCGTGGTCGTGGGCAGCTCCAATGCGGTGAATCTGACCGACGGGAAGGACGGGCTGGCCGTGGGATGCACGATCTTCTGCGTCCTGACGTACGGTGCATTCGCCTACATGGCCAGTCACAAGGTCTTCGCAGAACACCTGGACCTGAACTATATTGCGGGAGCTTCGGAGATCGTGGTCCTGGCCGCATCCGTGGCGGGCGCGTGCATCGGATTTCTCTGGCACAACTGCTATCCGGCCAGCATGTTCATGGGAGATACGGGCAGCCTGGCACTGGGCGGGATCATCGGTTTGATCGCGGTGCTGGTCAATCAGGAGATCCTGCTGATTCTGGTGGGCGGCGTATTTGTTATGGAGATCGTCTCCGTCATGATCCAGGTCGCGAGTTTCAAGCTCACGGGGAAACGGGTCTTCCTGTGTACGCCCATACATCATCACTTTGAGAAAAAAGGCTGGACCGAAACGCAGATCGTGGTCCGCTTCTGGATTCTGGCGGGCATGCTGGCGCTTTTTGGTCTGGCGACCCTGAAATTGCGCTAAAAATCGCGCTTATGGTTTGCTATTTTCCCGGAACCGGCTATATTGTGGTATTTCCGGGACAACATGACAGGATGAAGAGACTATGAATCTTACCGATGGACGCCCGATCGTCTTTTTCGACCTGGAGACGACGGGGACGAATCTGCAGACGGATCGGATCGTGGAATTTACCGTGGTGAAAATCCAACCGGACGGGACGCGGGAAGTCAAAACCCGGCGTCTGAATCCGGAAATGCACATTCCTCGTGAGGCATCCGAGGTGCACCATATCACGGATGAAGACGTGAAGGACGCACCGAAATTCCGGCAGATATCCAAAAATCTGTATATCTATCTGGAAGGGTGCGATCTTGGCGGATACAATATCCTGAAATTCGATATTCCCATGCTGGAACGCGAGTTCAGCCGCGCCGGTCTTCCCTTTACCACGCGGGGACGGCGCATCGTGGACGTGTACAACATTTTCTGCCGCATGGAACCCCGCAATCTTTCCGCAGCGTACCGCTTTTTCTGCGGAAAAAAGATCGAGGATGCACACAGTGCCGAGGCCGACACTCTGGCCACCGTGGAGGTGTACGAGGCTCAGCTGGCCCGTTATGCGGACTGGCAGCCCGGCGATTTCCCGGAGTCCGTGGAGGCTTTTCCGAAGACATTGGACGAGATGAGCGAATTCTGTCAGGTCAAGCCTGCGGGCGGTGTCGACCGAACCGGTCGTTTCCGCTGGCGGGAAGACGAAGTGATCGTCGCCTTCGGTCGGTGGTCCGGCACGCCGCTTAAGAAAATTGCTGTTGAGAATCCGGATTTTCTGCGCTGGCTGCTGAAGGCGGATTTCCCCGACGACGTGAAAAAGATCGCATCCGATGCCCTTGTCGGCATCTTCCCCGTAAAAGGATCCTGAGGACGAGATGAACGGCGACCGGGAAAAAAACTTCCAATATCTTCTGGATCTCATGGATGACGAGGACGAGCAGACGGCCAGTCTCGCCATGGCGGAGCTTCTGCGGTCCGGACGTCCGGATCTGCTGAATCAGCGTCTCTGCGAGCTTCAGGAAACGGCCCGGCCCGGTCTGCGGCGGCGCGTCCACCAGCTGGAGTCCGCCATTGGAGCGCGTACACGGCGTTCGTTTCTGGCGGAAAGTCTCCGCAGCAATTCGCTGTATCTGCTGGACGGCGCGATCCGTCTTCATCTCTGCTGGTTTGACAACGACCGATACGAAAATGTGGCGGCGCAGTGGAACGATCTCAAAGCCGATCTTTTCGACGAACAGCCGTCCGACCTGACCGCCTTCGGCGAATTCATGCTGAACCGCGGACTCTGCACGCCCGGGTCCCGGGACGACATCGATCCGGAACACTACTGCATCGGGGCGGTCATCGATGATACGCCCGGCTCCGATTTGCTTCTTTCGCTCATCAGCGCCCAGCTGGCGACGGGATCCCCGCTGCGGCTCCGGGTCATTCGCCGCGGACTGGATTTCGGGGTTGCCGATCATAAGGGAAACCTCCTCTTCCCCTCCGAAAACTGGCGCGCCGTCCCCGCACGGAAAGGCGGATCCGTTCAGACGGTCCCTGACGGAGACATTCTCCGCATGATCGCGTCCGTTCTGTTTTTCTGTGCGGTGTCCTCTCACGGATTCCGCTATGCGTATACGATCGGGTCCGTGCTGGCGGCCGCGCTGGGCGAAGATTCCCTGGATTTCCTGCCGTATCCCTACGGCACGGCGTGTGCACCGAAGCCGCCGGAAAATCGATGAACCGCGGCATAAGCACGCGAAGGACAGGATCATGAACGGGCGGACTCTTTCCGATTTGTACCGGGATCATGATTACTTCATGATCACTGCGCACAGGGGAGCCTCTTTCGAATTCCCGGAGAACACGGCACTCGCCATGCGGAAGGCCGTGGAGGCCGGAGCGGACATGATCGAATTCGACTTGAGGGGGACCGCGGACGGCGTGCCCGTTCTGCTTCATGACGAGACGATAGACCGCACCAGCGATGGGCACGGGATGCCGGAAGATCTTCTTCTTTCGGAACTCCGGAAATTCCGTTTCTCCTTTTGGCTTCAGGGGATGCGCCGTGACGAACCGGCTATGGAGGATGTAACGATCCCCACCTTCGAGGAGATACTTTCGGAGTTTCGCGGCAAGGTGGCCATGAATATCCAGGTTTATGCAAAGAACGAGGCTCTCCTGAAGGAGATATGCCGTCTCTTCCGCGTTTTCGATATGTACGATCACGGATATTTCACCGTGACTCCGGATCAGGCGGACGTTGTCCGGAAACTGGATCCGGATATCGAATTCTGCGTAACGGAAGGATGGGAGACGAGATCCGATCCGGAGGTCCTCCGCCGCGCCCGGGAAAAATACGGATGCCGGTTCGTGCAGCCGGTCCGGGATTTTTCCGGCGGAGAAACGTTCCGCCGTATTCGCGAACTGGATATGCGGGCAAACGTGTTTTTTGCCGACGAGCCGGAGCAGATGCAGGAACTCCGGGCCATGGGGGCGCAGGGGATCCTTACCAATCGGGCATACCGGATGTGCACGAACCGTCCGGCCCCTCAGAAACCTTGAAAAAATATTTGAAAAAAGCAGAAAGTGATGGTATAATGTATCCAGTCATGCCGGGAAGCGGATCCCGTTGTCCGGCAGTCAGACAGATTGCAGGATAAAGGTGTGGTATGAATACTCCTCTGTTTCCCGTTCCCGTGAAGGCGGACTTTTCCCGGACCGGACGGGATCTTACGTCCGTCGAATGGATCGTCTTGCCGCCGGATGCAGGATTCCCCCTCAAGAACCGGATCCTGGAGCTGGCAAAGCGTCTTTCGGGCTCCTTTCAGCATACACTTCGCGTCTGCGCGGGCGAGCCGTCATCGGATTCGAAACTTCTGGTGATGACGCGGCACTCTTCCATCGCGCCGGAAGGATACCGGATCCGTCTGGGCACCTCGGGCCCCATCGCGCTGGAGGCAGGGGATGATGCCGGTTTCTTCTACGGTATGCAGACCGTGCTTCAGCTGCTTCGGGATCCGGCCCGGGTATCTTGCTGCCGGATCGACGATGCGCCGTCCATGAAGGAACGCGGCTACATGCTGGACGTGTCTCGGGATAAGATCCCGACCATGGAGACAATGCGTTCGCTGGTGAAAAGTCTCTCTCTGCTCCGCTACAATTCGCTTCAGCTTTACATGGAACATACGTTTGCCTTTGCGGCGCACGAGAGGGTGTGGAGCGGATACACCCCGTTCACGCCGGAAGAGATCATGGAACTGGATGCCTTCTGCCGCGATCATTTCATCGAACTGGTCCCGAACCTGAACAGCTTCGGTCATCTTCAGAAATGGCTGATGCACGAAGAGTATGACCTTCTGGCCGAAGTCAAGGGCGGCAATGTGCTCCGTCCCTGCCGGGCGGCAGTGGATTTCATGGACCGTCTGTATGCGGAATTTCTGCCGAATTTCACGTCGCGGAAGGTGAATATCGGCTGCGATGAAACGGCTCAGCTGGGCAAAGGGAAAAGCGCCGCCCTCTGCCGGAAGAGAGGGGTGACGCAAGTCTATCTCGATTTTCTGACGAAGCTGGCTGACCGTGCGGAGAAACGGGGCTTTTCCGTGGAGTTCTGGGGCGACATCATTCTGCATCAGCCGGATCTTATTTCGAAACTGCCGAAAGGCATCACGGCGCTGGAGTGGGGATACGAGGCGGATCATCCTTTTCGGAGAGACACGGCTCTGTTCCGGAAGGCCGGAGTCGATTTCCTGGTCTGTCCCGGCACATCGGCCTGGCTTTCCCTTTTGGGGCGTACTTCCAACATGATCGGCAACATCTCCAACGCCATGCAGTACGGCTGCCGCAACCACGCACGGGGAATGCTCATGACGGACTGGGGCGACGGCGGACATCATCAGTATTATCCCGTCAGCTGGCCCGGGATCGTTATGGGAGGCGGCGCCTCGTGGAATGCAGTTTCGAAGGAGACGGCCGAGCGCATCCCCGCGGGCGTGGCGTTTGCCTTTGCGCCGGAGACGGATGGCGTTCGGCTGGGCGAATTTCTTCTGGAAGCGGGGAACGTGTACGAGGACTACGTACAGAAGACCTCGAACGGGACTCCGTTTGCCCGTGCCATGATGTTTTTTCCAAATGCCCGGCCTGAGGATTTTGCCTGGCTGAAGAACATCACGAAGTCCGACGCGGAGAAAGCGATCCGGCATACGAAGGATCTTCTTGCGTGTCTTCGAAAAAAGCCGTTCCCTCATGCACCGGTTGTTCACGCCGAACTGGAAAACGGTCTCCGCATGGCGCTCCTCGGACATGCCCTGCTTCTGCGTGCGGCAGGCGGCCCGTTCGATCAGACCTGGTGGCGGAAGGAGACAGCCCGTGCCGTCGATTCGCATGAAACACTTTGGCTGATCCGCAACCGGTCGGGCGGGCTGCATCACAGCAGCTCCGTGCTTCGCAAACTGGCGGATTTCGATCCGGACGCATGGTGTGCCGGAAGCCGGTCCTGAATATGATTTTTTACATCAAACAAAAATAAAACTGCAACGGGAAGGAAAAAACATGAAAAAGAAAATCGTGATCCCTTTGGCCGCGGTCGTTGTCGCGGCAGCTGTCGCCGGGTATATCTACAAGCAGAAGCTGAACGAAGAGGAGATGCGGAATCCCAAGTTCTACGGAGGCAACGGCCGTCTTGAGGCAACGGAGATCAATCTGGCGGCGAAGCTGGCCGGACGCGTGGAGAATGTGCTTGTTCAGGAAGGTGATATGATCACGAAAGGACAGCCTCTGGTCCAGATGCAGATCAATACGCTCAATGCGCAGATGAAGCAGGCGAAGGCAAAGAAGAAGGCGGCGGAAACCAACGCGGCCGCATCAACTGCAAACGTCCGTGTGAAGCAGAGCGAACTGGAAGCGGCGCATGCCAACTGTCAGCAGAAACAGGCATCGCTCGAAGGGGCGAAGAAAACCTTCGACCGGAACAGTCAGCTGATCACTTCGAGCTCCATCTCCCAGCAGGAAATGGATAATACCGAAACGGCTTATCTGAACGCCAAGGCAGCTTATGCCGCCGCCAAGGCAAACATCGGACAGGCGGAGGCAGCGGTCAATGCGGCCAAGGCCGAAGAGGCCAGCCGGAAGGCCGATGTGGATGCGGCGCAGGCCGACATCGAACGGATCCAGGCGGACCTGGACGACAGTCTGCTGGTCTCCACCGTGGACGGGCGTGTCCAGTACCGGATTGCCGAGCCCGGCGAAGTTCTTTCTGCGGGCGGACGTGTTCTGAATCTGGTGGATCTGACGGATGTGTACATGACCTTTTTCGCACCGGAATACATCGCGGGCAAGATCGAAATCGGGGCGGAAGTCTATCTTGTTCTCGATGCACTGCCCAAGACGCCCATTCCCGCAAAGGTGACTTATGTGGCCAGCGTGGCGCAGTTCACGCCGAAGACGGTGGAAACGCAGCAGGAACGGCAGAAATACATGTTCCGCGTGAAAGCACATGTGGATCCGGTCCTCCTGAAGAAATACATCGAATACGTGAAGACCGGCGTGCCCGGCATGGCCTGGGTGCGGATCAAACCCGGAGTGAGCTGGGATGAGTCACCTCTGAAGGACCTGGTGAAAAAATGAGACGATCCGAACCGGAGACCTCCGGTATTTCTCCCGACTCCGGCGGATTCGCCGTCCGTTTTTCCGGACTGCGTCTTTCGTACGGAAAAACCCTTGCGCTGAACGGCATATCCCTGGATATCCCCGCCGGACGTCTTGTGGGGCTGATCGGCCCGGACGGGGTGGGTAAATCCTCGCTTCTTTCGCTGGTGACCGGCGTTCACGCCATGCAGGAAGGATCACTTACCGTGCTGGGCGGCGATATGCGGAGCGCGGCGCATCGGGCGGCGCTCTGTCCCCGGATCGCCTACATGCCCCAGGGACTCGGCAAGAATCTGTATTTCACGCTGACCGTGGAGGAGAATCTTCAGTTCTTCGGACGCCTCTTCGGACACGGACCGGCGGAACGGCGGAGACGGATCGACCACCTGACAAAGAGCACGGGGCTCTATCCGTTTCTGGATCGTCCCGCGGGAAAGCTTTCCGGCGGTATGAAGCAGAAGCTCGGGCTCTGCTGTTCGCTGATCCACGATCCGGATCTTCTGGTGCTGGATGAGCCGACCACCGGCGTGGATCCGCTGGCGCGACGCCAGTTCTGGGATCTGATCGACAGTATCCGGAAGGATCAGCCGACTCTCAGCGTTATGGTGGCCACGGCCTACATGGACGAGGCGCAGCGGTTCGACTGGCTCATTGCCATGGACGAGGGAAAGATCCTGGATACCGGAAGTCCGAAAGAGCTTTTGGATAAAACCGGTTCCGACAACCTGGATTCCGCCTTTATCCGTCTTTTGCCGGAAAGCAAGAGGGCTCACCATCGGGAACTGACCGTCCCGCCGCTGCCCCCGGAAGCGGATAACGATATCTCCATCGAGGCGGAGGGGCTGACAAGAAAATTCGGCAGCTTTACCGCGGTGGATCACGTGAGCTTCCGAATCCGCCGGGGCGAGATCTTCGGATTTCTCGGATCCAACGGATGCGGAAAGACCACCACCATGCGGATGCTGACGGGCCTTCTTCCCGCAACGGAAGGAACGGCATCGCTTTTCGGCGTGCCGATCGACGGCAACAGCATGGAAGTCCGGAAGAAGCTGGGGTATATGACTCAGCTGTTCTCCCTGTACAATGAGTTGACCGTAAGACAGAATCTTGAGCTTTATGCAAAACTCTACGGGATCCCGGAACATGAGGTTCATGATCATGTGGAGGAGATGCTGACCCGGTTCGATCTGCGGAGTTCGGAAAAGACCGTGCCCGCCGATCTGCCTCTGGGCATCAAGCAGCGGCTTTCTCTGGCCGCGGCTGTCATCCATCATCCGCAGATCCTGATTCTGGACGAACCGACATCCGGCGTCGACCCGGTGGCCCGTGACGGATTCTGGGAGCTGATCATCGAGCTTTCCCGCCGGGACAAGGTGACGATCTTCATTACCACGCACTTCATGAACGAAGCGGAACGGTGCGACCGCATTTCTCTTATGCATGCGGGCCGTTCTCTGGCCTGCGATACGCCGGCGGGGCTGGTCGAATCCAGAAAGGCAGCCACGCTGGAAGAAGCCTTCATCGGGTGTCTGGAAGATGCCGCAGCCGCTTCCTCTGCTGCTGCGCAGAAGAAGGGAGAAAACGAATCCCCCGAAACGGCGGCGGAAGAAGTCAAGCCGGAGACGAAACCGCATTCCTCCTTCCATATGCCCGCATGGTTCCGCGAGAACTGCGATTTCGGAAGGTGGTACACGTGTTTCTGGCGGGAGATGCTGGAATTGAAGCGGGACGGTGTGCGGGGCACGCTGGCTCTCTTCGGCGCGCTGATCCTGATGGTGGTCATGGGCTACGGAATCACCATGGACGTGGAAAATCTTCCTATGGCGATCCTGGATGAGGACCAGAGCGAGACCAGTCTGGATTATTCGTGGAACTTTGCGGCATCCCGCTACTTCGACGAGAGGAAACCGGTCCGACAGTATGACGAGCTGGATCAGCGGATGGTGAACGGTGAATTGAGCCTGGTCGTCCAGATCCCGCCGAAATTCGGTCGCGACATTCAGCAGAACAATGTGCCGGAACTGGCGATCTGGATCGATGGTGCCATGCCGTCCCGCGCCAGTACCATCAACGGATACATTCAGGCCGTGCACGCGCAGTGGGTTAGCGAATATCTCAAGAAGCAGCCGGATCTGCCGTCCTACGAGATCCCGGATCTGGAGACCCGTTACCGGTACAATCCCGATGTGCTGAGTCTGCCCGCCATGGTTCCCGCGGTCATTCCCATCCTTCTGATGATGATCCCGGCCATTCTGGCGGCCCTTTCGGTGGTGCGGGAAAAGGAGCTCGGATCGATCATCAATCTGTATGCGACGCCACTTTCCCGGCTGGAATTCCTGCTCGGGAAGCAGACGCCCTACATCATTCTGGCCTTCTTCAGTTCCATTCTGCTGATTCTCATGGCGGTCTTCCTTTTCGACGTACCGGTAAAGGGATCTCTGCCGCTGCTTCTTCTTTCTCTGGCCCTCTACTGCGTGCTGTCCACCGGATTCGGCATGATCGCCTCGTCGGTCACGAAGAGCCAGATCGCCGTCATCTTTCTGACCATGGTGGCCACGATCCTGCCTGCCACGCAGCTGTGCGGACTGATCAATCCTGTTTCGTCCCAGGGCGGAGCCGCCCGGGTGATCGGCATGTTTTATCCCACGACCTACATGCTGCTGATCAGCCGCGGCGTATTCAACAAGGCGCTGGGATTTTCGGATCTGATGAAGCCGCTCCTTTTTATGGCGGCGGAGATCCCGGTCACGGTGGCGATCGGCATATTACTTCAGAAAAAGCAGGAACAATGAAAGGCGCGGACATGATTCAGAAGTTGCGCAACATATACGAATTGGGCGTGAAGGAGCTGATCGGACTCTTCCGGGATCCTCTTATGCTGGCCCTGATCGTCTACTCTTTCACTTTCGCCATTTACGTGGGCGCCGTCTCCAGTTCCGACAGCGTCACCAATGCCGCCGTGGCCGTGGTCGATCAGGACCGGTCAAGCATTTCCCAGCGGATCATGGAGTCTTTTCTTCCGCCCCAGTTTCGACTGCCCGTGCAGATCGAACAGTACCAGATCGACGGCTGCATGGACCGGGGTGAATACACCTTCATTCTGGTGATCCCGCCGGATTTTCAGCGGGACCTGCTGGCAGGGAAGGGCCCCTCGATCCAGCTCAATGTGGATGCCACGCGCATGTCTCAGGCATTTGTGGGCGCCGGATACGTTCAGCAGATCGTCCTGAAGGAGTGCAACACGTTTTTCGCCGCCGGATCATCCGCGGGCGAAGGAATCAGTCCGGCCAATATCGTGATCCGCAACCGGTTCAATCCGAATCTGGAATCCTCCTGGTTCGGCGGGATCAATGAGCTGATCAACAATATCACCATGCTGGCCATCATTCTGACCGGAGCCTCGCTGATCCGGGAACGCGAGCGCGGGACTCTGGAGCATCTGATGGTCATGCCGGTCACCTCTTTCGAGACCATGGTTTCGAAAATATGGTCCATGTCCCTGGCCGTGCTGATCGCATCCGCCTTCGCGCTGCTGGTCATCATCAAATGGTATCTGGGGATTCCGGTCACGGGCTCTTTCTGGCTGTTCATGCTGGGCGTGACGCTGTATCTTTTCGCCGTGACGTCGCTGGGCATATTCATTGCCTGCTTCGCCGGAAACATGCCGCAGTTCGGGATCCTCATGATCCTGATCCTCATTCCCATGCAGATGCTTTCCGGCGGTTCCACACCTCAGGAGAGCATGCCTGTGCCGGTTCAGCGGATCATGCAGCTTTCGCCTACGACGCACTTCGTCACATTCAGTCAGGCCATTCTTTTCCGGGGAGCCGGGATGCATGTGGTATGGGTTCCCTTCCTGAAGCTGTTCGTCATCGGTGCAGTACTCTTCATCATTTCGCTGAAGCGTTTCCGGAAGACCGCCGCATCGTAAGGCCTGCGCCGGATTCGCCTTGCAAGGCAGGACCGCGGAAAGTGTGACCTCTATGAAGAAAATCTTTTGGACTTATCTCATCTTTTTTCTGATTGGGATGATGAGCATCCTGAAGGCGGATGATGTAACGGTTCCGGCGGACACTCCTTTTTTCACAGATCGATCTCTCACCCGGCGGGCGGGAATTACGTCCATGAGCTCCTTTGAAACGGAACGTGTTTCCGGGGAAAAACGTATCGGAAGAATACTCTGGAACCGTTTTCTGTATCCGGTGGAAATCGTGGAATGCCGTCTGCCGGGACAGGAGGGCACGTTCTGGTTTTCGCCGCAGGTAACTGTGGATCCGCAAAATAATATCCTGGTACAAACCGGCCCGGCATGGATTTTCCTTCCCCTCGGCATTCTGTCACTGGCTCTTTTTGTTGTCTGCGGGTTTCTTGTAAAGAAAACGGAACCGGGTACGGCAAAGCGGGCTCTTTTGTTAACTTGTATGGCGGCACTTCTTCACTGCTGTCTTCTGGCATTGTTTCTTTACCGGACAGGAGACCCGATATCCATCTTCAATGACGACGCCCGGTATTTGGTGATAGCGCAAATGATACGTTCCGGCGAATGGACCCGGAATCCTTTCTTCTATACGATCGGATATCCGATTCTTTGTATTCCGTATCTGTTTCTTGTTCCGAATGCGGCCTCGTTTCATGAGTTTCTCCCGTTTGAAACATTCGTGAACGGATTCATTATATCCTCCCTTTTTGCAGGGGGTGCGTTTCTTCTTCTTCGCCGTCTTTCCGGCCGCGATCTTTTGTCCTTCGGCGGCGTGGTGATCTGGCAGCTTTTCCTGTTTTTCCATCTTACGCTGCCGATCGCCTGCAAAGACGGCGCGCGTGTTGTCAAATCCGTGTTGACCGTAACCTCTTCCACGCAGTTCAACGATCTCTTCATGATTTTGATGACATCCGGGTACAACGGAATGTCGGATACCGCATCCGCACTTCTGGTTATGCTGTGTTTCCTCGTGATTCTGTATCTGCGACGACCACTGATCCCGCTTGCGCTCCTTTTCGGCTTTCTCTGTCTGATCCGGATCAACAACATCTTTTTCGGGCCCGTGCTGTTCTTTCTGCTGATCCTCAGGTACCGTGAAATGCTGAAGAAAAAAGGAGCCTTTCTTCTGTTCTGTTTTATCGGCTCGCTCTGTTTTCTGTCCGTCTTTTCCTCCCAGTTCGTCGTGAATTACGTGCAGTTCGGGAATCCCTTTGCATTTCCTTACATCCTCCACTGGAACAATGCCAGTCAGGGATTTCTGCTTTCGGAGTTTCCCGGCGGTTTCCTGTATACCTGCCTCTGGTGCAATGCCTGTCTGGCCTGGGCGCTGCCCTCCCTCCTGCTCATGAAGGACCGTCTGCTGAGAACGGTCCTGGTCATTTCGGTCATGCCGATGATCCTGTTCTTCAGCGGTTATGCGGAATGGAAGAATTTCGATATGCGCGGAATGATTTCCTTGTATCCGTTCCTTTTCGCTGCGCCGTTTCTTTCGGACTGGTGGAAAGACGTGCCGAAAAAGGTCCTGATCTGCGGGGTAAGCGCCGCCGGATTCGCCACCCTTTTCACTTCGACTCCGATTCGTTCCTTTACACTTCTTCCCTGGCATCTGGAATCCGTTCCGCACGGCAAGACCATCTACTGCGTTCTGTTGGGAATCGAACTGGCATTTCTGCTGTATGCGCTGATCCGAGCTTTGCCGTACCGGGAACTGTTCTTTTTTCTGGCCATGTTCTCGGCATTGATTCATTCGGGAACTTCGTTCGGATACGGAATTCTGACGGCGGTCCTCTGCGGGCTTGCACTGACGGACCTGATACGGTTCCGCCGTGCGGGAGACGGACTGGAAGTTCCGTTTCTGACAGATCCTTTTAACAGCACCGACGAACCGGGGCGATAAATTACCGATATTTTTTTCCCGGCGCCATTGACTTTTCGAAAAAGGTGTAATACTGTACTCCGTTTGCACGAAACTATGGAACGAACATACAAACAGGATTTGGAGGTTAGCAAATGAAAATCACAACACCCGGGACAATCCGCAACTTCGTCGTCGCCGGACACAACGGCTGCGGGAAGACATCGCTCTGCGATCTGATGCTTTTCAAGGCGGGCGCGGTGGATCGTCTGGGATCCGTCGATGCGAAGACGAGCGTGTCCGACTTTACGGCGGACGAGCAGGACAAGCGGTCCAGTATTTATTCCGCGTTCATGAACTGCACCTGGAAGGATCACCGCTTCTTCTTCACTGATACGCCCGGCTACGGGGAATTCATCGGTGAAATGATCTCCTCCTTCCGTTCCTGCGGTTTCGCGGTTCTGGTTGCGGACGGAGTCGAAGGGATCGAAACCGGTTTCTCCCGTGCCTGGAAATACGCCAAGGAATTCCTGCTTCCGAAGATCGTCTTTGTGAACCGTCTGGACCGGGAAATGGCCGATTTCGATTCGGTTCTGTCCACGCTGCAGGAAAACTACGGTGCCACCGTCTGCGTGCCTGTGACCATTCCCGTGGGACGTGAAGCCAGCTTCAGCAAGGTTCTGAATATTCTGACCTGCGCCGATTCCGATATTCCGGAAGATCTGAAGAGCGTCGTCGCGAAATACCGCGAGCAGATCATGGATGCCGTGGCGGAAACCGATGAAGCCCTTACCGAACGCTATCTCATGGGTGAGAAACTTACCGAAGAGGAAGTGGCAAAGGGACTTCATGCGGCCGTGAAGGCCGGTACGCTGATTCCCGTCTTTGCCGGATCCACCGCCAAGGATCTGGGCGTGACGGAACTCATGGACGGCATCGTCGAAATGATGCCCAATCCGCTGGAACGCGTCCGCAAGACGGATGACGGGAATACCATGGTGCCGCAGGAAGACGGCCCGGCCGCGGCCTTCGTTTTCAAGAGTGCGCTTGACCCGTTCATCGGACAGATGGCCTATATCCGCGTTCTCACCGGCACGATCAAGTCCAACAGCGATATTTTCAATCTGAATACACAGGCCAAGGAACACATCGGACAGCTCGTTCTTCTGAACGGAAAGAATCAGGTCCCCGTGGACGAGGTCTGCCCCGGCTGCATCTGCGGCATCGCCAAACTCCGCGCCACCAAGACGGGCGATACGCTGGGCACCTCCCTTACAGAAAATCACCCCATGCCCCGCCAGACGTATCCCGGCGCCGTGATCTCCTTCGCGATCCACGCGGTGAAGAGCGGCGAGGAAGACAAGATCATCAGCGGATTCCAGCGTCTTGCCGAATGCGACCCAACCCTGGTGATCCAGCGGAACGACGAAACCCATGAAACCCTGATCTGCGGCATGGGCGAACAGCATATCATGAATGCCGTGAAGAATCTGAAAGCGCTCTCCAAGGTCGATGTGGATCTTCAGCTCCCGAAGATTCCCTACCGCGAGACCGTTACCGGCCGCGGCGAGGCCATGTACCGTCACAAGAAGCAGTCCGGCGGACACGGTCAGTTTGCCGAAGTGCATCTGCGCATCGAGTCCATGCCCGACGGCTTCGAGTTCGTCAATGCCATTGTCGGCGGAGCCATTCCCAAGAACTTCATTCCCGCGGTGGAAAAGGGCGTGCATGAGGCCATGGAACGCGGTCCTCTGGCCGGCTGCGTGGTCGAGAACATGCGCGTGACCGTGTATGACGGCAAGTATCACGACGTGGACTCCTCGGAAATGGCCTTCAAGATCGCCACCCGCCGTGCGTTCAAGGATGCCATGGCCAAGGCCAAACCCGTCCTCATGGAGCCGATCATGAATGTGAAGATCATGATCCCGGATGCCTACACAGGCGATATCACGGGCAATCTGAACCACAAACGCGGACGGATCCTCGGCATGAATTCCGTGGAAGGCCTTCAGGTTCTCGAAGCGGAAGTCCCGCAGGCCGAGATCCTCAAGTACGCCACCGAACTTCGTTCCATGACCCAGGGCAAGGGCTCCCATGAGCTTTCCTTCGCCCGCTATGACGTGGTCCCCGCCAACGTCATGAACGAGATCATCAGCAAATTCAAAGCCGAGAACGCCGAGGAAGAGGACTGACCGTCCTCTTTTTCTGCGTTTCCGTAAAATCCGAGCCGCCGGGCCATCAGACCGCGGCGGCCCGTTTCTTTTCGGAAGATACGACGGGAGAAGAAAAATGCCGGATCGTGATTTTACCGAACCTATGCGGCGGATCGATGCCCTTCAGGAGCGGCTCGATCAGGTTTTCCAGAGGGTCAATGCCGATCCTGTGTACCGGACGGAGCAGACCATTGCGGACGCCATTTCCGACAATCCGCGGTATCTGGGCGCCGACCGGAAGCTCGAGCTTGCGGAAATCTTTTTCGCCGTTCTGGATCAGATATACGAGAAAATCGTGCATCAGGAAAAGAGCGATCCCTTCTGCAATCCTCTGTCCGACCCCGGCGGACACCCCCGGCTGCCCCAGACCGAAATGCTGATGCGCGACATGATGCCGCTGGCCTGGGCCCTTTCCGCCGCCTGGAATCCTCCGGAACTCAAGGGTACGAGCTGCTCGTTCTTCCTCTCTTTCACGGAAGCGGAGGCGGGCCTTTTTCTGGAGATCATCGAGTTTCTGGCCGGTCTGTTTCCGGAATTCGCCGAAACACCCGGATACGATGATCTGCATGAGTTCTGGACGAATCTGGCGTTCCACCGGGAGCTCCTCCGGGAAGAAGACGACGAGGCAAAATCGAAGCTTCTTTCCATCCTGGTCCAGAAGAAGATCGACCTCGATAAAAAGCGCGGCGCTCCGGAAAAACGGTTCATCATCCTGCCGGAGCACAAGGAATGAAAAGGCGCTTTCCGCTTATCGCCGCGCTGCTCTCTTTTTCTCTCTGCTTCCTTTTCGCCTGCTCCCGAAACGACACCAAGGCCGAAGATCCGAAGGACAACTCGTCTTCGGAGGAAAAGGGCGAAGCCGAAGAAACGACCGAAGCGGAGCACGAACCGGCAAGGGTTCCGGTCCCGGAACCGCCCCGGTTCACCGTGGAAGCGGTCCTTTCCGGAAATCCGGAGTCCATCGATCTGGCGGCCGTTCAGCTTTCCTCCGGAGATGTGATATCCCGTTCGGCAAACGAGCCTCCGGTCACCGGACAGAAGGACCTTCTGACGCTGAATGTTTTTCTTTATCCGCTTCACAAAAATCAGTTCCGATGCCGTATCACCGATCTGTCCGGTACGCTGCTGGAAGAACGGATCCTTCCGCCGGATCAGCTGCCGGCACTGTTGAAACGGGCGGTCGAAAAGTCCGGATCGTCTTCCGTCGTCGAATTCGCGGTCAAAGGGGAAGGGGGAAACAAAGAAAATCCGGCCTGGGTCCATGAGTTGAAAATGAGGCTGATCCGTTCTTCCCGGATCCGGATACGCCCCATGCCTCCGGCTCCCGCGGTCATCTCCGTTTCCGGAAGTATAAACGGACAGATTTTCAGTGTCACAATCGAAAAATATCTTCTCGGTGTTCATCATGTGGCCGCGATGGGTTTCAATTCGATGAAACGGGCGGCGGAACGTCTCTGCGGGGATTTCAAGTCGGTCCCGGATCCCGATGATTATCTTCCGGAGTTGGAGGCCGAAGCCTGTCTGGACGATCTTTATCGCTTGAGCGGGACCATGAAAACATTCCGGCGTGCGGATTACGAGAAGATCGATGCGCTGACTTTGCTTATGACTTCACTTGTTCCGGAGGATCCCCGTTTCCGCTTCGAGCGGCTGTGGTTTTCGCTTCTTCCCCTTTTGGATCCCGCACTTTCTCAAAAACAGAAAAAAGCGATATCGGATTCGTTTCTGAAAGACGCCTCGGATTTTCTCCGGAAGTACCCGGATTTCCCGTTCCCCGTCCTGCCTTCCGGAGACAGCCGTCCTTTCGCGGGTCATCCCCGCTGTCCGCTGGATCCGGTCCGCGACTCCCCCGAGGCAGCACCCGTTGTTGCCTGGCTGCTCACGCTGAATGCGGAAGAGGGGGCGGATCCCGGCATGATCCCGGAGCCCGGACCTCACGCATCCCGTGCCGAACTGCTTGGCTGGTGCGAGGCGGTGCGTGCCCGTTCCATCGGCGGACTGCCCGGGGCCGATCCTGTTTCGCTGGCGCGTTTCCGGTTCCGGAATCAGCTGGCCCTGCTGCGGCGAGTCCGCTCCTATATCGGGGCCCATCCCGCGGAGGCTGCCGCCGTCACGCCGAAAACGTTTTTCTTTCCTTTTGCGGAACGGGCTCCGGGGAACGGGCGTGACGAGTTCTGGAAAATGGTCCGTTTTCTGATCCTTTCCGAGGGCAAGGAGCTGATCCGCGAGGCTGCTGCGCTGGGGACGAAGGCTTCGCTCCGTTATGCGGCGGAGCTTCAGGCGCTGTTTGACTGGTCACGCTCCCGGGGGACCGGGGATGATCTGCGGAAGGCCCTTGCCGCCAAGATGGATTCTCTGCTCAAGACCGGATTCCGGCTTCGTCCCGGTATCTCCTGCGGAGGATATCTTACGGATATGATTTCCGTTCTTTCTCCGGAATCGTCTTCCGGCGAAAAACTCTCCGTGATCCTTCAGGCATATCCATTTGAGCATGTGTTCCAAAAGAAAGGTCTGGATGCAAATCAGACGATGCTCGCCATGGTGGAGGCCGGAACGCGGGATCCGGGATTCCTGATCCGTCATGCGGAGAAGATCCGTTCCCTGGCATCCCGGAGGTTTACCGATCCCACGGCAAACAGCAGCTATTCCATCCTTGCCGAATCTCTGTTCCGGCGCGGCATGGAGGATCCGCAGACGGATCCGGCGATCCTCCGGCTGAACGACGGCTTCGATATAAGGAGGATCCCTTCCGCGGGCGGCCGCTGTCTGGCTTCCTGTCTGTACAAAAACACACTCTACATGCTTCGCCGGGACGAACGGGACAGTCTTTCCGTCACGGCGGCGGATCTTTCTGCGGGGACGGCGACGGATCTCGCCATGCCGCCTGTCCGCTTTCAGGACCTTCAGGGAGCGGTCCGGCTCTCCGGTGACCCGGAGTTGTGCGTGATAACCGCCTCGGACGGCTCCCTGGCGGTCTGCGGAGAGAATACGATCCTCCTGTACGATCTGGATCGTGAGATCTGGAAAAAATGCGCCGGACTGCCCGGACGGTTCCCCGTTTGTGTCCGGGTTTGGGACGGCCGCCTTTTCTATCTGTGCGGCGGGATCCCCGGGCCGGACGGATCCGACAAAGTCCTTTCGCTTCATTCCTGCAATCCGGACGGAAGCGATCCCCGTGTCTACTTCAGCGGCGACCGGCCTCTGCTTCATGCGTTCGACACGCTTGGAAGAGGCCGTGTCTCCGGCTTTTTCCAGGTACGGGGCGGATGGCTCTTCACGGTCTCCTCCCGGAACCACTATACGAAGACCGCATTGTTCAACCCGGAAAAAGGCGAGCTTTCGTATGTAGAGGATCTTCCGCCCGCCTTCCGCCTTTTTGCCATGACGGAAAATGCAGGAGCTCTCCTGGGGCAGGGCGGTGATGCCTTTTTTCTGTGTCCGGACCGTGATCCGCGGAAAAGATCCTGGCTGTTTTCCCAGTCGGACACGGATCCGTCACCGGCCGCCCTCCGGGTTCCCGGATGCGGAGCCTTTCAGATGCCGGCGGCCTTGCTGGACGGACGGTATCTGGTATCCGCCCGAAGCGGGGCGTCGCCCGTCCTGATCGATCTGCAGGACTGGAAAAAATCGCCTCTTCTCTTCCTGCCGGAGTGTGCGGGCGTGTACTGCGGTCCGGAGCCCCGGACTCTGGTCTTTCCCGCCGTATCCGACGGTACGGTTTTCATTTTCCGGATGAAACAGCCGAGATGACGGGCGTGCAATGTTCAAGAAAAGGATGAGTTTCCATGATCGAAATTGACCGTGATCGATGCGTAAAGTGTCATGAATGCGTGCGGGACTGCGCCGCGGAGGTTCTCCGGCCGGGACCGGACGGCA
The DNA here is from genome assembly GCA_017615635.1 of Lentisphaeria bacterium. Lineage (GTDB taxonomy): Bacteria > Verrucomicrobiota > Lentisphaeria > Victivallales > UBA1829 > RGIG8244. Next base: position 34,273 of record JAFZZR010000110.1, read on the forward strand.
TCCCCGCCGTCGTTCCCGAACTGGAGAAGTACTGCATGAACTGTCAGCACTGTCTGGCGGTCTGTCCGAAAGGCGCCGTAACGTGCCACGGGACGACGCCGGATCAGTGCGCCCGGCCCGGGCGACTGCCCGATCCGGAGTCCATGTTCCATCTGATCCGGCAACGGCGCAGCATACGCCGTTTTCGGCAGGCTCCGGTCCCCTCCGAGGTGATGGAAAAATTGAAGGATTCTCTTGCCTGGTCTCCTACTGGCTGCAACGATCACCGCCTGCTCTTTTATGTGATCGAGGATCCCGCGGACATGGAATTCTACCGTCAGGAAACGGGCCGGATGCTCCGCCTGATGATCCGGAGCGGGATCATGCGTCTGGTCTATCCCGGATACAAACGGTTTCTGCGGGAGATCATGAACGGGAAGGATGTGATATTCCGTTCCGCTCCGCACATGATCGCGGCCGCGACGCCCAAGGATGCACCGTGCAGGGAGGCGGATCCCTGGATCGCCCTCAGCTACTTCGATCTGTTCGCACAGTCGTTCGGTCTGGGCACCTGCTGGTGCGGATTCGGAGTTCATGCCTTCCGCTGGAACCGGAGGCTTCGGCGCAGACTGAATCTGCCGTCCGGATATCGTGTAGGGGCCGTCCTGCTGTTCGGCGAACCGGAGGTGCATTATCCTCGTGCGACCCGTCCGGAGCCGTTCCCTGTCCGTATCGGAGGGAATCTGTGAAAAGGGCTCAGATCCGTCCTTGTCTTCCGTGTTCCGTCAGAGCGAGGATCCTCGGGGCGCCACACGCACGCTTTCCCTCGGGATCAGCAGATAGGGCAGGGTGGTGCGGACGGGGGCCCGGTTTCCGCTGGTGCGGGCGTCGATAACGTCGGCCACGGCGCCGGCCAGAGCCGCATAGTTCGGGGAGATGGTGGTCTGAGGCGGAGTCCCGTAGCGGGAGAAGAAGGTCTGCTCGGACGCGATGAGGGAGATGTCGTCGGGGATCCTCCGGTTGAACATGGAGAGGGCATAGGCGCAGAGGATCCCGCCGGAACCGCCGGGACAGAACAGCGCGTCTACGTTTCTGCGCAGGAGTTTTCCGGTGATCTCCAGGTGTTCTTCATCGCGCCCGAAATAGATCATGGACTCGTCGCAGGGAAGATCCCGTTTCCGAAGCGATTTGCGGATGGACTCGGCGCGGATATCGGCGTTCCCCGTTCCCGGCAGGCCGTGAATGATGCAGCCGATCTTCCGGCATCCCCGTTCGTAAAGATGTCCGATGGCCAGATCCATGCCCTGCGCCTCGTCCGAACGGACAAGACAGGTCTCCGCGGGAACTTTTTTCGCCTCGCGGTCGATCAGGATCAGCGGAACCGAAAAGCGGTCCGACCAGCGGGTGAAGTCCCCGGGCTCGGCGCCGATGGCCGCCGCCGCGCAGAACTGGATGCTGTCCAGCCGTTCCAGATTGTCCTGCGGCAGGACTTCGATGCGGAATCCGCGGCTGGGCAGCTCTCTCGTCAGCGCCATAAGGATCATTTCCACGCAGCACTGCACCGGATAAAGCGAAGAGTAGGGTGTGATGATCACCACGTTGCGCTGCCGGGCGGAAAGCCGTGGATGATAAGCATGTTCACGGGAAACGGAGAAGACCTTTTCACGGATCTCGGGACTGATGTTCGGATGATGGCTGAAAACGCGGGAGACGGTGGCGGGGGAGACGCCTGCCAGCCGGGCAATTTCCTGGATGGTCATGATATATTTCCTTAGCTTGTGAAATTTTTTCAATATATCATTGTTTTTTTTGAAATCAAGGACCCGTTTTCATGAAAAAATTCAAAAAAACATCCTTCTCCGGTTTGCTCCCGCCGAAAATGAAGATACAGTATGCTGAGGAGACTTAAATCTCTTTTTTACAAGCATGGAGAGTATGATATGGGAAAACGTTCGTTTTTCAACCGGCAGACGCCCGCCGTGGCGCTGCTCTGCAATCCGGAAGGTCTGAATCAGGCCATCGCCCTGGCCATGTCCGCGGAATCCGACGGAGCGGATGTGGTGGCCCTCGAACTGGGGCAGTTTGCTCTTGAGGACCGGACACCGGAGAAATTCCGTGCGCTGATCCAGTCCGTTCCGCTTCCCTTCATGTTCATCGATTACCGGAACGACCGTTTCCTGGGCGCGGACGACGAAGCCCGTCAGAAGTTTCTGCTCATGGGGGCCGAAGCGGGCGCGGAAGTGATCGACGTGATGGGCGATCTGTACGATCCCTCGCCCCTTGAGCTTACGCACGATCCCGCCGCCATCGCAAAGCAGAAGGCGCTGATCGAGCAGATCCACGCAGCCGGCGCAAAGGTCATCATGTCCTCCCATATGACGACGGTGGAACGGAGCGCCGAAGAAGTGCTGGCGCATCTGCGGGAACAATCGTCCCGCGGAGCGGATATTCTCAAGATCGTGGTGGGAATGGATACGGAGGCAGCCATGCTGGAGGGCGTCCGGACTCTGCTTCTGCTTCACAAGGAACTGGAGAAGCCGTTCGTGTTTCTCGGCGCAGGACGGTACAACCGGTTCATCCGCTACATCGGACCGACGCTGGGCGCAGCCATTGAGTTCGCCGTCCACGACTATCTTCCGGCAATGACCTACCGGCAGCCGACCATACGTTCCTTCAAGGGCGTACTGGAGAATTTCCACTGGAATATCGACGATCTGAAAGCATAAAGGAGGAAAGATTTTTATGAAATTCGAAGGAAGAACCGCATTCATCACCGGCGCTGCCGGACGGATCGGCCGCGCGCTGGCCCGCGAACTCGGAAAATACGGGGTGAAACTCTATCTGGCGGACATCGACCTTCCCCGCGTGGAGAAACTCTGCCGCGATCTGAAGGAGGAAGGGATCGAAGCCCGTCCTGTCCAGCTCAACGTAATGGATCCCGAAGCGATCGAAGAAAAGACAAACGCTGTTCTGGCGGAAGCCGGGCGGGTGGATATTCTGGTGAACAATGCGGGAAAATGGCCGCAGGGCAGTATTCTGGATACCTCCGACGCTCAATGGGTGGAGACCATCGAACTGAACCTGACCAGCGTGTTCCGTCTCTCTCAGGCGTTCATCCCCTCCATGAGAAAAAAATCCTACGGAAGGATCGTGAATCTGGGATCCATTGCGGGCGAGGTGGGACTTCCCGGATTCTGTGCCTATGCCGCGGCCAAAGGAGGAGTCATCATGCTGACGAAAACCATGGCCATGGAACTGGCCACCTGCGGGATCACGGTCAACAGCGTTTCACCCGGCATGATCACAGATTCGAAACAGCCTCACAACGGCACCTGGCTGGGCCATACCGGCATGGGGGATGACGTCGCACGGGCCATTGCGTTTCTCGCTTCCGACGACGCCGGATATATCACGGGCGTGGATCTGCCGGTGGACGGAGGGCGCATCCTCGGTCCCAAGGGACTGGACTGGAAACCGGCAAAGACATTTTAACCATTCAATTTGGAGATTTTTATGATGCAAAAGAAAGTTCTCGTTCTGGGGGCAACCGGCGCCATGGGCAAATACCTGATCCCGTATCTGGCGGAGGCCGGTCATCAAGTGGATGCCGTCGCGCTGGATGAGATGAAGTCCGACTGGACGAATGTCCGGTACATCAAAGCCAATGCGAAGGATAAATCGGTTCTGAAGCCGCTTCTGGCGGAAAAGTACGACGGAATCGTGGATTTCATGATTTATCCGACTTCGGAACTTTCCTATTTTCTGCCGCTTATGCTGAACAGCACAGGTCATTACATCTATCTTTCCAGTTACCGGACCTATGACAACAAGGAACACCCCGTTCGCGAGACTTCGCCCCGCCTGCTTGATACGGCGGACAGCATCGTTCTCCGCAATTCCGACGATTATTCCATCTACAAGGCGCGCGGGGAGAACATCGTCCGCACGTTCCCGAAAGATCGCTGGACCATTATCCGTCCGGCGATCACCTATTCGCTGATGCGTTATCAGCTGGTCACGCTGGAAGCGCCGAATACCGTCGGCCGTGCCTTCGCCGGGAAAAAGGTCGTTGTGCCGGAGCAGGCACGCAATGTCCAGGCAACCATGAGCTGGGCGGGCGACGTGGCGCGGATGATCGAGCGTCTTCTTTTCAATCCGCAGGCTCTGGGCGAAACCTTCAGCGTCTGCACGGCGGAACACCGCACCTGGGGTGAGATCGCGGATTACTACAAGGACATCTGCGGGATGCAGACGGTCTGGATCGACAAGGAGGATTACCTCCGGATCCTGAGCGACGATCCCTTCTATCTCGGAGCACGCTGGCAGCTGGATTTCGACCGTCTTTTCGACCGGATCATGGACAATTCCAAAGTTCTTGCTGCTACGGGACTTCGTCAGGAGAACCTGATGCCGCTCTACGACGGTCTCAAAAAGGAGATCGCACGCTGTCCGAAGGATCACGTCTGGCCGGTCTCCGCCGCCATGGACGAGTATCTGGCGAAACGGGAAAATCTCTGATCGGATAAACAGAACCATTTAATTATGGAGATAGTTATGGATTATCCGGAATTCAAGGGCAGAACGGCCATGATCACCGGGGGCGCTTCCGGAATGGGGCTTCTCTCGGGGAAGAAACTGGCGGAAGCCGGAGCGAATGTCGTTCTGTGCGACGTCAGCAAGGAAAAACTGGAGGCCGCGGCAGAAGAGATCCGGGCCGCGGGCGGAAGCGTTCTTCCGCTTGTGGTCGATATCCGGCATTATGCGGAAGTCGAACAGGCGGAAAGAAAAGCTGTCGAAACCTTCGGTTCGGTCGATATCCTTCTGAACTGCGCAGGCGGCATGTCCGGACGCTGCTGCAACTGCTATAAGAGCTTCGAGGAACTGCCCATCGAAGTGATCGACTGGGGGCTGGATGTGAATCTGCGCGGCGCCATCTACTGCTGCCGCGCCGTCCTCGCGGGAATGATGAAGCGCAAACGCGGCGTTATCATCAACTTCGGATCGGTCACGGGAGAAGAAGGCGGAGGCGGCGCCTCGCTGGATTACTCCGCCGAAAAAAGCGCCATGCGCGGAATGACGAAGTCCCTGGCCATCCTCGGCGCTCCTCACAATGTTCGATCCTGCTGTGTGATCCCGGGGCCCGTCCTGACCCGTCCCGGAATGGCCAATATGAAGACTCTCCTCGGCCGTGCGGCGGAAACGATCGAACTGGTCGATTTCATCCTTTATCTCTGCTCGGACAAGGCGGCCTTCATCACCGGCTCGGCCCACGTGATCGACGGCGGGCATCTGCTGGTGAGATAGCCGAAAGCTTTACGGAGAAATTCATATGAATGCAGACACGGTCAGGAATGCCCTGGCGGAAGCGCAGAAACAAATCGATTCGGGTCTGATCCAGGGAATCGTCTTTGCCGACACCCGGAACAAAAAAATCGAGGCTCTCGGCAGACAGCGCATCCATCCGGCGGAAAAACCGATGACACCCGATTCCCGTTTCGACATGGCTTCGACGGGCAAGGTCTTCACCGCGGGATGCTGCGCACTGCTGATCGCTCAGGGCAAATTGGATCCGGACAAACCGTTTGTCCATTATCTGCCCGAATATTGGGATCATGGCAGCGACATCACCATCCGCGACCTGGCCATGCATGTCAGCGGGTTTGACAACAGCAAGCCTTATGACTCGGCCGATCCGGAGGTTTTCTGGAGGGAACTGTTCAGCAAACGCCCGGTCCGGCCCCGTCTGCAGGCCTTCGAATATTCCTGTTCCAATATGATCCTGCTGGGAAAAATCGCGGAAAAGATATCCGGCATGGATCTGGAAACACTCGCGCGAAAACTCATCTGGGAGCCGCTGGGAATGAAACGGACGCAATGGAATGCGCCCGGCCCCGGACCGGATGAAGTCGAACATTGGAACCCGAACCGTCCGGCAGGCGAACACAACGATCCGGTCTGTTTCAACTGCGGTTTCCCCATCGGCAGCGGCAGCTGTTTTTCCACTGCCGCGGATATGCTGCTTTTCGTGGAAGATATCCTCGAAAGAAAACATTTCCCGCAGAGTTATTATGACCTGATCCTGACCTGCGGATATGACAAAAACGGCAACCGCCGCTCGTTCGGCTGGGACATGAGGGAATCCAGACGTCCGCGCAATCTCTCGGGAAAGACCATCTGCCACACCGGCTGGACCGGACAGACCATCTGCGCGGACCCGGAAAATCATTTCGGGGCGGTCGTGTTGTCTTCCCGGACCGGCGGTCACGATGAAGCGATCCAGGGCCGGGCACGCATCATCGAAAAACTTTTTACTGAACAACCATAAACGGAAGAGGAAAAAATGCTCAATGTGAAAATCATTGTGGCCAGGACACCTGGCAAAGTCACCCTGGAAACCGCCGAGCTGGATGAAAATACCCTTCCGGCGGACTCTATTCTGGTGAAAACGCTTTACAGCGCGGTCAGCGCGGGCACGGAATGCGCCTGGATTTCCGGCAATGCCAACAATCCGGGACAGAAATTTCCGTTTTATCCCGGCTACAGCGCTGTGGGCCGAGTTGTCAAAGTGGGAAAAGACGTGACCAATTTTGCCGAGGGCGACGCGGTGATCGCCCCCTGGGGCGGACACCGTTCGTACATCGTATCTCCGGCCGCCCCTGTGTTTACCGGAGCCCACAAAATCACCGACAGCCGGGTCGATCTGAAGGATGCGTCCATTGCGCATATCGCCTCGTTCCCGATGCTGGGAGTCCGAAGACTGAATATCCAGATGGGCGAATCGGTAATGATCGCCGGACTTGGCATCCTCGGACAGGTCGCCGTTCAGGCGGCGAAATATTCCGGTGCGGTCCCGGTGCTGGGATGCGATTTCTCTCCCGAACGCCGTGAACTGGCCCTCAAACTCGGGGCGGATGCCGTCTTCGATCCCCGCGATCCGGACTTTGCCGAAAAACTCCGTGCGGCTAACGGCGGAAAGAAGGTCAACGCCGTGGTGGAAGTGACCGGGAAGGCCGCCGCTTTGAAACAGGCGCTTGGCTACACGGCCAAGATGGGCCGTATTTCCCTTCTGGGTTGCACCCGGGTGCCGGACTGCCCCATCGATTTCTACCGGGACGTTCATCTGCCCGGCATTACCCTGATCGGCGCCCACACCAGCAACCGGCCGGGTGTGGATTCCCGGCCCGGCGAATGGAGCGAGCACGACGACTACGATGTGATTCTGAAGTATCTAGCCACGGGCCGATTCGATTTTGCCTCGCTGATCCATCAGACGTTCAGTCCGGCGGACTGCACGCAGGTATATGATACGCTTCTGCACGAACCGGATCCGCCCATGGGGATCGTGTTCGACTGGAGCCTGCTCAAGGAGGATTGAAGAATGGAGAAAGTCAATATCATTCAGATCGGGATCCGTCACGAACATGCCAGCGGCAAGTTCAATTCGCTGAAGAAGCGGCCCGACATTTTCAACATACTCGGCTACGTGGATGAACAGGATTTCTGCAAGTCTCCGTGGCTGACTGAGTTCTTCAACGAGAACAACTACGCGGAGTACCGGAAACTGACACTGGAGGAGGCGCTGAACTTTCCGGGCCTCGAAGCCGTGACGGTCGAAGTCCCGAACAACGATCTGGTCCCGATCGCCCTCAAATGCATGGAGCACGGTCTGCCCATGCACATGGATAAACCCGCGGGCGAGGATCTGGAACTCTACAAAAAGCTGCTGGACGGCTGCAAGGCGAAAAATCTGCCGTTCCAGATGGGATACATGTTCCGGGGCAATCCGGCGTTCCGGTTCTGCATCCGTGCCGTCCGGGAGAAACTGATCGGAGACGTGTTCGAGATCGAAGCGGATATGAATCACTGTTACGGCAGTGATATCTATCAGGAATACCTCGGAAAATTCTCCGGCGGCATCATGTTCAATCTGGGTTGCCATCTCATCGATTTCGTCGTCTCCGCCATGGGCAGACCGGAAAAGGTGACTCCGTTCCTGAAATCCGCACCCGGATATCCCGATTCGATCCGGAACAATGCCATGGCCGTGCTGGAATATCCTCACGCACTGGTGACGCTGCGCTCGTGTTCCAGGGACGCCTGCAATACCGGCGGACGCAGCGTAAGGATCGCCGGGACCAAGGGAACGATCGAATTCAGTCCGGTGGAGCGTTTCGATGGAAAGAGCGTGGAAATCGAACTGACGCTGCCGGAGGACCGCGGACTGTTCCCGAAGGGGACCCATACGCTCCGTTTCCCGCCGCAGCGTGACCGCTACGAAGTCCAGCTTCAGGAACTGATGCAGGTCATCCGCGGGGAAGCGAGATCCAGCTATTCCTATGAACACGATTATCTGGTCCATGAGGTCACTCTGGCCGCTTCCGGATATATTCCGTTGTGTTCGAAATAAAAAGGAAGGGATTCCGAAACATGATACGCAAAGACGGTTTGGAATTTCATGCGGCCGAACTGCGAAAGGCTTCCGGTGTGGACGGCTGGATCCCCGCCCGGATCCCCGCGCAGATCGGAGATCAGCTTAATGAACGGGGACGGTTCATAGCCTCGGACAGCGTCACGACGGAGATCCGGTTCGTCACCGATGCCCGGCGCATCCGCCTGACTCTCTCGGCACATCAGCCTGAATTCGGGCTGGATCAGCTGGAAATACGAGTTTTCTGCGGCGATTTCCAGTATCAGGCCTTCTGGCTCAAACCGGGATGTATCACGACCGTAACTCTCTTCCCGCCGAACGAACTTACTAAGATCCGGGAGGAATATCTGCGGCGCGGGCCGGGCATCGGATTCGCGCCCGATGTCTGGCGGATCCAGTCGCAGCGCGGCGAACTCATCTATTGCGGGATCGAGACCTTCGGCCATGCCGTCCGTCCGCCCGAATCTTCGGAGAAACCTGCGAAGACCTGTCTGTTCTACGGATCCTCCCTTACCAACTCCACGCTGGACGGCTTCCCCTCCGTAGCCTGCAAGCGCCTCGGCTGGGATCTTCTCAATTTGGGAATGAGCGGCTCCTGTCATGTGGAACCCTGTCTTTCGGACTGGATGGCTTCGCTGGACGGCTGGGATCTTGCCGTCTTCGAACTCGGGATCAATGTCATTACGGTAATCGATGCGGAGGAGTTCCGCAACCGTGTCGACCATCTGCTGGATGTCTTCACCTCGCGCCACCCCGGGAAGCCGCTGGTGCTGATCACGCTCTTCCCCTCCATCTACCGTGCGGAACTGCGGAAGGAACCGCTGCCGGAAGACCGGGAGGGCGCGTTCCGCAGGGTCCTCCGCGAACTGTATGAGAAATACCGTTCCCGGGGCAATCTGCATCTACTGGAAGGCGATGAGCTTCTGGATGATCTTGGTGCGCTGGGGACGGATTTCGTTCATCCGAAGAACTACGGCCATGCCGTCATTGGTCTGAAACTGGCCGAAAAACTGAAGACACTGATCTGAAGAAAACACAACTTCGTAGAAAAATTAACCCACAGGAGAAAAACAGAAAAATGCATGCTATGATCCTGGATGAAAACCGCAACTTCAAATGGGCCGAAATGCCCGATCCCGTGCGCAAGGACGGGGAAGTCATCATCGAAGTCCACGCCGCCGCGGTCAACCGCGCCGACCTGATGCAGAAGGACGGCTGCTACGCGTCCCCGCCGGAATGGCCGCAGTGGTGCGGTCTGGAAGTGGCTGGCGTCATTGCGGAAGCGCCGGAGAACTCCGCCTTCAAGCCGGGCGACCGCGTCTGCGCACTGGTGGGCGGCGGCGGCTATTCCGAAAAGATCGCCGTGCCCGAGGGGATGGTCGTGCCGATCCCGGATAAAATGACCATGATCCAGGCGGCGTCCATACCGGAAGTCTGGTGCACCGCGTATCTGAATCTGAAGCTGGAAGCGGGCGGCATGAAGCCGGGCGACGTCTTCTATATGCAGGCGGGCGCCAGCGGCGTCGGTCTGGCCGTGATCCAGCTGGCGAAATGCATGGGGGCAGAAGTCATTACCACCATCGACTCTCCCGAAAAGGCAGCCTTCGTCAAGAAGCTGGGCGCCGACTACGTTCTCGATTACCGCACGGACGACGTCCTCTCCGTCATCGAGGCGCATCCGCCCACGGTGGCGCTGGACTGCATCGGCGGGAAGAAGATGGGCGACTGCTTCAAGCACATGGTGTTCGGCGGACGCTGGATCATGATCGCCACCATGGGCGGCTCCGAAACCACGATCAATCTGGAAACGGTCTGGCGCAAGCGCATCCGGCTGATCGGCAGTACGCTCCGCAGCCGTACGTCCGAGGAGAAAAGCCGGATCATGCACGCCCTTCACGACGAGCTGTTCCCGCTCTTCGTTTCCGGCAAACTCATCTCCAACGTCCACGCCGTCTTCCCGATTCAGGAGGTGGAAGCGGCCCACGGCGTCCTGCGCCGGGCGGAGAACATCGGCAAGGTGGTGCTGACCTTGAAATAACGGTCCATCGAGACTCGTATTTGAAGGCAAAGGCGTCCGGATGGGGGATCCCTCTCTCCGGGCGTCTTTTTTTTCTTGAAAAAAGGAATTTTTTGCCGTCTCCGCCTTGCAAAAAGGAAACAGGCGGACTATACTACGAGGATAGAAGACATCGGAAAAAGTTTCAACCTTGTTTTTCGGAGGTTACAGATGCAGCTGGAGGTCCAGTGGTTTGTTTCCGCTCTTTTGAGCAACAATCTGATAACGCCCGATGATGCGAAGGTCATCAATCGGGAGCTGGGCGGCGAGCCCGATCTTATGACGTTCGCCCAGGATTTTCTCAACCGTATCACCGCAGAACTGCCCGAGGATGAGGCTCAGGCCTGGATGACGCAGATCCAGCAGGTCCTCGAATTTGCCGCCGCCCAGGCCCAGACGGGGACACCTCCGCCGGACGCAGATCAGTATGCCGTCGATACGGAAGGCGAGGATTTCGAGGTTCAGGGCGCAGTCAATGCGCTGGGCGCGCATGTTTCGCAGGAAGAGATGGATGAGATCTTCGGAGAACTGCGCGGAGTCGGATCCATGAGCGAAGAGCAGGCGGCGGATTACATGAAGCGTCTTCTCCTGGCGCTCCGTGACTTCGGAGCCAGCGACCTTCATATTTCAGCCGATGCGCCGCTCTTCATCCGGAAAAACCTGAACATTCAGAGGATCGATCCGGATTGGAATATTCCGGCGGAGGATGCGGAAAAGCTGACCTATTCCCTGCTCACGGAAGAACAGAGGAAGGAATTCGAAGAGAATCAGGACTTGAACTTCGCGCTGGAAATCCACCCCAGCCGGTTCCGTGCCTCGATCATGAAACAGAGACAGGGCATTTCCGCTTCGTACCGAATCGTGCCGGACAAGATCCATACGCTGGAAGAGCTGGGATTCCTGCCCCGCGACGCCCGGACGCTGGAACGGCTTCTGGATTATCACAACGGCCTGATCCTGGTCACGGGGCCTATCGGGAGCGGCAAGACCACGACCCTGGCCGCGCTGGTGGAAATCGCAAACAAGAAACGCGAAGACCATATCATTACGGTGGAAGATCCCATAGAGATCGTGATCCCGTCCAAAAACTGCAAAGTGACACAGCGACAGATCGGGATCCACACGAACAGCTACCGGACGGCGCTGAAAGGGGCGCTGCGTGAAGACCCGGACATCATCGTGATCGGCGAGATGCACGACCTGGAGACCATCGAAAACGCCATTACGGCGGCGGAGACGGGCCACCTGGTCATCGGGACCCTTCCCACGTGCGACGCGGCCAACACGCTGAACCGTATTCTGGACGTGTTCCCGCCGAACCAGCAGGCGCAGATCCGGACCATGACCGCGGGCAGTCTCCGCGGCGTGGTATGCCAGAAACTGATTCCGAACACGACGGGCGGTCTCTCCATCTGCTATGAGATCCTGATGAACACGCTTGCGGTGTCCAACGTGATTTCGGAAGGCAAGATCTTCCAGCTGCGTGCCTCCATGCAGATCGGCAGCAAATCGGGCATGTGCACCATCGATCAGAACCTTCTGGCTCTGTTCAATGCCAATATCATCAGCTACGAGACCGCGCTCGGACAGATGCGCGACCAGTCCGTCATCACCCAGCTTCAGCAGGAACAGGCGAAGCGGGTGGCCACCTCGGGAAAGAAGAAGAGAAGATAAACGGAGACTGAAAAATGGCGATCATCGACAATTATTTGCGCGAAATGCTCAGCAAGGGCGGTTCGGACCTCCACCTGGCCATCAACGCCCCGGTCAAATACCGTATCCACGGAAATATCGAACCGGCCAACGACCAGATCGTTACGCCGGAATACATGGAGCAGATGCTCAAGGAGATCTGCAAGCCCGAATGGCGCTGGAACGAATATCTGGAGAAGCACGACCTGGACTTCGCTCACGAGATCCCCGGTCTGGCCCGTTTCCGCTGCAACTACCTCTACGACTACAACGGTATGGCCGCCGTCCTCCGTCAGATCCCCAGCAAGATCCTCACAGTGGAACAGCTGGGGCTGCCCCTGACTCTGCTGGACATCTGCAACTACAAGAGCGGACTGGTCCTGGTCACCGGGCCGACGGGGTCCGGCAAATCCACCACGCTGGCGGCCATGATCGACTACATCAACGAGACGCAGAACAAGCACATCATCACCATCGAAGACCCGGTGGAGTTCGTGCATCAGAACAAGCGGAGCACCATCGTTCACCGCGAGGTGGGCATTCACGCACGTAGCTTCCCCTCGGCCCTGCGCGGTGCCATGCGGTCCGACCCGGACATCGTACTCATCGGCGAAATGCGCGAAAACGATACGATCCGTCTGGGGCTCACCTGCGCGGCCATGGGCATGCTGGTATTCGGGACCCTGCATACCAACAATGCGCCGAAGACCATCGACCGTATCATCGATGCGTTCCCGGCCAACGAACAAGCGCAGATCCGGACCATGCTTGCCGAGTGTCTTCAGGCGGTCGTTTCCCAGCTGCTCTGCCGCAAGATCGAAGGCGGCCGTATCGCCTGCCATGAGATCCTTCTCTGGACGGAAGGTCTGCCCAACACCATCCGTGAAGGCGCCATCTCCAATATCCGCACCATCATCGAGTCCAGCAAGGGCATGGGTATGCGGAGCATGGACGGCGGTCTCAAGGAGCTGATGGAGCAGGGGATCATTTCTCCGGAAGAGGCCTACATGAAGGCCAGCGACAAGAAGATGTTTCACGAATTTTTGCCAAAGGATTCCACCATGCGGTGACGCATCGCGGGGAAGAAAGACTCCGGATCCGGGGCGTTCAGTCGCCGGACTCCGGAGCGGAGGGAACTGTTTCCGTGACGGATTCGATCACCTTCATCTTCTGCCATTTCCCCGTCCGGTAGCGCAGATAATAGAGACATCCGCAGCCCATGATGTAGAGGACACATACGGTCCACATGGACCAGAGCGCGTACTGATCGGCCAGATCCGGCCCCAGGCGGACCGCCACGGAAGACTTCGTGAAGATGTAGAAGCAGATCATGGAGGGGATGGCATAGGCGAACCAGGCCATGAGAATGCCGATCCACATGGCCACGCAGGTGTCGCCGGCCCCTTTGACGGCGCTGCTGTAGAGAATGGCCATTCCGTCGAAAAGAAGATAGGCGGAAATGAAGTAGAGCATGATGCGCGTGACGTTTTCCACATCCCCGCCGGGGGCCAGCCGGAACGAACGGAAGATCGGATCCGGATACAGCACGAAGAAAACGGCCATGACCAGCATATAGCTCAGCGTGAGAGTCCGGGCGCTCCGGAGGATCCGGACCGCATAGGGGATATCGTTTCCGCCCACGCCCTGACCGACCAGAATGGATACGGTCTGTCCGACGCCCAGCATGGGCGTGAAGGCCAGTGCGTTGATGGAAAAGGCCACCGTGGCGGCGGCCAGCACCGTGACGCTGATCTTTCCCATCAGCACGATGAAGATGTTGAAGGAAAGCAGATCCAGAAGAAGCTGGAATCCCGTGGGCGCCCCGTACCGGATGAGACGACGGAAGAGTTCGCCGTCGAAAATGGGACCCGTCGTGGCGAAACGGGTCCGCACGCTCTTGCGGAAGAACGCCGCGGCAAAGACGAGCATTCCGCAGAAGCCCGCGATCACCGTGGCCCAGGCCGCCCCGGCTACGCCCATTTCCGGAATCACGAGTTCCCCGATCCCGGGCAGGGGGACCCGGACCCCGAAGATCATGGCGTAATTCAGCGGGATGTTGACCAGCGTGACAAACAGATTGACAGCCATGATCATAAGCGTTTTGCCGCGTCCGCTCCAGAATGTGGAAAGAGCGATCATCAGAAGGGGTACGGCCGTGGTGACGGCCATGATCCGGAAGTATTCGACTTCCAGAGGCTGGATCCTCGGCTCATGCCCGAAAAACCGGAATATCTCCGGCGCAAAATACGCGGCCGGAAGCATACACAGCTCGCCCAGAAACGATACATGGACCGCCTGCCAGACGCTGACGCCCACCCGTTTTTCCATCCCCGCCCCCGTGTACTGGGCCACAAAGCTGCCCGCATATCCCACGGTCCCGACGAAGAAGCAGGTCATGGCAAAGCTGGTGAGACCCGCCGGGAAGGCTGCAGCCATGGCGTCGGTGGAATACCATTGGAGCATCATCCGGTCGGTGAACATATTGATGGCATGTCCGGCAGACGCCAGGATCAGGGGCAGGGCGATCTTCAGAACCTCGAGGATTCCCCCCCGCGCGCGCCATCCGCCCAGAAAATAACCGGCCCGGAATTTCATGATCCTTTGCCGCCCTTTGCTCTGCGCATATCCAGATCGTCCTGCTTTTTCCGCATATCCTGCCGCTTGTCGCCGAAGGTCTTGCCCTTGGCAAGGCCCAGTTCCAGCTTGACATATCCCCGTTTCAGATACATTTTGAGCGGAATCAGCGCCAGTCCCTTTTCCCGGATCTTCGAGGAGAGCCGGAGGATCTCACGCCGGTGCATCAGAAGACGGCGCGCACGCGTTGCCTCGTGATTGAACCGGTTCCCATGGGAATAGGGACTGATGTGAATCCCGTAGACGAGAAGCTGTCCTTTTTCGATGCGGGCGAAGGAATCCTGAAGCTGAACGGAACGCAGACGGCAGCTCTTGACTTCCGTGCCGTGCAGCTCCAGTCCGGCTTCCATGGTTTCCAGAATATCGTAATCGTGGAATGCCTTGCGGTTTCCCGCCAGGACCGGATTCTCGGACGCCTCCTTGTTTTTCTTCCCGTCGGCCATGCTGCATCCTTACTTCAGGAAGCGGGCGGCCCGCTTCTGAAAATCGGTTCGTTTCGGAAGATTGGCTCCGGTGAATGTGCCGGCGAGTTCCGTCAGAAGCTCCTTCTGTCTGGCGTTGAGGCCGACAGGCGTTTCCACCCGGATCCGAACAAGCTGATCGCCGCGTGCTCCGCCCTTCAGCGAAGGCATTCCTTTTCCCCGGATTCGAAGCGTCGTGCCGTCCGAAGTCCCCGCGGGGATCTTCATGCGTGTCCGCCCGGTGACGGTGGGAACGTCCACGATCCCGCCCAGCGCGGCCGTAACGGGATCCACGGGAAGATCGCAGATCACATTCTGATCCTCCCGCTGAAAGACATCGTGAGGCCGGATCCGGATCACCACGTAGAGGTCGCCGGGAGCACCGCCCCGGGCGCCCGCTTCACCTTCCTTCGCCACACGCAGACGGGATCCGTTATTGACTCCCGGGGGGATGTGGATCTGGAGGTCTCTCGTAACGGGGACTTTTCCCTGGCCTCCGCAGGTGCGGCACGGATTCGATGGAATACGTCCCGCTCCGCCGCAGGCAGGGCAGGGGGCCGCGCTCTGGAAAAAGCCGTTGCCGGAGATGACCTGCCCCTGACCGCCGCAGGTCGGGCACGACTTCATGGACGAACCCGGTTCGCAGCCGGTCCCGCCGCAATGGGTACAGGCGCCGGACCGCTGGATCCGGAGCCGTTTGTCGGCGCCGAAAACGGCGTCTTCGAAGTCGATCTCGATCTCGGACCGGAGATCCTGTCCCGTCCGGGCACCGGAACGGCCGCGAGCGGACCTGCGGCGTCCGGTTCCGCCCAGAATGTCTTCGAACGAAAACGAACCGTCTCCGCCCGCATTGCCGAAGATCTGGCTGAAGAGATCTCTGGGGTCGCTGAAGCCGCCGAAACCGCCGGCTCCGCCCGAAAATCCGCCGGCTCCTCCGCCGGGTGCGCCGGACGCGCCGCCATGTTCGAAGAGTTCGGGTCCGAACTGATCGTACTGGGCGCGCTTCTTAGAATCGCTGAGGACCTCGTAGGCGCGGGAGATCTCCTTGAACTTCTCTTCCGCTTTTTTATCGCCCGGATTCTTGTCCGGATGATATTTTACCGCCAGTTTGCGGTATGCTTTCTTGATCTCGTCGTCCGTAGCGGTGCGCGGAACGCCGAGAGATTCATAATAGTCTTTTGCCATGCTGCATCACCTTCCCGCGGAGAGACGGTAAATACCGTCACTTGTTTTCTCCGTCATCCTTCCCTTTTTCCTCCTCCGGGGCGGCGGGGCCGGAGCTCACCACCACCATGGCCGGTTTCAGAAGACGGCTGCCCATTTTGCAGCCCATGCTCCATTGACGGATCACCACGCCGGCGGGAACGGTATCGGAGGGCTCCTCGGCCACGGCCTCATGGAAGTTGGGATCGAAGGGCTTTCCGGCCGCGTCGATCTTTTCCACGCCGAGATCCGTGAACGCATGATCGAACTCATTGGAGATCATTTCCATCCCCTTGAGGATCGCGTCCGCGTTGGCACCGGGCGCCTCCGCCGCCTTCACCGCCATGGAGAAATGATCCATGACCTGAAGGAACGGGAAAAGCGTATCCTGCGTGACCCGGTAGCGGAGCGCCTCCAGCTCCTTGGAGAAGCGTTTGCGCTGATTGTCCATTTCCGCCAGAGCCAGAAGACGCTGTTTTTCCGCCTCGGCCAGCTTTTTCTCCAGTTCCTCCACACGGGCGGCGGGAGATCCTGCATCCGCAGACTCTTTTCCGGCGGGTGCTTCCGCCGTTTCGGACGCTTCGGCGCTGTTTTCAGCAGGAGCCGCCGGATTCTGTGCGGACTCGGCGGCTTCGTCGATTTTCTTTTCGGCGGCGGGAGCATTTTTCTTTTCAGCGGACTTATCGTGTTTTTCCGCGTTTTCGCGGCTATGTTTCTCTTTCATGATCGCACCTTTCGTTCAGTCGTTGTAATATACTGCACAAAGACGTTTTTTCAACTCTTTACGGACCTTTCTTCCGCAGCGAAAGCAAGCCCGTCGCCCTGTCTGTCGATTGCGAGAGTCATGCCGTCGTGCAGTTCGCCGGAAACGATCTTCCGGGAGACCGGGTTTTCCAGTTCGTTGACGATGACGCGCTTCAGCGGCCGGGCTCCGAAGCCGGGATCGTATCCCTTGTCCGCCAGGAAAGTCTTGGCCGAGGAAGAGATTTTCAGTGAGATGCCCTGATCCGCCAGACGGCCGGAAAAGAGCTTGAGCTGAACGTCCAGAATCCCGATCAGATCCTTCCTGGTCAGCGGATGGAAGATCTGGATCCCGTCGATCCGGTTCAGAAATTCGGGACGGAAGTGGTCGTGGAGCAGTTTCATCAGTTCGGGGCGGAGTGCTTCCGTGTCGCAGCCCTTCTTCGATTCGGCGGCATCCAGCAGCAGACTGCTCCCGATATTGGACGTCATGATGATGATGGTGTTCTTGAAATTCACCAGACGTCCGTGGGAATCCGTGAGCTGTCCGTCGTCCAGAATCTGCAGAAACAGATTGAACACATCCGGATGCGCCTTCTCCACTTCGTCGAAGAGCAGAACGGAATAGGGACGGCGGCGGACCGCCTCAGTGAGCTGACCGCCTTCCTCGAATCCCACATATCCCGGGGCCGCGCCGATCAGACGCGAAACGGAGTATTTCTCCATGTACTCGGACATATCGATCCGGATCATGGCACGCTCGTCGTCGAAGAGATTTTCCGCCAGCGCCCGGGCCAGCTCCGTCTTGCCTACGCCCGTGGGGCCCAGGAAGAGGAAGGAGGCCACCGGCCGCTTGGGATCCTTCAGCCCGGCCCGGGACCGCAGAACGGCATCGGAGACGGCGTCCACGGCCTCGTTCTGGCCGATGACCCGTTCATGAAGCGCATCGGAAAGATGGAGGAGCTTTTCCCGTTCGCTCTGGACCAGACGGCTGACGGGGATCCGGGTCCAGCGGCTGACGACTTCCGCAATATCCTCTTCGGTGACGTCTTCCTTCAGCAGCCGTTTCTCCTTTTCCGCGGCGGCAAGCTTCTCTTCGGCATCCCGGATCTGACGTTCGATTCCGGGAATGATCCCGTAGCGGAGTTCGCCCGCCCGTTCCAGCGAAGAATCCCGTTCGGCCTTATCCAGCTCCACCTTGGCCAGATCCAGACTTTCCCGCAGTTTCCGCACACTCGTAAGCTGTTCCTTTTCCGCATCCCAGGCGGCCCGGAGAGCTTTCGCACGTTCCTTCACGTCGGCCAGTTCCTTCTGGAGTTCGGCCAGCCGGTCCGCGGATGCCTTGTCCTTCTCCTTCCGGAGCGCAGACTGCTCGATCTCCAGACGCATGGCTTTCCGTTCCGCCTCGTCGATTTCGGAGGGACAGGAGTCGATCTCCGTCCGGAGCTTGGCTGCGGCCTCATCCACCAGGTCGATGGCCTTGTCGGGCAGGAAACGGTCGG
>JAFZZR010000111.1 GCA_017615635.1 Lentisphaeria bacterium
CCATGGGCGCGGCCGCCATGTTCAAGGCCACCGGCGAGGAGAAATACCGGATCGAGGCTGACTCCGCCATGCGCAACTACATCCGGCGCATGGATGATCCCAAGGGCCGCTGGGAGAAGAGCCTTCCCGGCAAGCCGCACCGCCTGTCCCACGGTCATTTCATGATGCTGGCGAATCTTGCGTACGAAATGCGTGTCTGTCTGGGCAGCCACGAATACGACGAGGCGGCGGAGCAGGCGGTGGAAGCCGTCACGGAACGGTTCTGGAATCCGGAAATGCGGATCCTCTTCGAGAACATCAACGCTTCGGGTCCCGCTTTCGACCTGAATTCCTGCGAGGGCCGCATGGTCAATCCGGGGCACGGACTGGAGTCCATGTGGTTCATGCTCCAGCACGCCGAACAGAAAAACGATGCCGCGCTCATCAGTCGGGCGGCGGACATCATCAAGGGGATCCTGGACTTCGGGACCGACCGCGAATACGGCGGGATCTACTACTTCATGGACGCGCTGCACAAGCCGCATCTGGAACTGCAGTGGGACATGAAGCTCTGGTGGCCTCACTGCGAGGCGCTGATCGCCTGTCTCTTCGCATACAGACTGACAAAGGACGACTTCTTCCTGCAGAAGTTCGAGGAACTGGACCGCTGGACCTGGGACCATTTCCGCGATCCGGAGTATCCGGAATGGTTCGCCTACCTGAACCGCCGGGGCGAAGTCACGCACACACTGAAGGGCGGCAAATGGAAGACCATGTTCCATCTGCCCCGCTGCCTCTTCACCTGCGCCGCCCAGCTGGAAAAACTGTGCTGACTTGAAATCCCGTCGATTTGCGATAAAAATTATCGGCGGAGAGCTTGAAAAAGCGGAAACGGAAGCTACATTCACGGAACAGAGCCCGCCCGTCGGAAACATCGAGTCCGGCGGGCCGTTGGAAGGCAGAAGGAATTTCAACAGGAGTCGGTTCAGCCATGAACGGAGTGCCCGTTACGTTTTTATTCGATTTTGAGCATACCGAAGGGATCGCGATCCCCTACGCAATGCATGAGTTCGCCGTCAACGGAGCAAAGCATCTGGTCCTGACCGATACGCTGATCCGGCGGATCATGCAGGATCGCGCGCTTCAGGATACGCTGCTCAGACAGATGGAGGCGGAGGGGCTTTCCTTCATGGATGCGCACGCGCCTTTCGGGCTGTGGCAGGATCTGAACTGTCCGGAGGAATCGGCCCGGCCCCAGATGCTGCTGAGGCACAAACTTTCCATGCGGATCGCGGCGGATATGGGAATCGAGACGATCACGATCCATGTGGGGAACGAGACGAAGTATCCGGACTGTCCGCTGGAAACGCAGGCAGAATACGTGAAACGGTCTCTTGCGGAGCTTCTGCCGCTGGCGGAAGATCTGAAGCTGACGATCTGCATCGAAAATATCTGGCACCGGATCAACACGCCGGAGCGTCTTCTCTCCTGCAGGAAGGAATTCCCCACCGACGCCCTGGGTTTCTGCTACGATGCTGGCCATGCCAATCTGATGGCGCGGGAACGGACCCGTGAGGCGGCGCCGTTCAAGGCCTGGGGCAACGTGTATCCGCAATTCGACGAACATATTCTGGAGAAGATGCTGCCCCATGTGGTGAACTGTCATCTGCACGACAACGACGGCATCACGGACCAGCATCTGAACAAAGGCGCAGGCACGGTCGACTGGCCGAAGATCCGGAACCTGCTGAAGACGGCGCCGCGGCTGAAGGTGATCCAGAGCGAGGTAATCCCGGTGCGCACGCATACGGCAATCCGCGATGTCTGCGCCGCGTTCGCGGATTTTTGACATTGAACCCGAAAGCGGGGACGGTGTGTGATCTTGCTCCGCCGCTCCTTGATATATCGACAGGAGGCATGACATCATGAGTGAAAATCAGCTGGATTACAAATCACTGGAAAGCGCGGGAACCGAACGCTATCTCTTTTCCAGCCTGAAAAAGATCGCATATCCCGAGGGCTCCGTCCGGGACTGGTACGGATATCGCCGGCATGATTTCGAGCTGGAAGGACGGCCCGGATTCATCGTGGAGCCGCCGCATCCGTGTCCGGGCCTTCCGTGGACCTGGTGTCTTCAATGGTCGGAGGCGTTCGTGCCGCGGACCCCGGCGCTGAAGCTGCTGGAACGCGGCTTCCATCATGTGCACCTGAACGTGTTCGATACCTACATGAACGAGGAGGGAGTCCGGATCCTCGAACAGTTCTATGCGCTTCTGCAAAGCCTGCATTTTCATAAGAAGGCGGCGCTGCTGGGCATGAGCTACGGCGGACTCTTTTCGCTCCGCTGGGCGGCGGAGCATCCGGAGACGGTGGGCGCCATGTGGCTGGATGCACCCGTCTGTTCCCTGACGTTCGCTGCGGAACGGAACGAAGGCAATACGCAGCCGGGTTCGTTGAAATGCTTTCAGGATTGGGCGAAGGCCCACATGGCCGCCTATCGCGTTTCGGATATCGAAGGTCTCAGAAACCATCCGCTGAACCCGTTGAACAACGTCCGGCCCATAGCCGGGGCGAAGATCCCGATCCTGGCGATCCGGAGCGGACAGGATCAGACGGTGTTTCCCGAGAGCAATATCGATATTCTGGAGGCCCGGCTGCGCGCGGCAGGCGGCAATATCCAGGTAGTCCGGCGCGACAACTACGGACACCATCCGCACGGGCTGGACGATCCTTCGCCGCTGGCCGATTTCATTCTGCAGCACTATCCGGAGTATTGAGCTCCGCGTTTCGCCGGATCAGCGGATCCCGAGGAATTTCAGGAGGAATTCCTCCATCCCGTCTTTCCGGATGCACGCCTTGTGAAGCACGGGCTTTCCGCGCAGTCCCGCAATGGGTCCGGGCACGGGCGCGCCCGTCAGAGCCTGAAGACGCTCCACGGCCTCGAAACCGTCGGCATCGCCGCCCCCGGCCGCTTTCAGAACAGCGGGCGCGAATTTGTACGGGGAAGCCGTAGAAGCGACGACGCACGGAGTTCTGTCCCCGGTCTTTTCCCGGTATTCCCGGCAGACTTTCAGGGCCACCGCCGTGTGGGTGTCGCAGAGATATCCCTGCTCGCGGAAAAGGGTGCCGATGAGCTTCGCGGCTTCTTCGTCGCTGCACCATCCGGCGGTAAATTCCTCCTGGATCTTCCGCTTCAGGGCGTCCGGGACAACGTATTTTCCGCCGATCTTCAGCTGCGCCATAAGATCCCGCACCAGATACGGATCATTGCCGCTCAGATGATAGAGAAGGCGTTCCAGGTTGGAGGAGATCAGAATGTCCATGGAGGGACTGGACGTGGTATGGAACGGGCGGTTCCGGTCATAAACGCCGGTCTCGATGAAATCGGTCAGGACGTTGTTCCGGTTCGAGGCACAGATCAGCTTCGCCACGGGAACGCCCATGCGCTTGGCATACTCGGCGGCCAGGATATTCCCGAAATTGCCCGTGGGTACAACAATGTTGAACGGCTCGCCGGGACGGATCCGTCCGGTTTTCCGGAGATCGCAGTAGGCGGATACGTAGTAGACGATCTGAGGGACAAGCCGTCCGAAATTGATGGAGTTGGCGGAGGAGAGATCCATATTTGCCCGGTCCAGAAGGTCCCGGATCTCCGCGTCGGCGAAAATTGCCTTGACCCCGTTCTGGGCGTCATCGAAATTCCCTTCGATCCCGCAGACCGCCACATTGTCGCCGGCCTGGGTCTGCATCTGGAGCTTCTGCATGGCACTGACGCCCTGCGCCGGATAGAAGACCACGATCTTCGTGCCCTTCACGTTCGCAAAGCCGTCCAGCGCCGCCTTGCCCGTGTCGCCGGAAGTGGCCACCAGAATGACCATGGTCCGGCCCGGTGCGGTTTTGGAGGCGGAAACGGAAAGCAGCCGGGGCAGAAGCTGAAGCGCCATATCCTTGAAGGCGCACGTGGGACCGTGCCAGAGTTCCAGCAGGTTCACACCGGGGACAGGTTCGGCAAGAGGCGCCGGTTCATCGTTCTCGAATTTGCCGATATAGGCGCCCCGGACACACGACCGTATTTCCTCCGGAGAAAAATCGTTCAGGAAGAGGGAGAGAACCGTCTCCGCCCGCTCCACGTACGAGGCCTTCGTGAGAGTCTGGAAGGTTTCCTCCGAAATCACGGGGAACGAGTCCGGGACAAACAGTCCGCCATCCTCCGCAATGCCTTTGACGATCACCTGGGCCGCGGAGAGGGCGCACCGGCTTCTTGTGCTGGTATACTGCATGATTTCATGCCTTTCCCGATATATGAAATTTGACGACAGTTCGAAAACGATCCGCATAATATAGCGTCAAAAGACAGATGTTGCAAGAAGCGCACGGGTTATTTTATCTGTCTTGCGAGGTGTGCTGCTACTTTTTTCATAAAAAAGAGTGCTCTATACTTGCAAATTAATTTTTCCCGATTTATAGTAGAAGAGGACAGAAACAAACCATAGAGCACTTATCATGGCCTCAATGGAAATCAAACACCCTGCCATCACGGAGGATCTCCGCAGAAAGATCCTCTCCGGCGCTTTCCGCGAGAAGCTTCCCCCGCTGCGTACTCTCATGCGGGAATATCATGTCTCCATGCAGACCATCAGCAAGGCGGTCAAGCCGCTCTCCGGCATGGGACTGATCGTACCCGGGCCCCGGGGCTCCGTGATCGCATCGTCGCAGAAAAAACGCCCGCGCTGTTTCGCCATCGGAGTCCTCTGGATGAACGGAACGGATTACGACGACGAAGCCCGGCGGATCACGATGGAACTTCAGGACTATTGGGCGAAGAAAAGCTACAACGTGGTCTTTCTGAATCTGCATAACCCGAACCTGCGCAACAATCCCGACTTCTGGCGGACCCTGCCCATCGACGGTCTGATCTTTGCCTACGGCACGCTCACCGCCGAGCTCGCCCGGGCGGTGCACGAAGCGGGCATTCCGGCTCTCGCCCCTCACTTCGCGGAGGATATGCCCGTCCATGTGATGGAGTATGACACCTTCCCCGCCGTGGAGCACGTGGTGAATATGCTCCTCGAAAAAGGCTTCCGCCGGATTGCCCTGCAGTTCAACTCCGAACTGGCCGGATACCAGAGCACGGCCGATGCGAAATGGAACGAGATCCGCCGCCGCTTCGGAATCCCCGGAGAATTCCGGAAAAACGTCGCGTCCGGCAGCAGAAACACAATCGAACGCCACACGAAATTGCTCTGCCGGAAGGAGCCTCCGGAGTTCATTCTCTGCTGGCATGCGCACCCGGAACGCACGCTGGAAACCTTGAAACGGCTCGGACTGGAAAAGAAAGTCCGGATCGTTTCCATGCAAGATGGTCCGCGTCTGGGCAGGACGGACTTCCGCCTCACCCCGCCTCCCGATCTCCGGTTCGATCTGGCGGCCTTTCTGGAACGGATCATTTCCACGCAGCCGAGAAAGTTTCTTCACGAGTATGTGCCCTATCTGCCCGACTTCATCGACGATCCGCCCGAAATAATAGGACGCGATTTAAAAGCAGAGGTTACAAGAAAGTGAAAACCGTATTCCATTCCACGCCTGAACCGTTCCGTCTGGTCCGTTCAGGTTCGAGCTTCACGCTGGAAAACCGGTATCTCCGCTGCGAGCATGACGCCGAACTCGGCGGCGCGCTGGTCAGCGCCGTCGTGAAAAACGGGACCGGACACAATCTTTTCGCCGCGCCCCAGCAGTTCATCGTCGGGATCCATGACGAAGGATCGTACCACTGTTATCATGCGAGCAAGGCGGACGCCGTTGCGGGGGAACGCGACGGGAATCCCCTTCTGGAATTCCGCAGCGGCTTCGAAGACGATTCAGGGCGGATCCTTCCGGGCCTGCATCTCCGGCTCACGGTAGAATACACACCCTGGGGGACGGCCGATTTTCGTGCGGAACTGAAGGCGGATCACCGGATCGACGATATCGGCGTGGTTCAGATCAGCACGCTGTATCCCGCCCCGCGCATGAACTGCATGACACTTCAGGATTCAATCTCGGAATCGCCTTCGGCGGTCGGCAGCAACCGTGTAAAAAGCTGGCTGACTCTGAAGCCCGATCCGCATCCGGCCTATCACACTTGTCATCTGCCGCTCTCCATGCTGGTTTTCCAGCGGGGCGTGGAAGGATTCCAGTTCTTTCTGGGGGACGACCTGAGCCAATGGGAATCCATCGGAGGCTGGCTCCCCGGCCTTCAGATGGGATATGTCGCTTGGAACGAGAAGCGGAAATCCTATGAGATCCGGTTCGCGCCTCTGGACAGCCCGCGGTCCGGACAGTATCTGGAAAGCACTATGCCCTTCGATTTCCGGATAGCTTTTCCCTTCGTCCGGGAAAAGATGGTCCCCCTCTCCCCGTGTTCGGGAAATCTGTTCCGGAGCGGACGCGGTTTCGATCACCGCTGGCCTGCGGAAGACGATTTCCGGAAAATGGAAGAGGCCGGAGTCACGCTCATGCGGCTTCACAACGACGGCGACGGCGCCGACAACGGCATATTCTGGCGGGACGGAGCGTATCCGCCCTACCCGCCGGAGCAGATGGCCGCCATGGACACCGCGCTGGAGGCTGCGGAACGCCATCACATTTGTGTCGTCCCCTATTTTTCTCTGCACGAAATCCACCCGGAGGCCGAAGATTTCGGGAAAAACGCACAGGTCTGGTATCGGGAAGCCCTGCCCGGCCTCGGGATGATCCCCAATTATTGCGCCCGCCACGGCCTTTTCGGATACCAGATGTGCCTGAAGAGCGCCTGGTATGAAAAGCGCATAAACTCCATCGAAACGCCCTTGAAAAATCATGCGTTCCGCGGCGTCTACTACGACTGGTGCTACGGGAAGGAATGCTTCAACAAAGAGCACGGACCGCATCACTGGGATAACGGAGACTTGTCACGGCTTCTGGAGTGGAGCTGGGAAAAATCCGGTCCGGAGGGCGCCGTCTATCTGCACCTCACGGATGCGCCCCACCTGCCCGGGGAAAACCTGGCCTCGCTGATCCTGACCGACGAGAACGGCGGCTCCATGATCTTCCCGGAAATGTTCTCGCCTCACGCGCACCTCATGAACGTGGTGCCCCGCCAGGTATGCTGCATGATTTCCCAGAAAGCGCCGGAGGCCGATCACATCCGCTATGCGCTGTGCGCGCTTCTTCATCACGCCACCGTTTCCCTGTGCACGGATCCGTATCTGGCCTTCTATACGAGATATAAAGATATCATGGCGGAAACGGAAGAGTACTCGCACCATACGGCGCCCGGGGAAGGCCTCTGCACGACAACGCAGAAGAACGCCGGAGCAAGCTGCTACTGGAACGATTCCGGAGAATTCATGATGTTCCTGGTCAATCTGGCGGAGGAACCGCAGACCGTGACCGCGCAGTTCCGGCACGGAACGATCCAGATATCCCGAAGCGCCGAAGTCCCGCCGCTGAGCCTTACCGTCATTCGCGGCCGGGAAGCCTGAAACAGTATCCCGCCAGTTCGTACTGTCATATCGTAACTTTGCAAAACGAGGAGATGCAGAAATGAAGAATTCTCTGGCCGTCCTGCTGATTCTGGCCTCCGTCTGCGGGAGTGTTTCCGCCCGCGAGCGCTTCATCAAAAGCGAACTGCCGCCAAGGGTGATCCATATCGACGAAGCGCAGGAGCTGACGATTCCGCGCGGGAGTGCCGACCTGGAGATCGTGGTTGCGAAGGACGCTCTGCCCATTACGAAGTTTGCAGCGGAGGAACTGAAGGCCCATCTGGAAAGGGCGCTTGACGCTGTGATCCCCATTGTGAACGACGTCTCTCCGGAGAAAATCTCCTTCATTATCGGCGTGAACGAGTTCTCCCGTCAAGCCGGTCTGGACGACAAGAAGCTCTCGCGCGACTCCTTCATGATCCGCCGCAACGGCAGGAAAATCTTCATTCTGGGGACGGATGCCCCGCTGATCCAGGCACAGGTAAGTCAGGGCAGGAATTACGCGACCGATGTAAAAACGGCGCTGAAGGGCGGCATCTGGCGTCAGAAAACTGCCAAGGGCACGCTCTTCGGCGTGTACGATTTTCTGGAACGGTTCGCCGGCGTCCGCTTCTTCTTCCCCAACGAACTGGGCGTGATCGTTCCGAAGGACCGGGACATGAAACTGCCCGGGATCGACATCTTCGACCGGGCGGACTGCGATGTCCGAACTTCAGGATTCTATTACGGCGCGTGGGAGGACATCCCGCCGGAGAAGATCAAAAATCCGTACGGGGATTATATCACGCCGCAGCGGAATCTTTCCGCCTGGCGCTGGCGTTTTGAAACTGCCTACACTCCATGCATGCACGGTCTGGGCCGGCTGAATCTGGAAAACCGGTTCGGAGAGTCGCATCCGGAGTATTTCGCGCTCCGTACGGACGGCAGACGGCATAAGGAAAAGGGGATGCATTTCATTCCCCATCTCTGCTTCGCCAGCGGCGTTTCGGACGAAATTTTCAAGGATATGCAGGCCCTGGCGGCGGGAGAGCCCTCCACGGCCCGCGGCATCCCGTTCTGGAATCCGACATCGGTTCAGGACGGATATTTCAGCATTTCCCTGAACGACGCCCTTTATCCCTGCCATTGTGAAACGTGCTGGAAGCATCTGGAAAAGGAGGACGCGCAGGTACGCTCGAATTACATCTGGGATTTCGGAACGAAACTGGCGAAACGCGCAAAAGAGGCGAAGCTCCCGCTGGTCATCACCATGTTCGCCTACCATTACACGATCCCCGTGCCCGATTGCGACATTCCGGACAATATGCACGTCCAGGTGTGCGTTCAGGGGCCGCTCGGCGTCGGAAAGAAGGGCGGAGCTTACGGCGGACTGGATCAGATGCCGCTCATCCGCGCCTGGCATGACAAAGTGCCGTACGGTGACATTTCGCTTTACAACTATACCGACAAATTCAGGACGATGCATTACGACAGGATCCCGAATGTAGCCCCACGGTCATTCGGAAAGTTTTATTCCGAAGCCGGACCTTATGTCAACGGCGCGTATGCAGAATCGGAGACGGACGACTACATGTTCAATTATCTGAACAATTATATCCTCGGCAAGGTTTTGTGGAACAATTCCTGCGACTGGCAGGCGCTTCTGAAGGATCACTACCGCGCCATGTTCGGGCCCGCCGCCGACACCATGGAGAAGATCTACGAAGAGTTGGAAGACATGTGGGTCAACCGCATTCAGGGCAATGTTGTCTATACCAGTCTTGGCCCGAAAAACGTCTGCCCCTCCGAATATGAGGTGTGGACGGAGATCTCCACGCCCGCCAAACTGGAGGAGCTGGGCAGACAGTACGATCTGGCCGAGCGGCAGGCGGCAAACGATCCGGAGTGCCTCGCCCGTGTGAAATACATCCGCAGACACTTTCTCGACGGCATGCTGAAGCAGTCCAAAGCCTATCTGGCGGCCAACAGACAGTTCGAGCCCATCCGTGCGCCGCTGCAGGAGCTGACCGGAGACGAAAGAATCACGATCGACGGCAAACTGGACGATCCCGTGTGGAAGAGCGTGCCCCGGCTGAAACTGCAGGCCCTGAACCGGGAAGTGAACGGGAGCTATCCCGACACCTTCGTCCGCGTGCTGGAGGACAAAGAAAATCTCTACGTTGCCTTCGAATGCAGGGAGCCGGATCACACGATCCTGGAGAAGACGCCCGTGCGCAAGCACGACGATCTGGAGATCTGGAGCGACAACACGCTGGAACTCTTCCTGAATCCTGCCGGAACGAAATCGAAGTATTATCAGATCCTCATCAATTCCGCAGGCTCCATGAGCGATCTGGCAGGGCAGCTGATCGGAAACGGAAGCATCAATGACAAATCTTGGGAGAGCGAAGCGGTCTTCGCCCTCGGCGACACCCCCGGGACCTGGTTTCTGGAAATGGCGGTCCCGAAGAAAAACATCCCCGGGATCGATGCCGGAAACTTCCGGGCGAATTTCTGCCGGACGCGCCCCGCCGCGCCCATGGAACACTCCGTCTGGGGGCCCTTCCTGAAAAAATTCAACGACCTGCCGAATTTTGGCATGCTGGTCCGCGGCATGAAGGACGGAAATATCCTGCGGGACGGCGATTTCTCCATGAACGGTACGCCTGCACCTGTCAACAGTGATTTCATCGGTTGGGGCGCCTGGTCCTGGGCTGTGAAAAATCCGGAAGGAAGCGTCGGATTCGATGAGGATTCGTTTATCGTGGGCGTACGGAGCCTGAAACTGGAGCTCGGAAAGCGGGGCTGCGTTTTCTCGCAGAACATCGTTACCAATCTCAAACCCGATACCGCATACCGCCTTTCCTTCTTCCTGAAGATGCGGGATGTGATCCCCTGGAAAACCACCCACGGCGCCTGCGTGAGAGTCTCCATGACGGACGCGAACGGGAAGATGTACAATGACTTCTATCCCGTGCAGGGCATCATCGGCACCCGGGCCTGGTTCCGTCAGACCTTTGAACTGAAGACGCCCTCCTCGCCCGTGCGCATCGCATACATTGCCCCCAGCCTCATTGAGTCCTCCGGCACCGCCTGGTTCGACGATGTCCGCCTGGAAGAGATCAAGGATGAGAGATGAGAGATGAGATAAAAACGAAATACTGCCGAGGCAGGACAGCCTTTTGTTTCGCCCCTTCTGGGCTGAAATGGGCGAGATCGAACTTCTCTCCGGAGACACGGCTCTTACCGAAATCAGGATCCCGTTTATCCGAAAAGAATCAAATAAAACTCTCGAAAATGACAAAAGAGCATGAGGATCTTTGGTAAAATGAATTCCTTTCATTATCCATTGAAGTGGAAACTGGCGGATGGAAAGTTTTCGTTCGGCAATGGAACAGACGATCTTTTCCGCTTCGAAAACCTTACCGGAAGCGTGGAGATAAACGGCGAATGGTTCTTCCTTGAGGAAGCGGAGAAAGTGCTGTCGGACCCGCCGGATGGTTTTGATGTTCAAGAGGAATTTATCTTCCGCAACGGGGTCCGCTGGATCTGGCGGGCAAAAGGAGACGAGGAAAAAGTCGAGCTCACCGTGATTTTGCGCAATGAATCCGCTGCGCCCGTGAAAATCGGGAAATGCAATGTTCTCCACGGGTGCGCCAAGCGCGGATTCCGGGCCGGACTGGGTGGCCGTCCGGAGAATGTTCTGCAATTCTGCTGGATCCCGTGGTACACCACGATTCGCCATATCCGGGAGGAAAAAGGCGAAAGTATTTTCTACAAAAAACACGATCCGGAAAAAACGCAATCCAGAATGCTCTGTCATCTTTCCGACAGAGAGACAGGCCGGACGCTTCTGATTTCGTTCATCACGCTGGGCCGCATGGGTTCGGATCATACGATGAAATGGGACAATGTGCGGGACGATGTGGGAGAATACGCCGCCGCATGTTATGCATCCTGCGATTTGAAGCCGGGCCGCGAACTTGTCATGGAAACGCTGAGGGCCGAGTATTTCCGAAATCCATACCAGGCGTTGGAATCCTGGGCGGATGACGTGAACCGTCGTTATGCTCCGGATTTTTCCGGTACGTACAGCGTCATTCTGGGCACAGGCTGGGATCAGTGTGTCTGGGAAGACCGTTTCCGGGAGGTCATGGATTTCTGTGATACGAAAATGGCCGGATTCGGCCTCAAATGCATTTACGGAAACAATCATCACACCATGCTGGACAGTCTCCCCGGTCATTGGCTCCGGTTCAAAAAACGCGCCGATGGCGGCAGTTACGAGGATCTCTACCGGGAAGCTGCCGGCCGGGGCTGGCGCTTCAAATTCTGGTTCTCGCCCTTCTGGTTCTTCGGAGAAGCGGAGGAAACGCTGGAAGAAAACCGGGACAATCTGTTCAAGGCCCCGGACGGGAAGCCATTCAGCAGCGACTGGACGGGCGGCTGGGAATTGAGCACGAAATATGCGCATCATACGCTTCATCAGTATTATCTTGACGGGACACACCCGAAAACGGCGGAATACCTGAAAAAAGTATTCTCACTCTACCGGGAGCTGGGCGTTCGCGGCTATATGCTGGATTTTCTCTCTCCGAAATTCGGAGCCGGCTGTTTCGATGACACCCTGCTGTATAATGAAGTCATCGCGAAAACGTTCCGTGCGCTCCGCGAAGCGGCGGGTAACGATACGCATTTCCAGACGGCCGTGGGATCCGATCCGAGTTACATCGGGCTGACGAATTCCGCCCGGGTCACGCGCGATTTCGGAGAGAGCCGCCCGGCGTATCCCTTCAGCAACTGGCAAAATGCAACCTACTGCATGCACGATCATCATTTTGCAAACATCGATTCCTTCATGCAGAATGCGTCGGCGGTCTGGTTCACCAATTACAAGACTTACGTAAACGACCTGAACAACCTCAAGATCGACAAGCCTGTTCCTCTGGAATTCGCCCGGATGACCCTTTCCATGTTCGGCCTCAGCAGCGACAGTCCCGTCTCCCTGAGCGATTACCTGCCCGGCATGGATCCGGAACGGCTCCGCATGATCAAGATGATCCTGCCCAGGACAAAGGGGATTCCCGTTCCGGTCGACCTCTTCGACCGCCCCACCTGCGAGGGAGGCTGCCATATTCTGAAGAAACCGGTCAAGACCTCGTGGGATGAATACATGCTGGCGCTGGTCTTCAATTCGCAGCCGGACTCCCCCGATTTCCATGCGGAACTGGATTTTGCAAAACTTGGCCTCGATCCGGACAAGTCATACCGAGTCTTTGAGTTCTGGAACGGCGAATATCTCGGCACATTCAAAAATTCCTTCGAGGTCTCCATCCCCGCCGGGATTTGCCGTTTGTACCGCATCTGCGAGGCCCGTCCTTATCCGTGGATCCTGGGGACCGACATGCATATCGAACAGGGGAACGCGGAGCTCAGAGGTGTGAACTGGAACCCTGAAACACGGACACTCTCCGGTACGGCGGTCCGGCCGCAAGGCGAATCCGGACGCATCTATTTCACGATTCCGAGACATCTCTATCTGGCGGACCGGACTCACATCATGACCATGAAAGAGGTCATCGATATGCAGACCGTGGCAGCGCTGCCGATAAATTTCGACGATGCCGGATGCAAGGACTTCGAGCTGAAATTCAAGGTGAAGGATAACGATCTGCTTGCCCATCAGGGCTGGTTCGATTTCACCACAGAAAGCGGATGGCTGGAATATCTGAAAACGCATCCGCTCCCGAAAAACAGGGTCATCGATTGAACAGGTATGAGAGATGAAAGATGAAAGATGAAAGATGATCCTCCTTCGCAAAAGCTACGGAGGACAAGGAGATGAAAGTTTTTCATCTATACGGCCTATCCGGCTTATCCAGCCTATTTTATAAAAAAACTTTGAGAAAAGGAAAGAGAAAAATGAGAAAGAAAGAGTTTACGCTGATCGAGCTGCTGGTCGTCATCGCCATCATCGCAATTCTTGCGGGGATGCTGCTGCCCGCTCTGGGCAAAGTGAAGAGCCGCGCCCACGGGACACAATGCCTCAGCAATCTGCGCCAGCAGAGTCTGGCTGTGTCCAGTTATCTTGCCGACTACGGCGATCGTGTCCCGACCGTGGTCCCGAACACCTCCTATATCCGCGTTGTTCCCAATGCCGCCTTTATTATGGCGGATTCCCTGCGCTTCTGCATGCTTACCTATGCAAAACTGCCCTGCATTATGACAAATGGAGCAAATGGATACTGGAAGTCCGAGCCGGGCAACATTCTTCAGTGTCCCTCCGATGAAAAAAGCCTCAAGCCGTCAGGCGATACAAACTGGTCTTCCCCGGGACCGGGTCATGTGCGAAGCTATATCGTGAACTACTACACGACTCTGTACACATCGGCAGATTACCGGGGCCGTCCGACAAGCATGAAACGGCCCGGCAACTGGATGTACCTGAGCGATGCGTACAACTGGTTTCCGGGCAGGACATTCAACGGAAGTTATTGGCCGTTCAAAGCGACTGCCGAGCAGTTCTCGAATAATGCGCTGGATTTCCGCCATTCCGATTCGGCGAATACGCTCTTCATGGATATGCATGCGGAAGCAATGCCGCGGGCCGTTCTGCTTGGCAGCGGAACAAAGCATGTCTACGGGTCGAACGAAAGACCGTGATCCCCGCCGCAGGGTATCTTTCTGACAAAATATCGGTTGATATGCGGGGGATAGCTGCGGTATGTTACGTGCTGACGTCCGTTCAGAACTCCGTTTCGGAAATGAGACCGCCGCCCAGCTGGCGTATTCCGTCGTAGAAGACGGCAGCCTGCCCCCGTGTGATGGCACGCTGAGGTTCGTCGAAGCAGACCAGCGCCGCATCGGGGGCGATCCTTGTCACCTCGGCCGGAGCCGGACGTCCCCGATACCGGATCTGGACGTCGGCGCGGAACGTTTGCGAATCGGCGAGAGTAGGAGAAAAACGGGCCCGCTCCACGCGGAAACGGCGGGACATCAGGTTTGCGGAGTCGTCCGTCAGAACGATGTCGCCGCGGTCGGGATCCAGACTCCGCACATAGGCGGGCCGTCCCAGGGCGACGCCCGTGCCCTTGCGCTGTCCGGGGGTAAAGGCATGGATCCCGTGATGGCGGCCCAGAGCGAGTCCGGTCATATCGACGAAGCGTCCGGGCCGGTCCGGACAATGGAAAAAGCGGTGCAGATATTCCCCGGCCTGTTCCCCGGGCGGGACGAAGCAGACATCCTGACTCTCCTTCGCCTGAACGTTGGGAAAATTCAGCTCACGGACGAGAGCCCGCACCGAATCCTTCGTCATGTTCCCCAGCGGGAAGCAGGAAAAATCCAGCTGCTCTTCCGAGAGTCCGTACAGAAAATAACTCTGGTCCTTGGCCGGATCCGCTCCCCGGAACAGCACGGGCCCCCTGCCCTCCGCTCCGCGGTTCCGCCGGACGTAGTGTCCTGTGGCCATGGCGGCGCATCCGGTCTTCAACGCGTATTCCCGGAGAAAACCGAACTTGAAAAGAGGATTGCACAAGACGCAGGGATTGGGCGTGCGCCCGGACTCGAAGATCCGGCAGCACAGATGCATCACCTCTTCCCGGAAGCGGTCCACGCAGTCCAGAACGGTGACGGAAAGCCCCAGCGCCTCCGCCGTCCGGCGCATGCGTTCCGGGCCCTCCGGCGGATCCGCCGGATTCATCCGAAGATACACGGGGAAGACGCGGAATCCGGCGCGGGCGCAGAGCCAGGCACCTGCGGAGGAATCGATCCCTCCGCTGAAAGCAAGGAGAATCCCGGAGCCCGCGGGAATACCGGTGAAAGGATCGGGATCGGGCGTTATGAGCATAAGTGCTCCCGCAGGACGCCGTGTTCGATCCCGATGAAAAGGATCAGTTTGGTCCGGGACGTCTCGCCCGAAAGGATCTGCACGGACGACCGGGGAAGCCCGGCCTTGTCCGCCAGGAAACGGCACAGCGCCGCATTGGCTTTGCCGTCCACGGGGGGCGCGGTCAGCGCGACTTTAAGACTGTCTCCCATTACGCCCGCCAGAGCGTTTCGGGAAGCACGTGGCTGAACACGGCAGGAAAGAGTCACACCCTTCGGCGTCGGCCGCAGGAGTCTGTCAAGTTCCTCTCCGGTCATGACTCGGAGGCAGGTGCGGAAGGTGCAGGCTCGGCGGCGGGAGCGGGTACGACGGACGACTCGGCCGATGCAGGATCGTCGGCCGGCAGCCCCAGCAGTTCGCGGATCTCCGCCGCGGACATGGTTTCACGCTCCAGCAGGGCCTCGGCCAGCTTGTCCAGCATATCATGGTGGGCCGTGAGAATGGCCCGCGCGCGGTCGGCAGCCTCCATGACGATGCGTTTGACTTCGATATCGATCTCACGGAGCGTCTCTTCGGAGCAGGCCTCCTTCTTGGTGATGTCGCGTCCGAGATAGATGTGCTCCGAGTTGTCGTCATATTTCAGAGGTCCGATCTTTTCGCTCATGCCGTAGGAACAGACCATGGCATGAGCCAGATTCGTGGCATGGGCGATATCCTGCTGCGCACCGCTGGTGATGTCCCGGAACGTCAGCTCCTCCGCCACACGGCCGCCCATGTCGGTCACGATGGAATCCAGCATCTCCTGACGGCTCCGCGAATAGCGGTCCTCTTTTTCCATCATCATGGTCATGCCCAGCGCGGGACCGCGCGGGATGATCGTCACCTTGTGCAGCGGAACGCCGAATTTGCAGAACAGGTTCACAACGGTATGGCCCGCCTCGTGCCACGCGGTGAGACGACGGTCGCGGTCGGGGATCTGACGGCTGCGCCGTTCGGGCCCGAAACACACCTTGTCGCGGGCCTCCTCCAGATCCTTCTGGGTGGCGGCGGGACGGTCATTCCGGGCGGCCAGCAGAGCCGCTTCGTTGATCAGGTTGGCCAGATCGGCGCCGCTGAATCCGGGGGTGCTCCGGGCAATCACATCCAGGTCCGCCGAAGCGTCCAGCTTGATGGTCTTTGCATGTACGTCCAGAATCTTCCGGCGTCCGCGGATGTCCGGCAGATCGATGATGATCTGACGGTCGAAGCGGCCGGGCCTTAGCAAAGCCGGGTCCAGCACATCGGCCCGGTTCGTGGCGGCAAGGACGATAACGCCTTCCTGCGTCTCCAGTCCGTCCATTTCCACCAGAAGGGCGTTGAGGGTCTGTTCCCGCTCGTCATGACCGCCGCCGATCCCGGTGAAGCGGGAACGGCCCACGGCATCGATCTCGTCGATGAAAATCAGGCAGGGCGAATGCTTTCTTGCCTGCTCGAACATATCGCGGACGCGGCTGGCGCCCACGCCGACGAACATTTCCACGAAGTCCGAACCGCTGATGGAGAAGAAGGGCACGGACGCCTCGCCGGACACGGCCTTGGCCATAAGAGTCTTGCCGGTGCCCGGAGGTCCTGTCAGAAGCGCGCCGTGGGGAATCTTTCCGCCCAGCAGCTTGAACTTCAGAGGATCCTTCAGATATTCCACGATCTCGCGGGTCTCCTCCTTCGCCTCGTCGCATCCGGCCACGTCGTCGAATTTCTTCCCGTGTTCACCGGGCAGGATCATGCGGGCCTTGCTCTTGCCGAACTGCATGGCGCCCTGGCCGGCATTCCGGAGCTGTCGAGTGAAGAGGAAATAGATCAGTCCGATGATCAGGAAACCGATCACCAAGTTGAAAATAAGGCTCTTGTACCAGCTGTCGCGCTGACGGAACACCACCTTGGCCACTTTCTTCTGCAGCGTGGAAACAAGCGGATCCGTGGCATACAGACGCGTGGACTAGCGCCGGGCTTCCCCCTGCCCGCCTGCAACGGTCAGATCCGTCACCTTGCCATCCTCGGGGGCGGCCTTCGGCTCGAACTTTCCTTCGATGTAAAGGATCTTGTCCGACTCGGGCATCACATCCGCCGAAAGGATGGTCCCTTCGGTGAGATTCCGCTCGAACTCCGCGGGCGTCAGCTCCTCGCGGCCGGACATGGCGGGATCGTACTGAAAGATGAAAAGGGAGGCTCCGGTCAGGAATATGAGCAGCCAGATAAACAGGGCAAAAGGCGGACGCCGCCCCTGTCTTCCCCCTCTGTTTTCGTTATTCGAACTCATGACGGATCCACCGATGTCGTCCGATCAGGCCTGAGGCGCCGCAGGTGC
>JAFZZR010000112.1 GCA_017615635.1 Lentisphaeria bacterium
CATGGAGATGCCGACGACGGACGCCCCTTTGCCGATCCGCATGGAGCCGCCGTTGCCTATCGTGACGTTGCTGCCGCTGGTGTTGCTCTGGAACTCCACATACGCGCTCTGCGGCGCGGTGACGCGGAAATGGCTCAGGTAGCTTGAGCTGTTCAGATAGACCATCTGCGGGTTCTCCCAGGTCGCCGAGGGGTCGCTGATCCCGTCGAACACCAGTCCGCCGCTGACGGCCATCTGGAGATTGGTCAGGGTGCCGCCCGCGCCGGAGGCGTAGCTCGTGGTGACCTCCCATTGCTGGGTCGTCGAATTCCACGAGGAGGACACTCTGTCCTCTGGTCCAAAGACGATCACCTGACCGCCGTTGTTGAGGTAGATGTTGGAGGCGGTGCCGCCCGATGCGATCTGCATGATGGTGGCGGAGGAGTAGGTCCAGCTGCCCCAGTTGCTGTCGTAGTAGCCGAAGGCGCTGCGGTCGGCGGAAGTGAAGTTGCGCTGGGTGCCCACGGTGAGCATGTTCAGACTTGCGCCGCTGCCCACATGCACGCGGTCGAGCTTACCGGAAACCGTCACGCTGTCCACCACGGTGCCGTTCCCGGTTTTGTTCTTCAAATTGCCATAGCCGCTGTCGTTGGCGATATCCAGTTCCCGCATGTTGCGGCTCACCACCACGTCGGTGGCGGAGGCGCTGGCGCCGGTCAGAAGGATAAGTTCGCCGAAATCCTGCTTGGCGCGCAGTCCGTTCAGCTTCTGGCCCGTGGTGGCGTAATAGACGGTGGTGGAGGTTCCCACTTCGCCAAGCCCGGTGGAGGAGAGGACGACCCATTCTTCCCTGCCATACACGTTGCCCAGCCAGACGCTGCCGCCGCTGGAGTAGGTAATGTCCGTGAGGCGCGTGTTGTTGCCCTCCGCGTAGGTTACGCCGTCCCTTGCGAAGGTGATATTCGTTGCATAGGTGTCGTCGTCAGCCAGCGTGATGCCGTTCGGGATCAGTGCTGCGGAGCCGACCGCGGAGGCAGCCGACCAGGCGGCGGCAAAATCCACGTTGACGGCTGCGGTGAAATTCTCGTAGAGGTCGTCCCGGGTGGAGGGGTGCGACACACTGTCCTCGTATTCGTATTGGGAGTGGGCGGGACTCATTTTCGACCCGGTCCATGCCGACATCGTGCCTCGGTTGTTCAGCCAGACTTGGTGAGTCGCGCTGCTGTTCACAATGGTGCTGACATACTGGTTCAGCAGACTCTGCGTCAGAGTCTCGTCGTAGTACCAATAGCTGTCATGCGTGTAGTGGTAAGTGGTGTCGCCCATGGTGTTGCTCCTTTCTTTACCTTATTTCAAAAAATCCTTGTTATGCTCTTTCGAAATTGTCAGAC
Source organism: Lentisphaeria bacterium (assembly GCA_017615635.1). Classification (GTDB taxonomy): domain Bacteria; phylum Verrucomicrobiota; class Lentisphaeria; order Victivallales; family UBA1829; genus RGIG8244. The sequence goes on from JAFZZR010000112.1 coordinate 1,371, forward strand.
CTGTCAGACTTATCGGACTTGTCAGACGATCACTTCTTCTTCTCTTCGGTTTTCTTCGTTTCCGCCGGGCGGAAGGTCGGGATCTTCTTTATGGTCGAAATGACCTGCTCGGGCTCGCCTCCGAGCGAGCCGGAAACCGCTTCCAGATCCACAAGGAGCGGCGGCAAGTCGTTTTGTGAGGTTTCCCACAAGTATTGAGGCTGGATCTTGACATAGTCGTGAATCAGAAAGTTGCGCATAGCGATGATGGTTCTCCAGGGAATTGGCAGGATACTTTTCCCGCAATTCCAAGGAAATCTTGCTTGCGGCCTCTCCAAGAACGGCAAAGTTGAAAGAAACAGCCTCGATCAGCGTTTGCGAAGCATAAAACTGTTCCGCGGTGACATCCTGAAGCGTCGTCAGGATGCGGCGGCTGTGCTCGATCATATGTTCGATTCTGGTCTTGTCGTCACTCATAGGAGCACCATATCCCTTTTCACGCTTTGGGCAAAGGCATCGTTTGTATCCAGACGGTCCAGTGTCACCACATCGACGGAGCGTCCGAGCAAATCGGATAGATCGAGTTCGAGATTCACGACATGGAAGAGAGAGGAATGAGCTCTGAAATCAGCGACAAGATCCACGTCGCTTTCGGGGGTATCCTCTCCGCGGGCGCAGGAACCGAACACATACACCTTGTCGGCGTTGTGCTTCCTGACGATCCGGAGGATATCCTCCTTCAGAAGACGCAGTCTGTCGAGTTGAGTCACTTCTTTTCAGCTTTCTTTTCTTCGGTTTTCTTCTCTTCCGCGGGACGGAAGGTCGGGATCTTTTTTATGGTTGCGATGACCTGCTCCGGCGAGATCATCCTCGTACATTCGAACTCCTGTCTGAAGTATCCTTTCCGCATGTTCTCAATTGTCCGTTTTCAAGGGAACTTCTGGCGATGAGATACTCCGGCAATGCCTTGATGAGCATCAGAGTGTCGGGAATTTCCACCTTTGAAATGTTCCAGACATTTATGAAGTCAACGCCGAAATACTCGTGAATCAAAATATCCCGCAAGCCGGCCATTCCCCGCCATTTGATTTCAGGATGAAGCCTGCGGTAATCTTCAGGGATATGCCTGGCTGCTTCCCCGATGATTTCATAATTCCGCAAAACGGCATCCTGCACCATTTCATTTTTTGCAAAATCTTCCTTTCTCACATTCTGCATGTAGCGGAGAATTTTATCGCAGGCATCCGCGATATGAAGGAGATAAATACCGACATCCGGATTTTTCATAGCTCGACAGCCTCCGCCAAAACTCTGCGTCTGATGTAAGGGTGCAATCCGCGTCTTGAGACGACATCGACTTTGCATTCCAGCAAAGAGTGCATCTCATTTTGGATATACACCTGATCAAACAACGAGGCATTCTGATTGAAATCGACCAGCAGATCCACGTCGCTTTCGGGGGTATCCTCTCCGCGGGCGCAGGAACCGAACACATACACCTTGTCGGCGTTGTGCTTCCTGACGATCCGGAGGATGTCCTCCTTCAGAAGACGCAGTCTGTCGAGTTGAGTCACTTCTTTTCAGCTTTCTTTTCTTCGGTTTTCTTCTCTTCCGCGGGACGGAAGGTCGGGATCTTTTTTATGGTTGCGATGACCTGTTCCGGCGAGATCATCCTCGTACATTCGAACTGGCGGTCGTCGCCCTTATGCCGGGGACACCAGAGGAAGTCGAAGTGGTCGAAATTTTCCCGCATGTCGTTCCAGCAGGAATGGCAGGTGTGGTAGTTGATGATCCGGTACGGCGTATGGAACTCGTTGGTCGGATGCGTGAATCCGGAAATCATCACGATGGGCACCTTGCATCCCCAGGCGACCCAGGAGAGTCCGCTGGAGAGTCCGATGAAGAAATCGGCATCCTTGATGAGGTTCACGCGTTCCTGCAGGGGAATGTCGCCGGTGAAGTCTTCCGCGCCGTAGGGGATATAGTTCCAGTGGAGCCCGATGCCGTGTACCTTTTCCTTGTCGATGCACAGCACACGATACCCGTTGTCCTTGAGGAATTTGACCACGGCCATCCAGCCGAAGGGATTGTTCCAGTACTTGGCCTGACTGGAGCTCTGGGCCGCGATGCACACGTACTTCTCCTTGATCTTGCGCGGAGCGGAGAGGTTGAAGCGGGGCGGCAGATCGTTGAGATCGTCCCCGTCCAGTCCGAGGATGTAGCCCGCCGTCCGATGGAGTCCGATATACCGGAAATCGATGGGCTGATTGTCCACGTCGCCCCGGAAGAAAAGGCCCATGTAGTAGGAGGCATATGGCTTGTATTTGACCGTGTCCTCGGAGGCAATGAAGGTGATGTCGGGATACTGATCCTTCACCAGCGTTGCGATCCAGGGAGTCATGACGCAGATGAGCTTGCAGCCATGCTTCTTCTGGAACCGCTCCACATAGCTGAACCAGCCGATGGAATCGCCGATGGTCCCCACGGGCAGCTGGACCATGACTTCCTTGTCCTTCAGGTCCATGTCGTGCTCGAAAATGGGCTTTTCCTTGCCCTTTTCGTGGATGAGCAGACGGAACCGGATATAGAATTTCTTGACCGACGTGATGAACGCGCCCGGCTTCGTGTCGCTGCTGTAGAGGATCACCCCGGTATCGATATCCAGGAATGTGACGTGATAGATTTTGTTGTTTTGAGGGAAAAGGATCCGGATCCCATGATTGAAGTCGAACTTGATCCCTTCCACGGCATCCAGAACCGGGATCTGCGGAATCTCGCCGTAAATGGACTTCTGCGCTCCCGCCGGGCGTTTCTGCCCGGGCGCCAGATCGGGATCTCCTGTACTTTTCCGGGGGGCCGGCTCCGGCTGGACCGCATTCACACTGATATCACGGAGAGCGGAGGGCGCTGACTGCGCCGCGATCGTGAAATCCGGCATAATATCCTTACTCCTCAAAAATTACTGCTGATTTTCGTTTTTCTTGAGGACGCCCGCCTCGATCAACTTGTTGATAAGCTGCTGCATGGAATTGAAGGTCGAAAGGAAGCCCTGGGGCGGCATGATGATCCGGGTATGCGATTCGGGTTCAGGGGCCTTGCCTTCCTCGGTGGGCTGGAGAGTCACGAGATCGAGACGGACCATGCCGCCCGCGAAATGGATCTGTCCGATTCCGTCAGCGAAAATTTCTTTCTTGTCAGCCATTTTTTTGCTCCTTTGTTTTTTTATGAGTTTGCTGATTATACATATCCGGCAATCTAGCATGAATACAGGAAAAAGTCAAAGCCTTTTTGATTTTTTTTTTTTGAAAATCACGGCGCTTCATCCGCGGAAGACAAGGCTTGAATTTTGTCAATGCCGTCACAAGACAGGTACATCTTTTTTTTACAAAAAAACGTGGGCTCTCTGTTGAAAAAGAGGCGAATGTGTGGTATGTTCCGCACTGTTTTTCAATTCATGGGAGATATCGTTCATGGCCGAATCCGACAAAGGAAAAGAAGGCATATTCCGGAGTTCGCGGAATCTCGCCGTTTCCACCCTGGTCTGCCGAATCCTCGGCTTCCTCCGCGAAATAATCATGGCGCCCGCGCTGGGCGGCGGAATGAGGATGTCCGCCTGGGTCCTGGCCATCACGCTGCCGAATCTTTTCCGGCGGATCCTGGGAGAAGGCGCACTGGGTACGGCACTGATCCCCATGATGGTCCACTCCCTGGGGAACGAAGACCGTCAGCGGGCCCGTGAACGGTTCAGCACCATATTCCTGTATCTGACCGTGCTGCTGGGTGCCGTCACGGTCCTCGTCACGATCCCGGCTTTGATCGCGGTCCCTTTCCTTCCGGACGGGATGTGGAAAACCGCCGCGGAACTGACGCCGATCATCATGCCGTACAGCATCTTCATCTGCGCCGTGGGAATCCTGACCAGTTATGCGAACAGTCTGCGCGTCTACTTTCTGCCGTCGCTGGCGGCCATTCTCCAGAACGTGATCATGATCGGAGCGCTTCTGCTCATCTGGTTCGGCTTTTCGGGAAAAACCGATCCTCTCCGTTTTCTCTCCTTTGCGGTCCTCATTTCCGGCGTACTGGAACTTCTGCTCATGTTCTGGGTCGTGAAGCGCGAAAACATGATGATCGTGCTGAACCGGATGATCCCGAAAGATTTCGAAACGATAAAAGCGATCTGGAAGCTGGCTCTGCCCGGTATCGGCGGCGCGTCGGCTCTTCAGATCAGTCTGATCGTGGACCGCGTTGTGGCGGGCTGGATCGGCGATTACGCGCCGGCGTCGCTTTACTTCAGCGAACGGCTGGTCTATCTTCCGATCGGGATCTTCGCCTTTGCGTTCGGCACGGTCTCCGTCTCCGAGATGGCCCGGGTTGCCGTGAAAAAGGATTTTGCGGAAATGATCGGCATGCTGATGTTCTCTCTGCGAAACCTGCTGTATGTCACCGTGCCCATTGCGGTCTTCATGTTCCTGTTCCGGGAAGACCTGATCACTCTGTTCTTCATGCGGGGCCGCTTCGACGCCGAATCCGTCCGGCAGACTGCATACGCCATGAGCTTCTATGTGACGGGCATTCCCCTGTTCGCCGCCTACAAAGTCATCGTGGCCGGTTTCACCGCACGAAAAGACATGATGACGCCGCTGAAAGTAACGTTCACAACGGTCTCCCTGAACATCCTTCTGAATCTGATTCTGATGATCCCGCTGCGGCAGGGCGGTGTCGCTCTGGCCACGGTGATCTCATCCCTGACGGGGAATCTGATCCTGGCTGTTCTTCTGGTCCGGACCTTCGGAAAGGAGCCCTTTGAGTTCCGTCCGTTTTTCCTCATGCTGATCAAGCTGGCCGCCGCGGGCGGCGCCGCGGGATTGTCGTCCTGGGCCGCGGCGAGATGGTGTCCTCTCCGGCTCGGACCCGTTTCGCTGATGCATCTTGTGGCGGGCGGGATCGCGTTTGCCCTGGTCTTTTTCCCGGTTTCTCTGCTTCTCCGCATAGAGGAAGCGGAGCTGTTTCTCGCCCGGTATCTGAAACTGAAAATTCGCAAAAGGAGCTGATGATCATGGAATTTTACGAGACGATCAAGACAAGAAGAAGCAGCCGGGGGTATCTCCCGGATAAACCTGTTCCGGAAAAAGCTCTTACCCGGATCGCGGAAGCGATCGATCTGGCGCCCTCCGCCTGCAACAGACAGCCCGTGAAGTTTCTTTTCGTACGGAATCCGGAACTGCGCGCGAAAATCTGCGAAGTCTACCAGCCCGCCTGGCTGAAGGAGGCCCCCGTCATTGCCGTCGTGCTCGGCTGCGATGAAAAGGCCTGGCACCGGCTGGAAGGCGATTCCATCGTTCCGGTGGACGCCGCCATCGCCATGGAACATTTCATGCTGGCCGCCGCGGCGGAAGGTCTTGGAACCTGCTGGATCTGCGCGTTCCGGCGGGATGAAATGGACAAGGTCCTCGGATTGACCGGTTCCCCCTGGCGGTCCGTGGCGATCTCTCCCCTCGGATATGCGAAAGCGGGAGCCGTCGGCCCCCTTTCCCGCAAAAACGTTCATGAAATTGTGCAGGTGATCGACTGATGGATGCCATACGATTCGATGAAAGCGGATCCGCGCAGTTTCAATCCGGATCCTTTTCGTTCCGGCACGACGATCCGGAAACGGGCCTCTTTACGATCCGGTCCGGCGCGCTCACGATGACCGCCCTGCCCGCCGTGCCGGGAGAATATCCGGAAACAATGGCGCTGAAAGGGAAACGCAGGCCCCACCGTTCGGAGGACGGACAGGAAGTGCGGCTGGATACGGAGTCGGAGATCCCCTTCGGGGAAACGCCGGGCATCCGCCGGGAGTTTCTTTTCCGGGAAGGAACGCTCGGGGTCCGGACGGACTTCGTGCTCCGCCACAGTTTCGCCATGAAATCCATTGTGGCGGGCGGGCTCAAGGTTGAAAATCTTCTTCATCTGAAAATCACGGAGCAGCCGGAAAAATCCGTTCGGCTCACGCCTTCGAAGACGATCGATTTCGCCGCCCTGCCCGAGGGAGCCGTCCTTTTCGACGGGCCGAAATGCCCGATCCGGATCGTGTTCACCGGAGCCGACAGGAAACAAACCGCTTTCGAGCTGGGATCGTCCGTCTGGCGATGGGATCTGCCGCAGAGGCTGCCCGGGCGCGCACGGTTCCTTCTCCGCAAAGAAGGCGATGCGCTGCTCTTCCACTGGACTCTTTTCGAATTCCGCGCCGGATCGCCCGAGGAGGAGCCGCCTCACGGACGGAACCTCCGTTTCGTCTGGGGACTCCGCGCGGAGAGGGAGAAAACCGAGGCGGACGATGCGAAATTCTGCGAGACAATCGATCTGGGATCCATGAACTGGCCCGAAGCCGCCCGGGTCCTCGGCCCCGACGGAAAACGGCGGAATGTTCCCTGTTTCTCCTCGCCGAAGACGCTGGAGATCCTCAAGCGGGAGATCCGGACCCGTCTGGCCGACGCCAAAGAGGGCGACGTCTTTCTTATGCTGGTGCCGGACGACACATTCTGCTGTTCGGCCGTCCACGAAAACCGCGGGAAGCGCGAGGTCCTGGCGCACTGGGATCATGACGTCCGGGAAGAATTCGCCGTCTGGGCGAACCGCCAGCTGAGCCGGAGCGGAGCGAGGCTGGAAATGCGGGTCAAGCCGGAGGCGGACGAAAAGCCCCGGAAGACCGGATCCGTCAGGAAGACCGCGCGCAAGTGAATCCAGCCGGAAATATGCACGAATTGGATCAGGCATGGAAGAAGCTCCGTCTGATCGATAAACGGAAGCTGTCGCCGGATCGTTCGCGTATTCTTGCCCGTCTGAAACTCGGGACCGTCACGGAAGAGGAATGGACAAAATTCCGCGCCCGGATCGAAGCGCCGCTGGCCCGCTCTCTTGTTCCCTGCGCCGAAAAGCTCCGCTGCGAGATCCCGCCGGAACTGCCCATCGCGGAAAAAATCCCGGAGATCCGGAAAGCGATCCGGGAGAATCAGGTGGTCATTGTCTGCGGAGCCACGGGGTCCGGAAAAACCACGCAGCTGCCCAAGGCCGCGCTGCTGGAAGGATTCGGCCGCGCCGGAAGGATCGGATGCACTCAGCCGCGCCGGATCGCGGCGGCGGCGCTGGCCGCCCGGTTGGCCTCGGAATGCGGCTGCACATGCGGGAATGAAGTCGGGTACAAGGTCCGGTTCGATGACCGGACGGACGATACCACCGTGGTCAAGTTCATGACCGACGGCATCCTTCTGGCGGAATCGCGCGGCGACCGGGATCTGCTTCAGTACGACTGCATCATTCTGGACGAGGTCCACGAGCGGACGCTCAATATCGATTTTCTTCTGGGATGCGTCAAACTTCTGCTGAAAAGACGGAAGGACATCCGGATCCTCATTTCCTCGGCCACGCTGGAATCCGAACGGCTTTCCTCCTTCTTCGACGGGGCGCCCGTCATCCGGGCGGAGGGCCGCACGTATCCCGTGGAAGACTGCTTTCTTCCGCCGGACGAAGAGGAAGATCTGCCGGAGAACGCCGCGCGGGCGGTGGATTTTCTCACGGAACTGGATCCGCAGGGCGATATCCTTCTCTTTCTGCCGGGAGAACGGGAGATATCCGATTGCGCGGATCTTTTCCGCGGACGTTTCGGGAACCATTCGGAAATTCTGCCGCTGTTCGGCCGTCTGAGCGCCGCCGAACAGGCAAAGATCTTCCGGAAGGCCCCGCGCCGCCGTATCGTTCTTTCCACCAACGTGGCGGAAACCTCCCTGACCATTCCCGGGATCCGCTTCGTCATCGATTCGGGCCTTGTCCGTCTGAGCCGCTACAATCCGAAGAGCCGGATCCAGGAGCTCCGGATCGAATCCGTTTCGCAGGCCAGCGCCATGCAGCGGAGAGGCCGGTGCGGACGAACCCGGGACGGAGTCTGCGTGCGCCTTTACTCCGAGGAAGATTTCGAAAAAGCCGCGCCCTTCACCGATCCCGAAATCAAACGGTCCTCTCTGGCGGGCGTCATTCTTCAGATGGCCGTGCTCAAACTGCCGCCGGTGGACGTATTCCCCTTCGTGGATCCGCCGACGCCCGCGCTCATCCGGGAGGGCATGACCGCCCTGCGGGATTTGGGCGCCCTCGATGCCGCAGGAAACCTCACGAACCGGGGACGTCTTTTGGCCGCCATAGGACTGGATCCGCATCTGGGCGCAATTCTTCTCTCCGGCAAGGAGTACGGGCTTCTTCCGCAACTGGCCGTGACCGTCTCGTTCCTCTCCATTCAGGATCCCCGGGAAAGGCCGCTGGAAGAAACGAAACAGGCGGATGCAGCGCACAAGAAATATCAATCCGACACCTCGGACTTCCTTTCGATCCTGTATCTCTGGAGCGCCCTCTGTGAAGAAGCGCAGGACTCTCTCTCGAAGCTGAAAAAATTCACGAAGGCCAATTACCTGAATTTCCGCCGCGTCCGGGAGTGGCGGAATCTGGCCGCCGATCTGATGGAGTCCGTGGGAGACGCATCGGACGTACCTGCTTTCGATCCGTTCAAAACCGAATTTGCCCCCTATCACAAAGCGCTGATGAGCGGACTGCCCCGCCATCTCGCCTGCCGCGATCCGGAATCGGCGGGCATGTATTCGGACATGAACGGAAAAAAATTCCTGATCTTTCCCGGATCCGGTCTGGCCAGAAGAAAAAATCCGCCCGGATGGCTTCTCGTCTTTTCCGTGGTGGAAACCAGCCGCACCTTCGCCCGCTGCGTGGCAGAAGTCGAGCCCGGCTGGCTGGAGGAGACCGCGCCCGCCCTCTGCCGGAAGATCTACGACCGCGTGGAATGGGATGAGACTGCAGGATTCGTCTACGCCAGGGAACGGGTGTGCGCCGGACGGCTCCTGATCCATCCGGGCCGACGACGCCACTACGGGAAAGTCGATCCGGGAAAGGCCCGTGAGGTCTTCATCCGGGACGGTCTGGTGCCGGGAAGGTTCCATATTTCCGGGACCTGGGCGGCTGCCTATCTGAAAGAGCTTCACGCCCTGCATGATCTGGAGATCCGGAAACGCAGGCCCGATTCTCTGGTCGATCCCGACGCACTCTCGGAACATTTCATGCGGACGATCCCTCCGGGCATGTGTTCCCTGCGGGACCTGAAGCAGGACTGGGCTCTCGCCCGAAAAAATTATGCCCCCGACCTGAAGGACTGCCTCTGGGTCGATCCCGATGAACTGAATTTCGACGACTTCCCGGACAGCATACTCTCCGGAGGCTTCCGGATCGAGGTGCAGTACGCCTTCGATCCGGGTGAAGAGGGCGACGGGATCACCTTCCGGATCCCCGAGACCCATCTGAATCTGCTGGACCGGAATCTGACGGACTATCCGCCGCCCGGGTACATGAAGTGGAAAATCGAGGCTGCCCTGCGGGCCCTGCCCAAAAGTGTCCGAAAAGAGATCATGCCCCTTTCCGATGCGGAAGAGCACTTCCTGGATCTTTACCGGCGGGGGAAGATATTCACCGGTCAGCCGTTCGCCCGGACTCTGGAGGATTTCCTCCGGGAGGAATACGCTCTGGAGATCGATCCGGATATTCCGGAGGGGATCGAATACCCGGAATACCTGAAGATCCGGATCGCCCTCCTCGATGAAAAGGGAAGCGTCCGGAAGATCCTGAAGGAGATCCCGCGTGGTCTTTCGGCAGGGAATACCACCGTCTCACGCGCCCTGCCCGGCGTGGACAGACTATCCGTCTCCGGAGCCCGCGACCGGGCGGAGCTGCCGGACCTGCCCCGGACGGTGACGCTCTCTCAGGCTTCGGGAAAAACGGCTTTTCCCGCGCTGGTGGATGAAGGAGAAAGCGTGGGAACGGCGGTGTTTCTGGATCCGGCGGAGGCGGAGAGGAAACACCGGTCCGGACTGGTCCGCCTGATCCGGCTTCGTTTTCCCGGCATGATCCGCCAGTTCAAGAGCATCTGCCGTCCCGCGTCCGGGATGGAGCTGACATTGTTCCTGAATTATCGATCCTGGTTTGCCGATCTGACGGATCATTCTCTTCTTTCCGCTTTCGGAAAGCCGCCCTGGGAGATCCGGTCCGCAGCCGACTTCGAAGAAGCCGTCGAATCCGTCCGCGACGATTCCGCCGGACTGCTTCAGCGGAATTTCGATTTCCTCCGGAAGATCGAGGAGGCCGCCGCTCCGCTTGACCGTGCCCTCCGGCAGTTCCGCGGCGATGATCCGGTCCGGATGGACGTGCAGGCGCAGCTGGACTGGCTTTTCCGGGATGGATTTCTGCGGACACCCGAGGCGGTAGCGGAGTATCCCCGGTGGCTGAAGGCCGCCGGGATCCGTCTGGAACGGGCCCGGACATCTCCGGGAAAGGATGCAGGGAAAGGGGCGTTCCTGAGCGAATATATCCGGAAATTCCATGCGGCCGTCCAGAGCGGAACGGATCCCGGCGAATCCCCGTCTTTTCTGGAATTCTTCCTGCTTCTGGAGGAAGCGAGGATCGCCGCCTGGTCCCCGGAGATCCCCCTCCGGCGGAAAGCCTCCGCCGCCGTATTGAAAACGGCCTGGGAATCCCTGCGGGTGTGACGGGATCAGCGGATCCTCGAGTAGGAGCCGTCCGGATTTTTGCGGATCCGGCGCAGGATCTCCAGTGCGATCAGGGAAGAGAGAATGGAGGAAGCGGGCGTTTCCGGCATTCTGGAAGACAGGGCGTCCAGCGTCAGTTTTTCGGCTTTTTTCAGGTGCTCCAGAATGGCGGCGTCTTCCGATGAAAGCGCACTGTCATCCGTCCCGACGGAATCGGACGCAGCATCCGGGTCCGCCGTAGCCTCGCGGAAGGCGAGGTCCCGGTTTTTGCCTTCGAATCCCGGCAGGAATTCGAAATCTTCCAGAATATGCTCGAAATTCTCCACCAGGACGGCGCCTTTGCGGATCAGGGCATTGCACCCGTTGGAGCCGGCGGCGTCGGCGGGTCCGGGCACGGCAAAGATCCGCTTCCCCTGCTCCAGCGCATGGGCCGCGGTGATGAGAGAACCGCTGTTGACCCCGGCCTCCACCACCAGAGTCCCCAGGGAAAGACCGGAAATGATCCGGTTCCTCGTGGGAAACGAGTGACGGGAAGGCGGAGTGGTCATGGAAAACTCGGTGATCACCGCGCCTCCGGAGGAAACGATGTCGCGCGCCAGATCCAGGTTCTCCTGCGGATGGAACCGGGCCAGTCCGCCGCCCAGTACCGCAACGGTCTTGCCGCCCGCATCCAGCGTGGCCCGATGGACAATGGTATCGATCCCCACGGCCAGTCCGCTGACGGTGACCCAGGCGGAATAGGCGGCGCTTTCCGCCAGATGGCGGGCCATGGACGCTCCATAGCGGGAGGCGTTCCGCGTGCCGACCATGGCCAGGGAGCGGGTCTCGGTTTCCGGCGGGATCTGTCCCCGGATGTAGAGGCAGAGAGGTGCGGCATGGATTCCCCGAAGCCAGGCCGGATACTCTTCATCGGCCAGCGTGACAAGCTGAACGCCCGCCCGGTCCGTGAAGGCGAGTTCCTGATCCGGATCCACGGTGTTTTTCCAGTTGACGATCCGGTTCGCCAGCGCCGCGCTGACGCCGTGAATCCGCTGAAGATCCGCTTCACTGTGTTCGAAAATGGCCGAGGGCGACCCGCAGAATTCGATCAGTGCGGAAGTCCGCACCGGCCCGATCCCGGTCAGCATATTCAGAATGATATAGGCATCGCGGTCAGTCACAGTGGGCCTCGATCGCCTGAAGGATCCGTTCTTCCGGAATATCCTGGAAAATGTCCGCCTTCCCGATGCCGAGAGGAAGAATCAGACGGATCTTTCCGGCACGGGACTTCTTGTCGGAGCGCATGGATTCCAGCACGGCGTCCGGAGAAAGGCCGGGGAGACGCAGAGGCAGGCCGAAGCATTCGATAAGGTTCCGGATCCGGACATTCTCTTCGACGCGGATCAGGTTCCGGTCCAGCGCCAGATCCGATGCCGCCGCCATGCCCCAGGCGACCGCTTCGCCATGGGACAGCGTGAAATTCATGAGCCGTTCCGCCGCATGGCCGAACGTGTGTCCGAAATTCAGCAGGGCGCGGCGTCCGCTCTCCCGTTCATCCCCGCTGACCACGGAGGCCTTCAGGCGGCAGGACCAGGCGATCTGCCGGGCAACGGACCCCGGATCCTCGAATTTCAGGAATCCTGAGGCGGTCTCTTCCAGCCGGGCAAAGAAATCGGGATCGAAGAGGATGGCGTGTTTCAGCAGCTCGGCGGCGCCGCATCGGCGCTCCTGCTCCGGCAAAGTCCGGAGGAACGAGACATCCATCAGGACGGCCTTCGGCTGCCAGAAGGTGCCGATCAGGTTCTTCCCGCCGGGCAGATCGGCGCCTGTCTTTCCCCCGATCCCGGCGTCGATCATGGCGAGAAGCGAGGACGGAATGGAAATAAAGGAAACGCCCCGCATGTAGATGGATGCCGCGAACCCGGTGAGGTCCGTGGTCACTCCGCCGCCCAGGGCGAGAAAAACCGAATCCCGGTCCAGTCCCTGCCGCACGGCTTCGCAGCAGATGGCTTCCGTGGTCGCGAACGTCTTGTTCTGCTCTCCGGCGGGAATGACGTACGATCCGCAGAATGCGGCCCCGGCAGCCTTCGCCGCGGAAAGAACGCGTTCCGCATACAGGGGTGCCGTATGGCTGTCCGCGACCAGCAGGACCCTCCGTCCCCGCAGATGCTTCTCCAGGACGGACGAAGCGAGTCCGCCGCCAAAGAGGTCCGGCGCAATAAAAACCGTGTAACTGCGGTCTCCCAGCTCCACACGGACCTGTTCCATGGAGCCGTCACTCATGATCCGGAGTTCCCTTCTCGATGCGGCAGCCCCAGGTCTTCAGACGCGATTCGATGAAGTCCACGACCCGGGCCTGTTCCTCCTTTCCGGAGCCTGTCACGGAAAACGGTTCCCCGAACTCGAACCAGACGGGGCGGTCTCGGCGGATCGGCCCCATGTCTTTCAGAAGACGTCCGTTGGCAAGAAAATCCGTGCGGATCGCCATGGGGATCACCGGCACCGAGGCGTGCTTGGCCAGCTTGATCCCGATGGTGTTGAAATGGCTTTCATCGAAGACTTCCGAGCGGGAGGACTGCGGAAAGATAATGACGGACGCTCCCTCGCGCAGACGTTTCGTCCCTTCCTGCATCACCTTTTTGAAGTCGTCCCGGGGATTCGACCGGGTCACGGCGATGCATCCCAGCTTTCTCATAATGTTTCCGAAGAAGGGCACCTTCAGGAGAGATTCCTTGATGACGAAACAGAAATCCAGCCGGGGTCGCACAAACGCATGAAGGACCGCCGTCTCCAGCAGGCTCATGTGATTGCCGATGATGACGAAGGGACCGCCCGCACGGGAAAGGTTGTCCAGACCGCGCAGATGGATCTTTCCGCCGCAGGTCTCCACGATCCGGAAATTCATCAGCGAGTATTTCGTCTGAACCGATGCGGGGAAATCCGTATGGCCGGCCAGCCAGCCGCTCCGGGCGAAGACCAGGAAGTTCCGCAGATAGAAAGACGCGCGGGTCCCCAGCAGAAGATATTCCCAGATGCTCCGGCGAACGTGATCCGGGGTGTCGTAGGAATCCTTCGGGAAAGCGGTGTCACATTCAAACATGTTCGCCTCCCTGTTCCGCCGCGGCTGCGCCTGCGGCCCGGTTCAGCTCTTCCACCGTGACGCGTCCGTCGTACAGAGCCTTGCCGACGATAACGCCTTCCAGATTCGGCAGATGGAGTTCGGCGAACTTTCTCACATCCTCCGCGGTGGTAACGCCGCCCGAGGCCACGATGGAGCAGTCCGGAACCAGATTGCAGAGAGTCTGCACGGATTCGAAATTCGGCCCCTTCAGGGCTCCGTCCGTGGAGATATCCGTAAAGATGATCCGGTTGACGCCCAGCAGATACAGACTTTTGGCCAGCGAGAAAGCGGGGATCTCGCTGGTCTCGATCCATCCGCGCAGAGCCACCAGTCCGTTGCGGGCATCGATCCCCACGACGATCCGGTCCGATCCGAACCGGTTGGTGAAGGCCTCCGTGATACGCGGATTTTCGCATGCAGCCGTCCCCAGGATCACCCGGGACACGCCCAGCTCGAAAGCCTTTTCCGCCTCTTCCACGGTCCGGATCCCGCCGCCCAATTCGCAGGGGATCTTCACCGATCCGCAAATGGAGCGGACTGCTTCGGCGTTGACGATGCGGCCCTCTTTGGCGCCGTCCAGGTCAACCAGATGCAGGAACTCCGCACCGGCCGCGACCCACGTGCGAGCCTGTTCGGCGGGATTGTCCCCGTACACGGTCTCCCGGGCATAATCGCCCTGAAACAGACGGACACAGCGTCCGCCGCGCAAATCGATAGCCGGAAATATGATCATTTTTCTCCTCCGATCCCGGTTTTTTGAAAAAACGCCCTCAGCAGACGCAGTCCCGACTCCTGACTCTTCTCCGGATGGAACTGCAGAGCCAGAAGGTTCCCCCGGGAAAGCGATGCCGCAAAGGGAAGAATATAATGACAGGTCGCCGCGACCCAGTCGGGATCGGACGGCCGGACATAATATGAATGAACGAAATAAAACCATTGAGCAGCGCCGGATTCCGGGAAGAAGCCGTTTCCGCCGCCCGGCCGGACCGTAACCTCATTCCAGCCGATGTGCGGGACTTTCTCCGATCCCTCGGGGAAACGGACGACCTCGCCCGGAACGATGCCGAGTCCCGGCACTCCCGGCGCTTCCTCGCTTCGTTCCAGAAGCATCTGCATCCCCAGACAGATTCCCAGAAAGGGTCGGTCTGCGCGGATCCATTCCCTTACGAACGGCACGAATCCGGAATCCCGGAGGTGTTCCATTCCGTCGCCGAAATTGCCGACGCCCGGCAGAACAATGCGGTCCGCGCCGGTCAGTTCCGCCGGATCCCGAACGATCCGGATCTCTCCGCCGGCGGCGGCAAGCGCCTTGGAAACGCTGAGCAGATTCCCCATTCCATAATCGATCAAGCCGGTAAAAGCCATAAAACTCCTTTCGTCCCCAACCAGTGGCAGGAGCGTCTCAATGAAAAACAGTCCGTAATATATCACAAAAAAACGCACTTTAAAGTTGAAAAAAGGGAAACTGCAAGGTATATTTCCACTGACCGTTTCCGAAACCCAACATGTGAGGTCCTGCATGCAGCGCTTTCATCTTTTCTCTCTCCTTCTTCTGTTCCTTGCACCCGTTTCCTGCCTGAACGCACAGGAAAAGGCCGCCGAAACGGCATCCTCCCCCGCGGTAGCGGTCTCGAAAGAAAAGGGACAACCGCCGACCGAGGCGGCTGCGCCTGCCGCAAAGAAAAAAGTGTCCGAGGCCGTCCCCCAGCCCGTCTATCCGGAAATCATCTTCAGTCCCCTGCTCCGGGCGAAACAGGATCCGGAGACCTTCGCCGATCCCGCACGCGCGGCGGAACTTTTCCTTGCAAGGGAAAAACTGATCCAGAATCTTCTGACGGAACGGCGCCGAATCCTCACGTCCGACCCAAAAGCCCGGGAGATCCATGCGCAGATCATGGAACTCAACAAACAGCTGGCCGCCGTTCTGGAAGGCAAACGGGCCGTACGGGAGATCACCCGGGATCTGATGCTTGTCGATGCGCGGATCAACGCGCTGAAGAGAAAAGCGCCGGATGAAAAGCCCGCGGA
>JAFZZR010000113.1 GCA_017615635.1 Lentisphaeria bacterium
CAGTGTATGACGGGATCCGGTCCTGTGAGCCCGAAATCGGCAAGAACCTTCGGACTGAGCTTGACTCGTCCGTTGGCGTCCATGGAGCATCTGTCGAAACCGCAGAAAGGAATCATCCGTAGGATCCCAAAAGTTGCCTGTTTTATTCCATTTTATTCCAATTTATACCAATTTTTTCCAATGTCAAGCCAAGTTTCCAATTTTTTTCGTTTTTTTTGCTTTTTTGTCTATGTCGATGTTCCTGCCAAAAGTAACGACATATGGATTTTTGATGGATCAAAAAAAAGACGGCAAGGGTAATTTGAGCGCGGATACCCGCAGGGTAACCACCGAAAATGCACCTTTGCCGGACTTTTTCGAGACGCAAAAAGACTGGTCAGGACTTTTGGCAGGAGCATCTATTCGTTCCCGGAGACGGTCCGTTTTTGCTTCCGTACCGGATATCGGACAGGCGGACCGACGGCGCGGGCAGGGGCTCTTCATTCAGAAAAGCCCTGACCAGCGGTTCGGCACGGTCGGCGAAGGAGTCCGGACTGAGCCAATGGATGGGGAATCCGTCGCGTTCGATTTTGCGGAACCAGGAATCCTGCCGTTTGGCGAACTGCCGGATCTTGCAGAGGAGGGAATCCCGCATCTCGCCGAGGGAGAGTTTCCCCTGCAGATGAAGGGCCATGAAGCGGTATTCGAGGCCGAAAAACTCCATGGCCTCCCAGGAGACGCCCTGTCGATCGTGAAGCCGGACCGCTTCTTCGAGCATGCCGCAGGCAAGACGCTCGTCCAGCCTGCGCTCGATGGATTCGTGGATCTCTTTCCGGTTCCGCAGGACGCCGAGGATCAGGAAGGACCGGTCCGAATCGGGCGGGATTTCCTTTTCGTTGACGGGTCCGCCGGGCGCCCGGAGCATCTCGATCCTCCGGATCAGACGGGTGCGGTTGCCGGGTTCCGCCAGCAGGATCGGGTCCTTCGGATCGATGGCCCGAAGAGTCTCGTGAAGTTCGTCCAGATCCATGGCGCGGAGCCTCGTTCGGTTTTCGTCGTCAGGCGGGCCGCCGCGGAGTTCATATCCCTTCAGCAGACCGTGGAGATAAAGGGCGCTGCCGCCCACGACGAGGGGAAGACGGTTTCGCGCCGTGATTTCCGCAATGATGCGGTTCGCTTCGCAGAGGTAGTCCGCCAGCGTGAAAACGGGGCCGGCCGGATCGGCGATATCCAGCATATGAGCGGGGATCCGGGACCCGTCGGGGCGGCGATATTCCTCCAGATCCTTGCCGCTTCCGATATCCATGCCTCGGTATATCTGACGGGAGTCGGCGGAAACGATCTCGGCATTGATGCGGTCGGCCAGGCGGACGGCGCAGGCAGTTTTTCCGGAAGCGGTGGGCCCCAGGATCATGACGATTTTTTCAGTTTTTTGCATAAAAAGGCTCCCGATAAGGGGGGAAAACGAAAAAAGCGGAACATTTTCTCAAAATATAGCACGCTTTTGACTGGCAATCACGCGGAAATGGGTTAAATTATGGAAAATATCAAAAAAAGGTTGAAAAGAGTTGCTCTCATGGATATGCAGAACACTGTCAAAGGAGCCGGCAAGATCTCCGGCATCGCCCTCCACACAGGCGCCCGCGCCAGCGTGCGAATCCTTCCCGCCCCGGAAAATACGGGAATCCTTTTCCGCCGGATCGACATGCCGGGCGCACCGGAAGTGAAGGCCGTGGTGGAAAACGTGGTGGACGTCCGCCGCGCCACCACGATTGCATCCCGCACGACGGGGGCTTTCGTGGTGCTGGTGGAACATATCATGTCCGCGCTTCATGCGCTTCACATCGACAATGCGGTGGTGGAGATAGACGGGCCGGAACCCCCGATTGCGGACGGGTCGGCGAATTCCTATGTGGAAATGATCCTTTCCGCCGGGATCCAGGAGCAGTCCGCGCCTGCGGAGTACTGGAAGGCGACCGCACCCATCGTGTTCGAGGAAGGCAGCGTGATGCTGGCTCTTCTTCCGGCGGATGATCTCCGGATCTCCTTCACGGTGGAGTACGGCATTTCGCCGCTGGATATGCAGTTCTTCTCCTGCACGGTCACGCCGGATTCCTTCCGGAAGGAACTTGCTTTGGCCCGCACGTTCTGTCCGTACCGCGAGCTGGAACAGGTGATTGCCGCGGGCCTGGCCAAGGGCGGCAGTCTGGACAATGCGATCATTCTGCATGACGGTGCGCTTATCAGCAACGACGGGCTCCGCTATTCGAACGAGCTTGTCCGGCATAAGATCATGGATATGGTAGGCGACCTTTTCCTGGTGGGGAAACGGGTGCACGGGCACATCATGTCCATCAAATCGGGACATCCCACGCATGTACGGCTGGCGCAGGCCATGTCCGCGCAGGAAAAAGCGAAAAATAATTGAAATTTCAAGCCATAAGGAATCTGCAAAATGTCTGAAAAGCTTATCACGATCCCTGAAATGAAGGAGATCCTTCCCTGCCGCAACTCCCTTCTTCTTCTCGACCGTGCCTGCATGGTCGGCGAGAACAAGATCATAGGATTGAAGTGCGTTACGCAGAACGAGCTGCATTTCATCGGTCACTTCCCCGGCCATCCCATCATGCCGGGCGTGCTGGTGGTGGAATCCATCGCGCAGCTTGGTGAGCTGGCTGTCTGGCAGCGGCTGAATCCCGACCGCAAGCTGGATCTGTATGTGAAGTCTCTCCGGCGGGTGAAATTCCGCCGTCCCAACAATCCCGGCGACCGCCTGATCATCGAGATCGAAGTGACGAAGATCACCGATGACGGTGCCGATCTGACTGCCGTCGTCCGCAACAACGGCGGCGTTTCCTGTCAGGCGGAGATGACCCTGGGCGTGCGGGAGAAGGACTGGTCGGTCGCGGTGCCCACCGGCTTCAACGAGTTCGACAAGGCGGAAACGAGCGCCATGGATGTGACGAAGATCATGTCCTTCATCCCCCACCGCTTCCCCTTCCTGTTCGTGGACTACGTGTCCCATCTGGGCGAGGACGGGCATGTGACGGCAGTGAAGAACGTGACCAATACCGAGTATATCTTCCGCACCTACTCCGACGGCTATCAGGTCCTCATGGGTTCCGTTCAGCCCGAGATCGTGGCGCAGGCCGGATGTATCTTCATGCTTTCCAATCCCGCTACCAGAGGCAAGATCGCTTATTTCATGGGGATCGACGAGGCCACTTTCCTGCATCCCGTCCACCCCGGCGACCAGCTCTGTCTGAATGTGAATATCCCGGACAACACCAAGCGGTTCGGGAAGGGACACGGCTCCATGACCGTGGATGGCCGCGAGGTCAGCCGGATCAGCATGACCTTTGCCATCGTGGATCCCGAGTGATGTCCCGACGGATTATCTCCGCATAAAAAAAACGAGCCTCCGGTATCCTCTGTACGGGCCGGAGGCTTTTTTGTGTCCGTCTTTCTGTTATGCGTGGATGATCTCCGTGGGACAGATCTCCGCAAAGACGGCTTGTATTTCCTGCATACGCCCGGCGGGCGGAACGCGGATCCAGTCGACCGCGCCCTTCCGGTCCAGCGAATTGAGCTGGACTTTATCCGGCGCGATCTGCCCGATGAGTTCACGGAAGCGGTTCACGGAATCGTCCGAATCGTTGACACCGGGGACGAGGAAGATCTCCAGCCACATGACGATCCGCGGATGCATCTTCCGGAATTCGGCGATATCCCGGACCAGTTTTTCCAGTGTCAGGCCGGGGGCAGGGCGGTTGACCGTGCGGAATTCCTCCTCGCAGGATCCATCCAGCGAGGGTACGATCAGATCCAGCCCGTCCAGTTCATCGCCCATGATGTCCAGCAGCGTGGCGTTGGTCAGAAGACAGATTTTTGTGTCCGGGCACCGGTTCTTCACGTGCCGGATGATCCCGCCGATCCGGGAGTAGAGAGTCGGCTCTCCCAGTCCGGAGAACGTCACGTAGTCGAAGGGCACGCCGGAATCGAAAAACGCGTCCAGCTCCTTCCGTACCTGATCCAGCGGGACGAACTCCTGCCTTTGCAGGGTCAGGTCCGTGGTGGCGCCGCATTCGCAGTACACGCAGTCGAGGGAACAGGTTTTGAAGGGGAGCAGATTGATCCCCAGGGAACGGCCCAGGCGCCGGGAATGGATAGGTCCGAAAACGGTTTTTCTGTTCATTCGTTGTCTCCCCGACGAGGACGCCTCACGGGCGGCGTTTTCCCGAATTCCTTCATGACCAGCTGAAGATCGCGCCACACATCGAATTTTTTATTCGGATCCCGCAGCAGAAAGGCAGGGTGATACGTGGGCATGACTTTGATCCCTTCCCAGTCCAGCCAGTTGCCCCGGATCTTCGTGATGCCTTTCATCCGGAACAGGTGGAGCAGGGGAGTGGCGCCCAGAGTCACGATGACTTTCGGCGAGAGAAGCCGGATCTGCCGTTTCAGAAATCCGATGCAGGCGTCGGCCTCATCGGGGAGCGGCGTCCGGTTTCCCGGCGGACGGCATTTGACCACATTGGCGATGTAGACTTCCGAGGCCCGGTCGAATCCCATGGCCGTGATCATTCTCGTCAGCAGCTCTCCGGCACGCCCGACAAAGGGACGGCCCTGCGCATCCTCATCCGCACCGGGTCCTTCTCCGATGAACATAAGTTTTGCGTCCGTCGGCCCTTCTCCGAAAACGACGGTCCGCCGGGTCTCGCAGAGTCCGCAGGCCCGGCATTGGAGCGCTGCCTGACGGAGCTCCGGCCAGTCCAGCGAGGCGGGATCCGGGGCGGACTCCATCGGTTTTGCCGGCGGCGGGGCCGGTGTCTTTTCGGGGACGGGCACGCGGGGCGCCGCGGTGAATGCGGGCGACGGTGCG
>JAFZZR010000114.1 GCA_017615635.1 Lentisphaeria bacterium
GCGGAATTCAAGATGTACATCGACTTCATGCGCTACCTTGAAAAATACGGCTATGTTTCGATCAGATCCCCCAAAAAGACCTCGGCCCGCGACTTTGCCGGGGCTCTGGAACAGCTCGGCGTCCGCAAGGGGATGCAGATGATCGTCCATACGAGTCTGGCCTCGCTCGGAAAATTCGAGGGCGGTGCCGAACGCTACTGCCGGGAGCTCCAGAAAGCTGTCGGCGAAGAAGGCACCCTCATGATGCCGGCATTCAACAACTATGATCTGAGCGACACCGACGGGGTATTTGACTGGCGCCGGACCGCATCCAAGGTCGGGATCGTCCCGGAATGTTTCCGGAAGATGCCCGGTGTCATCCGTTCACTGGATCCGACCCATTCCGTCTCCGTCTGGGGAAAGGATAAGATCCGTTTTATAGAGCACCATCACCAGCTTCCGGCCATGCATCGGGACAGTCCCATCGGACTTCTCGAACAGGCCGGCGGCTATTGTCTCATGGTCGGCTGCTATACCGCGGTCTCCTTCCGTCATGTCGTTGAAACGACCAACGGCGTCAAATGCTGCGGACAGCGTGCCGAAGAATATCCGGCGATCCTCCCGGACGGCTCCCGCGCGAAACTCCGCGCCTGGGCCTGGATGGACGGATCCTGTCCCGCCGTGAAACACGAGCAGATCTACGGCTGGCTCAAACGCCATGGCAAGCTCAGGGAAGCCGTGCTGGGAACCTGCCGTCTGCGCCTCTTCCGTCTCTCCGATTTCCGGACCGCCTACGAGCGGCTCCTCCGCGGACCGGGCGGCTGCAAAGAGTGCGCCATCCGTCCCCGCAAAAACAGCTTCTCCGTAAAAAGCGACTGGGATCCGGAGAAAAACCGTCTCAAGCGCAGCAGCGCATTCACGGGCGACATCGATTTCAGGAAATTCCTTGACAAACAATAAAGAGGCAGGAGAAAATAAAATGGAACCGCGCAAAAATGTTTTGAAACCGTTCGAGGAAAAAAGAAGCTTCATGGAGGACCGGATCGTCTCCGGGATCGAGGAGAACCGCAAGGGCCGTGCATACTTGACGATCATCGGAAAGGACGGCAAACCGGTCGAGAATGCGCATCTCCGCATCAGACAGAAAAACCATGAGTTCAAATACGGTGCGAATATCTTCATGCTGGATGAATTTCCCGAGACGGAGCAGAACCGGAAATACAAGGAATATTGTGCCGACGCATTCAATCTGGCGACCCTGCCGTTTTACTGGAACACACTGGAACCGGAACCGGGAAAGCCCCGTTTTGCGAAGGACAGTCCGAAAATCTACCGCAGGCCGGCCCCGGATCTCTGTCTGGAATTCTGCGAGGCGAACGGCATCATGCCCAAAGCACACTGTCTGAACTATGCCTATATGTCCCCAGCCTGGGCTCACGGCACCATCGAACATGAAAAAGAGTGTCTCGACCGGCGCTTCCGCGAACTCGGCGAGCGCTACGCCGGCCGCATTCCGGACTGGGAAGTCACCAACGAGACCTTCAAGACCTCCCGGCCGGGCCGGCTGGGCAACTTTTTCGACCAGGAGGATTACATCGAATGGAGCTTTGCCGAGGCGGCCCGCTATTTCCCCGCCAACAACCTCATCATCAACGACGACAAGCCCCATGTCTGGAGCAAGGCTCACTACTACCGGACCCGCAGCTGTTACTATATGCAGATCGAACGTGCGCTCCGCAGCGGCATCCGGATCGACAAGATCGGGATGCAGTTCCACATGTTCGAACTCGCCGAAGATGAACAGGCGGCAGCCCGGGAATTCTACGACCCGGAACGGATCTATGATGTTCTGGATACGTATGCCCGCTTCAACAGGCCCATCCAGATCACCGAAGTCACCATTCCCGCCTACAGCGGAGCACCGCAGGACGAGGAGATCCAGGCGGAAATTCTGTACAATCTTTACCGGATGTGGTTCAGTCATCCGGCCATGGATGCCGTCGTCTACTGGAATCTGATCGACGGTTATGCGCACGGGACCGTTCCGGGCGACATGACTTCCGGCGAGAACTATTATTACGGCGGACTGATCCGGTTCGATTTCACCGCGAAGCCCGCCTTTCAAATCATCCGCGATCTGTTCCAGAAACAGTATCATACGGAACTTGAGCTCGATGCTCCGCACGGCGAGGCCAATTTCAAGGCATTCTACGGCGATTACGAACTCGAAATCATGACCGCATCCGGAAGCTGCACCCGAACCATACACTTCGGGAAAAAGCTGTGGAACCGGTTCGAGATCCAGGTCTGATGTTTTTGCCGGGTCGGACCGGCAGGCTCCGGTTTACCAATCCCGGAGCGTGTTCAGTTCCAGGGAATCCAGATCCAGTTCCCGCAGATAACCGCCCTGTTCGGCAGATTTTCCGCTGGTAAAGCGGCCGCCCATGAAAGCGGTGAGCGACCCCTTGACCACCGGAGGCTCCTCTTTCCAATGGAAATGTCCGCCTGCCCAGAATACAGGTGTTTCCCGGTTCTCCAGCAAGCGCCGCAGCGGTTCGGGAACCGGCAGATAAATGCCGGGGCTTTCGGGACGGCTGCAGCTGCCCGGATAAGGAACATGCGAGCAGACGATCAAAGTGCTGCCCGCGGCATTCCGGGCTTGTTCGGCAATCCAGTTCCACTGGTCCCCGGATGCCTCATGGTCATCCGCACTGTCAGGGGAGAAAGTCAGGACGACTGTTCCAGGAAGGCCGTTCCACACGGAATCTTCATCCTGTCCGAAGATGTCGCGGAAGAAAGGACGTTCCCGGAAAATGGTGCATTCCCGGAAAGGGATCCCCTGGGAATCCCGCCATTCCCGGTATGCGCGGAATACCCGGCGGGGATCCGTTCCTTCGGGCAGAAACTCCTTGCGGGAGACCGTGTCCCCGAGGTTGAGAACAGCCTTATAGTCACGCCGGTGCATCAGAGAAGCAAGCCGGTTCAGCAGGTCGGAGTCACGGTCCGGTTCATGCCGGATGTCGGAAAGATGCAGGTCGCTGATAAAGAGGATACGGTTCATTCAGACACACTCCGGGTCGCCGAAGAGGCGCTTGTTGCTGGTAATGACTTCGACCGGCATGAAGTCACAGCGGGCGAGTTCCACCATCCGGACACCTTCCGGTGTGATGTCGAACCGCGAGATGGAACAGTTCCAATTGTGGCGGTCGGCCCCATGATAGCCGCAGCGTTCGAAAAGATTCCATTTGAGCGACTGGATGGATGCCCCGTGACCGATCAGCAGGACATCATCCGCCGGAGGATCGGCCAACAGCTCTTCTACATACTTGTCCACCCGGGCACGGACACAATCAAGTTCCTCAACGCCGCCC
>JAFZZR010000115.1 GCA_017615635.1 Lentisphaeria bacterium
GCAGGCAACGCTGAGGCGTTCTTCCAGATTTTTGAGGCTGGTGCCGGGTGTCTTGAGCGCGGCGTAGACATCGATCCGGTCGGAAAGATTTTCGCCGGACACCACCATGTAATACTCCGCCACCTCGGGCGCCGGATCCAGTACGGAATACAGGACCTGCGGATACAGCGTGGTCCCCTTGCATTTCAGCTGCTGCGCCTTGCGTCCCAGAATGGGCCCGATCCGGGGCGACTTCCGGCCGCAGGGACAGGGCTCGGAGATCTTGAATGTGATATCGCCGCTGCGGAAACGGACCAGCGGCATCCCGGTCAGCTGCAGCGCGGTGAGGGTCAGTTCGCCCGGCTGTCCATCGGGCACCGGATTGCCGTTTTCATCCAGAATCTCCGTACAGACGAGATCCGGCAGCATGTGTCCGCCGCACAGGGCGCCGCATTCGCAGAAACTCGTGACGATCTCGGAGGAACCATAGGTGGAGTGAACGTCGGCCTCCCAAAGTTCCTCCAGCTGTTTTCCGAGGCCGGAAATGCGGAAGGAGGAATCGCGTACGGGCTCGCCGATGCAGATCAGTTTCCGGACGCGGGAAATATCAATCCCGTGCTCATGCATGGCCAGTCCCAGATGACGGAGGAACGAGGGCACGCCCACGAGGATCGTCGGCTTCAGAGTCCGGATCATCTCCGCATGACTCTCGATGGAATTCAGTCCGTTCCGCACGGCGGAGGCGCCGATGCTCCGGACTCCCAGGTAATAAGCCAGCCCGGCGATGAAACACCGGTCCAGCGTGCAGGTCAGAAGCACCACGTCGTCCGGCGTCATGCCGGCGGCGGCGAAGCACCGGTGTTCGTTGTAGGCGAGACGCTGCATATCGCGTCCGGAATACATGATCTTGCACGGTTTTCCCGTGGTCCCGGAGGAAAACACGATCTCCTCCACGTCCCGCATGGGGACAGCCAGAAAGGCATCCGGATCGGAAGCCAGCGTGACTTTATCGGTCACGGGCAGCGAGGGAAGATCCTTCACGGTGAAGGAAGAAAAATCCATGCCGCGGAACAGTTTTCCGTAGTAAGGCGAATGATCGCGGCAAAAGGTCAGCTGTTCGCGGAGAAGCACGTTCTGCTGATTCTCGATCTCTTCGGCCGTCATTCGCTCACAGGCCGGATCGTACCGGAAATACGAATTATCCATGATGACTCAACTCCTCATCCATTTGTCTGGTCTCTTCCATCAGTCGGTTCCGCACCATCTCTTTCAGCTTGAAAAGCGGCGTGACCTGAACCGTCTCCGCGGGGATCCGGGGAAGACGTCTCACCAGGATCCGACCCGGCGACATGCGGAATTTCCGGTCCGGGATCTTTTCGTTGCCCGCGATCGCCACGGGAACGATGGGAACGCCGGCTTCCTTCGCGATCCGGAAAAAGGTGCCGTGAAACTGATTCATGTGCTTTCCGCCGGACCGCGTACCCTCGGGAAAAACAAAGACCGGCACGCCTTCCCGAAGCAGCTGAAGGGTCTTTTCCCTCGTCTCCTCATAGGGCACTTTGGTCACATCCAGATAATGTCCGTACCGGGCGAAAAATCCGAAAAACGGAAGACGCATGGGCCATCCGTTCACCGCCTGTACCGGCGCGACCGCCATCGGGACCGAGGCCACCAGGAAAGGATCCGAGGCGGACCGATGATTCAGCACAAAAACGGCTTTTCCCTCCGGCGGCTCGCCGGATGCATCCTCGACCCGGACCCGTACATAGGGACGGATGGCAACGAAGATCATCGTCTTTCCGAAGTAAAGGATCAGTCTGCGGACCATGGGGGCCGTGCGCTCGCCGCGGAAACCGACGCAAACGGCGTAAACCAGGAGAGCGGGGAGCGCAATGGCGCAGTAAATGACCCCGCACACAAACATCTGGAGATAGACGATGACGGAAAGGATCACGGTCATTTTGCCGATCCGTCTCCCGCATTGCGCTGTGCATCCAGTTTCACGAAGAAATCGTAAATGTCGTTCAGGGTACGCACTTTTTTGATTTCCTCATTCTGGCGGAGCTGAACGCCGAATTTCCGCTGAAGACTGATCATCAGGTCCACCATGTCCAGACTGTCCAGTCCCAGATCCTTGAAGAACTCCTTTTCCGGGGTCAGTTCCTCGCGGGGAATCTCCATCTCTTCGAATGCGGTGTTCACCGCTTCCACGATTTCTTCTCTTGTCATTGCTCTATCCTCTCACGTTATTGTTGTTGATCTTTCTTATTCGTTCACGTCCCCGAACAGCATGGCGGAATTGATCCCGCCGAATGCAAAACAGTTCTTCAGCACCCGGCGGATCCGGCACGGCCTCGGTTCCCGCACATGATCCAGCCCGCCGCACTCCGGATCCACCTCCTCCAGATTGCGGGTCGGGATCAGCATACCGTGCTTCATCATTTCCAGTACCGCGATGATCTCCAGCGTCCCGGAGGCCGCCAGCGTATGCCCCAGATGTCCTTTCAGGCTGCTGACCGGCACGGACTCGCCGAACACGGAACGGAGCGCATCCGCCTCCGCCTTGTCCCCCTGGCGTGTGGAGGTGGCGTGCGCGCTGATATAATCCGTTTCGGCGGGTGTGAAATCCACCTGCCGGTATACGTCCCGCATGCAGCGGAGAATGGATGAGGAATCGGACTGGCTGACACTTCCGGGACAGCGGCAGGACGAATAGGAATAAATTTCCGCCAGAATCCGGGCGCCGCGTGCCCGGGCATGCTCGTATTCCTCCAAAACCAGAATCCCCGCACCCTCACCGCAGACAAGCCCGTTCCGTCCTCTTTCGAACGGCCGGGCGATCCGGTCCGGCGGCTGCCCCTCGGCGGAGGCATGCGCTTCCATCAGTTCGAAACAGCCGGAAACAAGAGGACTGACCTCGTCGGCGCCGCCGCAGAGGACCACGTCCTGAATGCCGGACGAGATCATGGCCATACCGATCCCGGCCGCCTGAAGCCCCGAGGCGCAGGCCGCGGAAGGCGAATAGACGGCGCCGGCGATATCCAGCAGACTCGCCATATTGAATGCCGTGGTATGGGAAGCACATTTGAAAAACGCCATGGGAGACATATCGGCGATCCCGGCGCCCACCAGAAGCGTGCGGAAGGAACTTTCCATTTCCGTCGTGGATCCGATCGTGGACCCCACCACGCATCCCGTCCGCTCGGAATGGACCTCCTCCTCGCTCAAACCCGCGGATTCCGCCGCCTTCCGGCCCGCCAGCGCGGAAAGGATCGCCACCCGGCCCATAAACCGGCGCTTGGACCGGGGAATGGAGCGGACCTCAGACTCCGGCAAATCCACCGGCGCCGCCGCCTGCCCCGTGCCCCACTCCGTCATGATCCGGACCGCGCTTTCTCCTGCAACCAGCCGGGAATAGAGTTCCTCCGGCGTGTTCCCCAGGGAGGAAACCACTCCGCATCCGGTAATGACGACACGTCTTCCTCCGTTCATTTACGCATTCTCCTTTCCCAGCCGCCGATCCAGCAGCGATGTATACACGTCTTCGCCCGCCAGCTTCCGGAAGAGATGGATCGAGGAAAGCATGGCGCCGAACGCCCCGGGCAGCATGGAGTTCTGGCCGCATACATAGAAATTCCGGACGGGCAGACGCCCGAACAGATTGTGCTGACCCGTCTTCTGCCGGATCCCGTAGGCGGATCCATAGGGCGAAAGATAATCCCGGTACGTCAGCATGGACGAACTGGAAAGGATCTCCATTTTTCCTTCGAACTGAGGGCAGGAAAAGCGGACCAGATCCGCAATGCGCCGGCTCTTCTCCCGTTTGTACTCCTGGTAGGATTCGCTCCGGTGACCCGTCCGGCTGTCTTCCCACTCCTTCGTTTCGGATGCCGCCACACTCTGAAACGCCGTGAGACAGCGGCACCGGCGTCCGTCGGAAACGGTTTCTTCGGTCATCATCATGCCCGTGGCGAAGGCGCCGTTCCGGGCGAGGATCGCAGATTCCACATCTTCCGTATTGAAGACGGAAAGCAGCTCCTCCCGGAAATCCGGCACCTCGTTGTCGATCCGGAAGTGGACCGTGAAGAAGCCGCAGCTCTCTTCGAAGGAGTCCACCCGCTCCCGGAGCTCCGGCCTCACTTTCTCCTGCGGAAGAAGCCTCAGGATCTCACGGGGATGAAGCGTCATCACGCAGTTCTCGAATTTCACCTTCGTCCCGTCCGTCAGAACCGCTTCCCGGCATTTCCCGCCGTCCGTAATGCCGCCGAACTGCGCAACGGTGCAGTCCGTTTTCAGGCGGATCCCGGTACCCGGACCCGTCTGCCGCAGAAACGCGTCCACAATGGCCGCACCGCCTCCGCGGACCCGGGTGAGTTCGTTCAGAAGACCGTAATTCACCCGGCAGTGGCCGGAAAGCGCGATCTCGGAAGGCGGCGTCCCGTGACAGGTGACGGAGCTTTCCAGCGCGGCGCGGAGTTCGCCCCGGAAACCGAACCGGTCCATGGCGTCGGCCAAAGTGATGATGTCGGCATTTTCCGGAGCCGGCTCGAAAAGAAGGAAATCCTTGCGCAGATTGAAAAGCGGAGTCGTCCGGATGATCTCCCGCTCCAGCTCAAAATAGGCGTGTATATTTGCCGCATCGTCGGGATAGCGGGCCGCCAGATACTCTTCCGCAGCCCGGTGTCCGCGGGGCAGTGCCAGCGTGTGTCCGCTCCGGGTGAAGAAGAGACGCATCCGGATAGGGATCGTTTCCACCGCCTCGTCCAGACCTGCGATCCTGAGCATCTCGCCGAAGCAGCCGGGGATACCGCCGGTGAAGTGGAATCCGGTATCCAGCGGAATGCCGTTCCGGCGGAAACGCTGCATGGCACCGCCGGGCACGGGAGATTTTTCCAGCACGAGAACGTCCGCGCCGGTCTGGGCCAGGAAAAGGGCCATGGACATGCCGCTGATCCCGCTTCCCAAAATCAGATAATCACAGGAGATCTCCGCCATCAGATGAAAAGTCCTCCGTTAACGGCTATGACCTGCCCCTGGATATATGTGCTGTCCTTCCCCGCCAGGAAGGAGACCGCTCCGGCAACCTCTTCGGCCCGGCCGCTCCGGCCCAGGGGGATCATGGGCAGGATCCGGTCCATGGGCAGGTCCGAAGTCATTTCCGTTTCAATGAATCCGGGCGCCACGGCATTGACGCGGATATTCTTGCGTCCGGTTTCCCGGGCAAGCGCCTTCACCGCCCCGATCAGCGCCGCCTTCGAGGCGGAATAATTGACCTGGCCCGCCTGGCCCGTCTGGCCCGACACGCTGCTGATCGCGATGATCCGCCCGTTCTTTTTCGCCATCATGTTCATGATCAGGGGACGCACGCAGTTGAAGAATCCGTCGGCGTTGGTGCGCATCACATGATCCCACTCGTCCGGCGTCATGAAAACGAACAGATTGTCCTCCCGGATCCCCGCATTGTACACCAGCACATCCGGCGCGTCCGATCCGAAATGATCCAGCAGAACCTTTTCCGTTTCCGCACGGTCGGAGATGTCGAACGCCAGCGCGGAAAAGTCCGCGCCGAGGCGGCGTATCTCTTCCGCCAGCGGATCCAGACGCGAGACGTCCCTTCTGCAGGTGCCCACAATATCGAAGCCGTCGGACGCCAGCCGGAGCGCGATCTCTCTGCCGATCCCGCGGCTCGCTCCGATAACCAGTGCTTTCTCTCGTACCGTTTCCATAAAATCTTTCCTCGGTTCGTTGTTTCCGATGTTCGCGGCTTTTATACGGATAAAAGTGCGGAAATATACTCTGCCTGAACCCGTTTTTCAATCCGTACATTGCGAAAATATTTTGTTAATTGCATGCTCCCCGGCAAAACTCCGGCTGCAGCACCATTCCGGGATCCCGCGCATCCCCTGTCCGAAACTGCCGGTACAGCATCCCCAGAAGACTCTCTACGACTTCATATACCTTCAAATCGACGGCGGGACCGGGCATATCCGGACGAAGCCCGGCCGTCCCCGCCGAAAAAAACTGTTTTTTCCTCTGCTTCTCCGACTCGCTCCGCAGATGCTCTCCCAGAATGTGGTTGGCACAGAAAAATCCGTCTCCCGAGCCCGGCTCGCTTTCCCGGACAAACCGGTCAAGCCGCGCACGGTCGTCCGGCCGGGTCAATGTGAACACTCCTTCCTCCACCATCCGGATCTCCGAATCCCGGGGAAGGATCACATCCGTCGGCGGCGAAAGAAACCGGTCGGCAGGCGAGGAGAAGCCGCGGATCACGTGTATGCGCTTCACCGACAGGGAGGCGAAATATAAAATCATCTGGCTGAGACACAGACGGGGCATGATCAGCAGCGTGTTTTCCCGAAGCCGGTCGAAGGAGAGCATGCAGAACGGCTTCCCGCTCCCGCGAAGCTCCTCGTACAGTTCCGGCGCCGACTCCTCCTCCCGAAGAATCAGATATCCGTCCGCCGCGGGAAGATGTCCCGCACTCACCCCCGATCGGTACAGCTCCGCCTCCTGGCCGTCGTTCCGCAGACGGACGCACAGACAGTTCACCGTCCATTCCAGCTCCACGTCCGGCGTCCCTTCCCCTTCCGTGAATGCCGCAACCGCGATCCGGCGGCACCCTTCCGGACGGACCCGTGCCGATCCATCCCGTCCTTCCAGAAGGATCGCACGCCGGCCTCTTCCGCACTCTATCATGCCCTCCGATTCCAGATGCTTCAGCACGCGAAACGCGGTCACCGGCGAGACCCCGTAGCGGGCGACGATCTCCTCCCGGGTCAGAAAGCCCGCACCCCGGGTGAATTCGCCCAGCCGGATCCTGTCGATCAGTTCGTCCGCGATGATCCGGGACCTTGCATTCCGGTATGTCATTCCGTCTTTCTCCTGTTGTTTTTGAATTATTGCCCGTAAATATAGCGTGAAATATATACAACTTCAATATACAACACGGAAAATTATACTTTTTTTTGGATTTTTTCCTCGTTTCATGCCGCTTTCCCCATTGACGGCTCCCGCGCTCCGGCCTATATTGACTCCGGAAAAGGTCCGGCAGAGAAGAACCGAGACCGCAGAAACAAACCTTAACAACCATGGAGGGATATGTATGAAGGGTTTGACGGAAAAGCAGAAAAACATGTTGGAATTCATGGAAGATTTCATGAACACCACCGGAATGGCGCCCACGATCTATGAGATCGCCGAGCACTTCCAGATCAAAACGTCCACGGTTTTCGCCCATATCCGGGCACTGCAGAAGAAAGGACTTCTCACCAGAAGCTCCAAGGCCAGAAGCATCCGGCTGAACAAGCCCAGAAAGAAAAACCGCATGCCCGCCGGGACCCAGGCGATCCCGATCCTCAGCGCATCGGGCATTCCGACCCGGGATGTGATCTGCGACGCCAAGGTCTTCCGCCGGATCGCCGCGGGCGCGAAAAATCTTTTCGCCATGCATGTCAGCGGCGCCGATCTGAAAGATCAGGGGATCCTGGATGGTGACATCGTCATCGTGAAAACCCATCCCGTCAACGTGGCCAACGGCGACATCGTCCTTACCGAACTGAACGGACGGGACGTGTTCCGCACCTGCCGGACTCTTCCCGGCGGCCGTCTGGAAATCGGATCAGAGGAAAACGCCGGACAGCTTCCCGTAAAGGGCGTGGTCATCGGACTGCAGCGCAGCATCTGATCCCGACAATCTGATTTTCACGGCATAAGCGCATCGGCCCGGAAGACGTCTTCGGGGGGGAACGATTCCGGACCGGTTCACGCGGAAAGTGCAGCGGACCATGTTCCGTCCGGCGCCGACGAGGGGGAAGGCGTCGGCGGAGTATCCGAACACCGCATTCTTCCGGCGCTTATGCCGTTTTTATTTTTTGGATCAAAGCATTTGAGAAATCAAAATCGGCCGCCATTTTGAAATCTTCTTTTCTTTTCATCGTTACGAAACGATCCAACTTTTATTCGATTCCCCAGTCCGACTTTCTCTCTTTTGTGAAATATGTAACCTCAAGAGGGAATGGAAAATGGAAAACTTTCGGAAACTCGCAAAAATCGCCGCACTGAATCAGAAAATTCCGGGCCCCGTCTGCGGGAACCCGGATTGTGAGGATCTGTGCGCCGAGGCATACGATGCCGCTCTTTCTCTGCGCCTGGATCCGGCCGAGACTATCCATAAAACCATCGAACGGGAACTGCACTGTCTCCCCGCGGCCGCCGGGGACGATCACGCCTGTCGTTTCGGGTTCATTCCTGCTTCGGATTCCCTTGTCCTTTCCGCGAAAAAGAGGAAAGAGGATAACGAGGTCTTTCACATCTTCCGGACCGGGGCCAATGAGTGCAAGAAGTGTCAGGCGCTGGAGGGGACCCGCATCTCTGCCGAAATCTGGGCGGACGAGGAAAAAATGAAAGCCAAAGGTTTCTGGAAGCAGAAAAATGGTGAATATCTCCCTCATCCGAACTGCAAATGCCATTGGGAGGAAAAAATCAAGTCGAATGATGCTGAAGAAGAGAAAACAGATTTTAAAAGAACAGCAGAGCCCAGCATTATTTCGGACGAAAAGCACATTGAGCCGAAATTGAAGGTAACGGATGCATCTACACCTGAAAATATCGAGTCCTCCGTAGCTGCAGGAAAAAATCCGGGCGTAATCAAATTTGCAGCGCCAAAGGAAATTGTTGAAACAAAGAACAATTCTGAGAAGTCAAAATATGCTGATTTGCTTCCTCATACCTATGGCTTTCTTTCGCCGGAAAACGCATCTTCCCATGACAGACAACAGGCATATATGCGCGCTGCTCCTCAGTATGTTAAGTTACAAGAAGTCGAATTTCGCGTTAAAGATTCTCCCGGCCGTTGGGGAAAAAACAGCGGGGAAGAAACGATCGATGGTTTCGAGGATTTGTTGGAAAAAATAGAAAAGAGGTATAAGCCTCATTCCATTAGCCATTTGAGAATCATGGGGCACGGACGTCCCGGTGATACGACAATAGGAGTTGTTCATCCGGATTCTTTTGATGATTTGTATAGGAATAATTGTAAGAGAAGCAGAACAATCACCGCGAGACTGAAGAATATGCTTTCAGACGATGCAGTACTCGAATTTCGCATGTGTGATGTCGGACTTATTGGGGAAGATGGTAAAAATGGGCCAGCAGTCGCGCAAAAAATAGCGAACCACCTTGGGTGCCGTGTTAAGGTGTTTACAGAAAAAATCAACCCCTATGGAGGAAAAAATAATATATTTTGGTTTATTCCCGCAAGACATGATATTTACAAACCAAAGCTTGAAAAATGAGGATCAAATGGTATATTCATGCAACGCTTAACGGGCTGCAGAGGTGCATTTCATGAAAAAGGCAACTTCTTTTTTCATACGTTACAAATTTTCCGCTGTATGCGTTTTTTGCGTGCTGCTTCTGTTTACCTTGTACTGGGTTTATGAATATCAGGCAAAACGCCCACTGCGCGAACTGAAAGAAATTCACATCAGGGCATTGTCCTGTGTTCCGTATGATTTTATCTGTCCCATCTCGTACTACGGCACGGAATCTCCAATGCCACGATCGAGCGTACGTTCGATCCCGGTTTTAAGACAAATTCCCGGCGCATTAGTTGGCCTGTTTCTCTACGACTTGAAACATCATGAGATTTTTTTTCATGTTATTTGGTTTGTTCCAACATTCAGAGGTGGACAGTTTGACTATTACTACGAGATATCCTCTCAGAAAGTCAAAGAGAAGTTGCTGAATTTCATTGCAGAACATGAAGAAGATTTGCTGAATGAAGAATTTCAATGTGTGATGAGGTGTATGCTCCGTGATCACGAAAATGAACTGAACTTGCTCGGCGACGGCGATCCGTATGTGGGTCTTGAGCGTGCCGGAGTCGCTGAATGGATCAAGGCCGGCAAGGATCCCGAGGCGGAATGGCGGAAGAAATTCCCTGCGGGCGGCGAGGCTCCAGAGAAGTAAAGCATAACGCTGCAAAATCCGGATAGATCATTTCCTGCGTTTCAGACTCCTGTGGTGAATTCAGAGCGGAATAGCGGCTTGACTGGAAAACAAGCGGATTTTCCGCTTCCAGCCAAGCCTCGGCAACAGGAAAAGTTATATTCTTCTGCCTTTTTTGAACGATCCAACTTTTATTCGATTCCCCAGTCCGACTTTCTCTCTTTTGTGAAATATGTAATCTCAAGAGGGAATGGAAAATGGAAAACGTTCGGAAACTCGCCAAAATCGCCGCACTGAATCAGAAAATTCCGGGCCCCGTCTGCGGAAACCCGGATTGTGAGGATCTGTGCGCCGAGGCATACGATGCCGCTCTTTCGCTGCGCCTGGATCCGGCAGAAACTATCCGGAAAATCATTGAACGGGAACTGCACTGTCTCCCCGCGGGCGCAGTGGACGTCCGCGCCTGCCGTTTCGGATTCCTTCCTGCTTCGGACTCCCTCGCTCTGAGCGGCAAAATGCGGAAGGCGAGGAAGAGAAAGGATGAGGAGGAAATCATCCACATCTTTCGTACCGGCGTCAACGAGTGCAAAAAGTGTCAGGCACTGGAAGGCACCCGCATCTCGCCCGAAATCTGGGCCGATGAAGAAAAGATGAAGTCCAAAGGCTTCTGGAAACAGAAAAACGGCAAGTACCTCCCTCATCCGAACTGCAAATGCCACTGGGAAACGGTATTTGAGATGAACAAAAGAAAAACTCAAAAAAATGAGAAGCAAAAACACCTGCTGGGCCTTTTGTCTGTAGCATCGAATGAGAGAAATAAGAGTACATCGAAAATCAATCTTGCAGAGAGAGGAAAGCATATACCAGAGGCCGCAGCTACAGCATTGGAGACGGTTTATGGCCCCACTGGTTGGGGGGAAGCCGCAGGCGCTGTTCAGGCGGGAACCGAGCTGATGACCAATAAAGGGATTATTATCGGCAGAATAACAAATGCGTTAAGAAATTCTTACATGCAGGGCCATTTGAGCGAGGATGAATATGACAGGTTCAGCAGTGAGTTGGAAAAATGCAAAAGGGATGATAATATAAAGAGGACGTACATTCTCTACAACAGGCTTATGCAGCTCTTGAAAAAAAGAGGAGTCGATACGTCAAGATATCGCTTCATAATTTGATTTTTTTCAATTTCTGATGTATGTTACGATCGAAGGCACAGGGGGAGTTGTGCGGATGAAAAACTGTCATTTATTCTTCTTTATTTTGATTTGCATACTGCTTATATTCCGCACAGAGGGCGGTGAGGTGGAATGTGCTTCGCCCTCTTCTGCTGTTTCCGGGGAAAAAGATATGGACCGGAAAGACTCTGTCATGCGTACTACACGGCTGGAGAGTGGAGTCGTTATTGTTGAGAATCTGAAGTACCCGCATGAAATCCTGGACCTCACCATGAGAAATCATTTTGTGAGCTGTCACATTGAGCAGGACAGCAGCCTGACCGTATCCATCGGCAAAAAGGACGGACGGAAAATGTTTTCGCTTTCCGTTTATGAAAGAGGAGACAGTTTTTTTTGTCGGTATTGGTTCACTTTAGGCGATTTTTCCGTTCTGGAGTATGATGGCGATGGCCTTGCGGATGTAAGGCAAAAGGGCTCTCTACCGGAATATGAAATCCGCCTGAACGACGAATGGATTTCCTGTCGGGAGATTCGGCTTAAAGATCACAGAGCCGTCGTTTCCGATGGTGCCGTCTGCAGATTTGAAAAGGGCAAGTGGCGGGTGGAACACTCCGCCGGAGCGGAATGAAAATTGGTACGCCAGAGCGAAAAATGAGGATCGTAAAACTTCTTCTGGTCGGCGTTCTCGGCTTTTCCATGCTGGTTCTTCTTATGGAACTGTATGGATATATTCGCCTGACTCCGAAGCGGAATTTGGCAAAATTGGAGGTGAAAGGCGTCGGCTATTTCCCTTACGAAAGGGAGATACCGGTGAAACGATCAGACTCCAGCGCTTACGCAGGAGGTAAGCCCGATCTTCGTATTCCTCTTCATGAATATATTCCTGACTCCCTCGGACGAAATTTGAATTATTACGAGGAGAAGAGAAGCATTCGAATTGAGATCTGGTGGGAGAAGTGGAGTTTTATAGCGGCAAAGGAGTCGATCTGCTATGATATAACATCGTCCGAAATCCATGAGGAACTGCTTCGGCTGATCGAGGAAAATCAAGACTTGTTTGCAAACTCCGATTACGAGAAAATTGCCCATGTCTTTGCCAACGATCATGCCAATACATTGCGGGACATCGGTGGCGGTAATCGCTTCCGGGGAATGCAGAAGATCGGTTTTTTTGATTGGTTCCGGCAAGGCAAGGATCCCGAGGCGGAATGGCGGAAGAAATTCCCTGCGGGCGGCGAGGCTCCAGAGAAGTAAAGCATAACGCTGCAAAATCCGGATAGATCATTTCCTGCGTTCCAGACTCCTGTGGTGAATTCAGAGCGGAATAGCGGCTTGACTGGAAAACAAGCGGATTTTCCGCTTCCAGCCAAGCCTCGGCAACAGGAAAAGTTATATTCTTCTGCTTCGGTACGATTCAACTTTTATTCGATTCCCCAGTCCGACTTTCTCTCTTTTGTGAAATATGTAATTGGAATGCTCCTGAACTTCCTCCGCGTGATTGGATTCGTCCTCCATATAAAAAGAGAGAATTTCGTCCGCAGGGGATTGACAAAAGTAAATAGTAAAGTATTTTACTTGCAGGAAGGAGCCAGACATGCGGAGCCGTAAGAAAACGATATTCTTCATCATTTTGGCGCTTGTCCTTGCCGTGCCGGTGCTGTATGAAATCGGATACGCCTGCTTCTATACGCATCTTTCCTCCCTTGATGTGTACAGGATCGGATTTTATCCCTGCGAAGAGACGATTCCTTTGAAGTCATCGAAAGAGTATCCGTCTGGCGAATGCCGGAGAGTCTCCCTTTCCGCAAAAAACGGAGGCTGTCTCTCGTATTCACTTGAATTCTTCGAAGAAACGAGGGAACTTCGCATTGGCGGTTCCGGCTGGACTCCTTCAGGGAAAGGGATTTTATCTCCCCGCTACTGTGTTTCCGATCCTGAAATAGAAAAGAAGATCATTGATTTTCTGCTGGCCCGCAGAGATGTGCTCCTGCACGCTGAAAATGCGGGGATCATGCGTCGGTTCGCGGCAAAGCATAAAGAAGACTTGACAAAACTCGGCGACGGCGATCCGTATGTGGGGCTTGAGCGTGCCGGAGTCGCGGAATGGATCAAGACCGGCAAGGATCCCGAGGCGGAATGGAAGAAGAAATTCCCTGCGGGCGGCGAGGCTCCAGAGAAGTAAAGCATAACGCTGCAAAAATCCGGATAGATCATTTCCTGCGTTTCAGACTCCTGTGGTGAATTCAGAGCGGAATAGCGGCTTGACTGGAGAACAAGCGGATTTTCCGCTCCCAGCCAAGCCTCGGCAACAGGAAAAGTTATATTCTTCTGCCTTTTTTGAACGATCCAACTTTTATTCGATTCCCCAGTCCGACTTTCTCTCTTTTGTGAAAAACGTAATCTCAAGAAGGAATGAAAAATGGAAAACGTTCGGAAACTCGCAAAAATCGCCGCACTGAATCAGACAATTCCGGCCCCGTCTGCGGAAACCCGGATTGTGAGGAGCTTTGTGCCGAGGCATACGATGCCGCTCTTTCGCTGCGCATGGATCCGGCCGAGACTATCCATAAAACCATCGAACGAGAACTGCACTGTCTCCCCGCGGCCGCCGCTTTTGAGGATTATCGGGCACGGTGATTTTGCATCGACTTCGATAGGCGGCAACGACAATTTCCAAATGCTCATAGGCCTCACAAATTCGAGAGATCAGAGAATTATTTCCCGATTGAAACGGATGCTTTCAAGCCACAGCATGATTGAATTTCGCATGTGTAATGTGGGGGCTAAAGGCAAGGGCGCTCACGAAAACGGTCCTGAATTCGCCCAAAAAATTGCCAACCTCCTTGGATGTCGTGTGAAGGTATATCTGGAGCCGGTCTCTCCTTATGGCTTGAGGCCCACTATGGACAAAGAAGGGAAGAAATTTATACCCGAAAATTTTGCCCAGTGGGCAGAATATGAAATTTATGCACCGCAGCCTTGACAAATGAATTTGGAACTCTATATTCCCGTTTGGAGGCCGAAACAGATAACATGAACGAAAAAATCAAAAACTTTTTGCAGAGGCGCAGCACCTTTTTTGCCTGCATCGCGATTGTTTTCATACTGGCCTATGCATATTGTCTGGCCCAGGAATTGGTAAAACTGCCATTGCGGGATGTGAAGGAAATCCATGTCAATGCGCTGTGCTGTACGGCGTACAAGGTTACCTGTCCGATTTCCTATGCGGGGTATTCTCCCCGCATGACAGGGCCGGATGTACACGGGATACCACTGTGGGGACAGATTCCAGAAACCGTCACCAGTCATTTTGTATATGATTTGAAGCATCGGGATGTCATGCTTGAAGTCTTATGGATCACGCCTGTTTTTCGCGGTAAGGTTCGGTATTACTATGAGATCACTTCCCCGGAAGTCAAGGAGAATCTGCTGAATTTTATCGAGAAACATGAGGCGGATCTGCAAAATCGGGTTCTGCAGTATGCGCTGCAGGGAACGATGAGAGAGTACAAGAAGGAACTGACAAAACTCGGCGACGGCGATCCGTATGTGGGGCTTGAGCGTGCCGGGGTCGCGGAGTGGATCAAGGCCGGCAAGGAGCCCGTGGCGGAATGGCGGAATAAGTATCCGCCCGCAGGCAGCGGTACTCAACAGAAGTAGAGCATAACGCTGCAAAATCCGGATAGATCATTTCCTGCGTTCCAGACTCCTGTGGTGAATTCAGAGCGGAATAGCGGCTTGACTGGAGAACAAGCGGATTTTCCGCTTCCAGCCAAGCCTCGGCAACAGGAAAAGTTATATTCTTCTGCCTTTTTTGAACGATCCAA
>JAFZZR010000116.1 GCA_017615635.1 Lentisphaeria bacterium
AGCCACTTATCTTGGTCTTCTGGAGGGCGCGCAGAGTGTTCCCAGGGAAAAATACCCCGAATTCGGGCGGAAACTCATCTATATGCGCTGTCCCGCCTCCATTTCAGCAGGAAATCAGATTGCCGATAATCAGAAAAAAGGACGGGATTTCGTCGGCGAGAATACATATGCAGGTGACAGTGGCGTAACGATGTGGAGTTCCTATTTGTACCTGAATCCTTACAGCGGTCTCAATCTGACATGGGAGTATTATGTGAAAAACTCCTGCCGGACGGGCGTTTTTGCCAATATCCGTCATACCGGAAGACTTTCCGACATTGCCGCACACGGAGGTATCCTTTCTGGCTGCTGGAATGATGCGGGCAAAGATTTCACCACCGACAACGGGCACGGCCGCGGCGGAATGACGAAGATCATCCCCATGGTGAAATCCGACGGATCCGCCAAAGCACTGTCCATTTCCCCGGAAGAAGTGGATACATATGGTTTTGGCGGCCATATCGGAGCGAACGCCAAGAACGGTGCATACGTGGCCTTCACCTATCTGGGCTCGACCAAGGACTGATCTGTCTTCCGCGCGTTTTACCGTCGGGGTCATTTCCGGAAGCGTTATTTGACTCAAGTAAAGTCAAAACGTGGCGGTTTTCTCAAAAAGTCGTTGCCAAAATGTGGTTATTTTTCTAAAAAGTCATTGCCAAAACGTGGAAAATATCTTGTTTTCCTGCTTGATTCGCGCGGGTGGCCATGCTATATTATCCCTCGGAACAAATTCAGGAGAGGTCGAGGACATGGAACGTTATGCAATGAGCAAGCTGCTGGCCTGGAAAAACAGTCCGCACCGGAAGCCCCTGCTGCTGCTCGGGGCAAGACAAGTGGGAAAGACCTGGCTGCTCAATGATTTTGGAAATCGCCATTTCAAGAAAGTCGCCAATATCAGGTTCGACAGAAATTCCGTCATGCGCGAAACGTTTTCAAGGGACTACGATATTCCCCGGCTGCTGTCCGCTTTGCAGCTGGAAGCCGGATTCAAAATTACGCCGGAAGATACTCTGATCATTTTTGATGAGATCCAGACCTGCCCCGCGGCCTTGACTTCCCTGAAATATTTCTGCGAGGATGCTCCGGAATACGCCATTGCCGCCGCCGGTTCGCTTTTAGGTGTTGCGGAGCACCAGGGAACCGGTTTCCCGGTGGGGAAAGTCAACCGCATTTATCTGTATCCCATGACGTTCACAGAATTTCTCACGGCAACCGGGCACGGACAATTTGCCGAGCTGATCGCCGCGGATGACTGGGATATGCTGGGAACTTTTCATGAGAAACTTTCCGATTTGCTGAAATATTACTATTTTATCGGCGGAATGCCGGAAGCGGTGGCGTCGTATGTCGAGTTCCACGACTTCCAGCAGGTACGCCGGATACAGCAACAGCTGCTTTCCGATTACTCTGACGATTTTGAAAAACATGTTTCCAAATCGACCGCCGCAAAAATCCGGATGATCTGGGAGTCCATTCCGAATCAACTGGCAAAAGAGAACAAGAAATTTGTCTACTCGGATGTCAAAAAATCGCTGCGCTCCCGCGATCTCGAAGAGGCTATGCAATGGCTGCTTGCGGCGGGAATGATCTATCATATCCACAACGTCTCAAAACCCGCCTTTCCCTTGAACGCTTACCGGGAGGAGAATGCTTTCAAGGCATTCTTTCTGGACATCGGGCTGCTTGCCGCGAAATCCAACTTGAACGCACGCACGATTCTGGAAGGCAATGCCGTTTTTCAGGAGTTCAAAGGCGCTTTGGCGGAACAGTATGTTCTTCAGCAGATCGTTGCGGAATCGGGGTCCGTCCCGTATTACTGGTCGGAAAAATCTCCGACACGTGAGGTCGATTTCGTTATCGAGCACGAAGAAAATATTATTCCTCTTGAGGTCAAGGCGGAAAGAAATCTGCAGGCAAAAAGCCTCAAGTTTTACTGCAGGAAATATCATCCTGCCAAAGCGGTCCGGACTTCGATGTCAAAATTCTTCCGGCAGACGATTGTCGATCCCGGGGGAAAGCAGGATGGATATACCCTGATTGATCTTCCGCTATTCGCCGTCAGTCGGCTTGCCTCCGAGTGCGAAAAATAGGATCCGCCTTCCGCGATCCTCGGATCCCGGGAAAAATCAGTCCACATCCAGATGTTGCCCCCGGGTCTCGCGGATCCCGAACGCGAGGAAGAGTCCGGCCAGGGCGAAGAGCGTATAGAGCAGGAAAACGGCGATATACGACTGGGTTCCGTAGACCCGGATCCCCTCGTCGGTGATGGCGGGCTCGAAAAGCTCCATCAGGAATCCGGCCAGATTTCCCAGCAGGGCGATGAGCGCGAAGGGAACGAAATTCGAAAGACTGGCGCAGATGCCCAGATTGTCCGCCGGGTTCGTCTCCCGCAGGATCGAAAGAAAGACCGGGGACATGTTGGAGCAGACGGCCAGCAGGATGAAGAGGGAAATGAAGAACCAGGGCATGCGCCACTCGAAAACCAGAGCAGGAATGAGTCCGCCGGAACTGATCAGCGTACCGATGGCCATGAACAGCATGAAAGGCTTTCTCCGTTCCCCGATCAGCCTGCTTAGAAGCGGCATTCCGAAATTGGCGGCGGCGGCCAGGATCCAGGCGGCGGCCAGGACCCATCCGGCGGTCACGGCGCTCATGGAGCAGTAGTCCTCCAGAAATTTCTTTCCCAGAAGAGTCTGGAACGAATAGTAGATGGCCATGGAGATGCCGGTCATGAGGAAGATCCGCCAGTTGTGGCGTTTTTTCATGGCGGGCAGGAACGACTGGATCCGGAACCGTATCCCGGTGGGGGCCGGCATCCGGATCGTGAAGCGCAGCCCGAGGAAAAGAAGCGTGACGAGTGCCGTCACCGCGCCCGCCGCGATGAGACCTGCGTTCCAGCCCGTGCCGCGCACCATCAGGACGAAGGGGCCGCTGGCCGTGATGGCGCCGCCGCATCCGATCATGATGGCCAGTCCGACCACCGGCCCGAAACTGGAGGGGAAAGCCCGCTGTATCTCCTTGACGACACTCAGGAAAATGGTGCCGGCGCCGATCCCGGTGACCGCCCGGCATACATAGAGCAGCGGCGGGATGGACCGGCACAGGGGAAACAGCAGCGATCCGAGGCAGAAAAGGACTGCGCCCACGGTGATGACACGGTATCCGCCGAACTTGTCGGAGAGAATGCCCGTGAACAGCTGGGTGGCCGCATAGGCGTACATGAATGCGGCACCCAGTCCCGTGACTGCCGCCGCCGAAACGTTCAGGTCCGCCTGCAGTTCCGAGAAAATCGAACCGGGTACGACGATCCGCTGGAACATGGCAAGAAAATAGAGGCCGATGGCGGTGCCGAGGAGAATGAGGGAACGGATCCGTTCGCCCGCGGACGGGGAACTCTCGGGAACGGGAGATGTTTCCATGATGCGCTGCTGCGGTTTTTCGGGAAACCGGAAACGGTTTGTTGAACGGGGAACCGGGGATTTCTCCCGGTTTTTTACGTGTCGGTACTGTAGCGCAATTTTCCGGAAAATCCAGTCTCCGCGCAAAAAAAGTCATACGGGCGGTCCTGTTTTCTTTATTTCTTCCGGTACCCGGCCCGTTCCGGCACACTCAAACTGTGTCAATTTACTGTTTCACTTTTGCCCCCCGTTTCTTTTTCCGGAAAGATTTATCGGCTCTGCCTATTGACAAATCCGTATTGTCGGGATATAATTAAGCAGGAAACGATGGAAACAAGGAGAAAAAGCTATGAAGAAACACAGTTTCACTCTCATCGAACTGCTCGTCGTCATCGCGATCATTGCCATTCTGGCGGGGATGCTTTTGCCGGCGCTGGGCTCGGCCAAAGAAAAGGCAAAATCGGTTCTTTGCGTCTCCAATCTGAAACAGATGGGGCTGGCCAAGGAAATGTACTGCAATGAAAACGACGACTGGGTCTATCCGGCCAGAGGAGTGGTTCCCGACAAAGTCTCCTGGATCCAGATGTATCAGAATCTCGGCTATTTGAACGAGGGGATCTTCTGCTGTCCCACCGAGACACAGTACCCGAAATCCGCTGCGTATGCCATGAACTATACGACATACGGCTATCGTTTCGACCGCAATGATTACAAGGCCGTTAAAAACACGCAGGTGGACCGTGCCCGCAGCGGCGGCGGAGGCGGTCATAATCCGGTGCTGTTCATTGATGGCATCACCATCCAGCAGAGGTCGTCGACGGACAACGATGTTGTGGCAGTAAATGGCGGAGCTCCGTATTTCTACCAGCTGAGCAGCACGACGATGAACTGCATCAGTGCGCGGCATTCGAAAATGACGGCCAATGCGTATCTGTATGACGGGTCCTTTGCCGTGATCACTACGGCCACCGGACATTGGACGTCACGGACTTCGGATATGCTGCAGTACTGGCGTCCGATGCAGCAGAGCGGCGTCCTGGACAAATACACGTTTTGACCGTACAGGCGGCGGCAGGAAGTCATGGCAGGCATGAGACGTTTTGCAGCCGCGGGAGGACTTTTTGTCCTGCTCGTCCTGGCCGGATCCTTGCCGGTTTCGGCGCAGAATCCTAACCTGATCGTCAATTCCGATTTCGACAAGCCGCTGGGCCGGGAATGCCGGTTTGACGCGGCCCCGGGCACGATCGGCATGCAGATCTTCACCGAAGACCGCACATGGAACCGGTGTCTGAAGATCGGATTGCTCCGGTATGCGGAGAATAAAGACGGCAAAGCCGTGAACGCCTCCGTCCGGATCGGCGGAAATGAACGGGATCCGGGTTTCCCGGTCAAGCCCAATACGATCTACAGCTATTCCCTGGAGGTCAAGGGCGACTGGAAGGGAAAAGTCTGCGCCTGGAACTGGAAGGGCGCCGATTACTGGAAAGATGCGAAACGGATCGAAAAGATCCGGGGACAGACTTCCTTCGAGCCGGGCGGGGAGTGGACGGTTGTCAAGGGGACGTTCCAGACGGGCGCGGATGCAAAGTATGCCGCCATCGGGATCGTCCTTTGGGGCGAGGAACGCTATAAGAATCTTCCGGCCATCGGTTCGTATGTTCTGCTGGACAACGTCCGGGTCTCGGAAAAATCCGATCTCCTGGATTCGGCAAAAAAGGACTCCGCGCCTTCGTTTCCCGTTCAGCTGAAGAAAGCAGTGGTCCCCGGCCGGCCCGCGACCGGATTCGTGAAACTCAAAACCGGAGAAAAGCCGGACGCCGATACGGAGTTCGGGGTTCTTCCCGGAGACGGTGGGATCACCCTGAATATCACGTGTTTCGAGCCGAAGATGTCCGAGCTGAAAAGCGATATCTCCGGGTGTGGCGGAAAAGTCTGGCGCGATGACGTGCTGGAGATCTTTTTCGGGCCTGTGGTGAATGACCGGACGCTGAGCCAGTTCGCCGTATCCGCGGGAGGCGGCCGCTGGATGGGCCGGGGCGGCGGCACGGAAACCGACATGGCGGATTATGAGAAATGGAGTGCGGAGGTCACGAAGGGCGAAGACCGCTGGATGGCGAAAGTCGAGATCCCGTACGAACTGCTGGGCTGGCAGGGAAAACCGGACCGGGCCGCGGTCATCCCATTCAATCTTTGCCGCACGCGTAAACCTCTTTCGGAAAATTCCTCTTATTCCTTTGCATCCAATTCGTTTCACGATGTGAAAGAATATGCTCTTCTTTGGCTGGACGACCCGAAAATATGGTTCACCCGGGAGAAAGACGAATTGATCCGGCAGGCGGAGCCCCTGCGGAAGAAAGAGCTCTCCGACCG
Organism: Lentisphaeria bacterium; assembly: GCA_017615635.1. Classification (GTDB taxonomy): domain Bacteria; phylum Verrucomicrobiota; class Lentisphaeria; order Victivallales; family UBA1829; genus RGIG8244. The sequence goes on from JAFZZR010000116.1 coordinate 5,808, forward strand.
GATCGCAGACTGGCAGCTGACGGATCCCGCGGAGTCGTACCGGCAGGCCATGATTTTCCGCAAGGAGATCGAATCCGCCCGCCTGGGCAGCCGGACTTTCGCAGTGACGCCGGTCAGTCCTTCGTCCGATCCTGCCATTCCCATGATCCCGGCGGAACTAGCCGAACTGCCGGAGAGGGTCCGGATCCGGGCTGCCGTCAACGAATTCAAGGCTCTTCCGCTGGCGGTCACCAATCTGCTGGACCGTCCGGAGGAATACAGGATCGTCCTTGCAGCGGTGAACGGCAACACGGAAGAAAGCGGCTTGAAACGGCAGGACGGCACGCTCTTCCCGCCGGAGAAGCTGAAGCTCTATCGCGGCATCCGGGTCAAGGACGGCGATGGAAAGAATCATGGATTCCGGTACGATCCGCTGGCCCCCATGGATATAACCTCCACGGTCGTGGTCATGCCCAAAGAGGCCGCGCCCGTCTGGGCGGTGTTCGATACGGCCGGCGTTCCGCCCGGCGTCTATTCCGGTGTCATACGAGTCATTCCGCTGGGGCAGGCCGGAGTCAGGGAAAAGGACAAATGGAAATACGCCATGGCCGATCTGCCGTTGGAATTCGAGGTCCTTCCGTTCGAGATCAGCCGGGCCCCGGCCATCCCGCAGTTCTTCTTCGGCGCCGCCTTCGGGGGACGCGAAACGTTCCGCATGATGATGGAGCACGACATCAACGCCATGCTTGTCAATCCGTGGCGGATCAAGGCATCTTTCGAGCCGGACGGCTCGCTGAAGTCCGCCGATACTTCCGTGCCCGAGGAGGAGATCCGGAATCTGCAGGAATATGCCCGCGAGATGGGCATGGAAAAGGAACTCCGGATCGGATTCGTGTACAGCGCCTATCTCATTTTCCGCGACGTCCATTCCAAAAAACAGTTCAAATGGGGCACGCCCGAATGGAAAAAAGCCTGGCAGGAGTATGTGAAACTCATGGACTCTCTCCGGAAGAAATGCGGGATCCCGGCGGAATCCTGCTTTGTGGAGATCCAGGATGAACCCAAGGCGGAGGAAATGGCGGAACTGATCGCCGCCGCCGAAGCCGCCCGCGAGGCCGCGCCGGATCTCAATCTGATGCTGACGGTCGCTTCCTGGGATTTGCCGATGAAGGACATGCAGGCCCTGACTCCATATATTCACCACTGGTGTTTCTGGGGAACCAAGTACTTCGGCAGGGAATACGCACCGTTTCTGGATGAACTGCGCAGGGCGGGCAAGATGATCTCCCTGTATTCCTGCGATACCTCCCTGCGTCTTGATCTGCAGAAGTATTACCTCACTCATGCCTGGCGCGCGCTGGCCTGCGGCACGGATATGTGCTGTCTCTATGAATTCATGACCTACCGCTATGCCTCTGCCGACTGGAAGCAGACCCCGTACGGCAGCACGGCCCTGATGGCGTCCGGGAAGCCCGTCTCCACGATCCGTCTGGAGTGCCTGCGGATCGGATCGACGGACATCAAATACATGAAAAAGCTCGCCGATCTGCTGAAGGATCCGGCGAACCGGGATCATCCGCAAAGAGAAGAGATCGAAAAATTTCTCCGCGATGCGCCGAAGCAGGTCGGGATCACCATGGCCCACGACCCGAAAATTTCCGCTCAGGCGAGGGAAAAGGCCATCGATTACATTCTGCTCCTTCTGCAGAAAAAGCCGTGACGGGAACGCGCCCGGCGTACGGGAACTCCGTGTTTTTCGTTTTGCCGCTGAAGTCCGTCGGCTTGATTTTTTTAAAAAGAGTGCTATTGTAAACATTTTCCGCTGATATAACAAACAGAGTTCCATGGAAAGGTCTGCAAATGAAAAAGGACAAAACGTCGGCAGTCAAGGAAATGTACGCAAAGTACGTAATGGAGACGTATGCCCGCGCCGATCTGCTTTTTGTGCGCGGCGCAGGATGCAAACTGTGGGACGCCCGCGGAAAACGATATCTGGATTTCTCCTCCGGGATCGCGGTCTGCAGTCTGGGACACTGTCATCCGGACGTGACGTCGGCGATCTGCGAGCAGGCGCAGACGCTGGTTCATACCTCGAACCTGTTTCTGAACGAACAGCAGCCGAAACTGGCGAAAAAGCTGGTGGAAAATACATTCGACGGCGTCTGCTTCTTCTGCAACAGCGGCGCGGAAGCCAACGAAGCCCTGATCAAATTCGCCCGCAAGTGGGGATCGGACAAGGGCCGGTATGAGATCATCGTGATGAACGATTCCTTCCACGGCCGCACGCTGGCCACGCTGGCCGCCACCGGCCGGGCGAAATACCGGAAGGGATTCCAGCCCGACATGCCGGGCTTCAAGTTCGTGGACTACAACGATCTGAGTCAGGTGCGGAAGGCGATCACCTCCAAAACGGCGGCCGTGATGCTGGAGGCGGTCCAGGGCGAAGGCGGCGTCATTCCGGCCACGGATAAATATCTGCAGGGCCTGCGCCGTCTCTGCGACCAGAAGGGGATCCTCCTTCTCTTCGATGAAGTGCAGTGCGGATTCGGGCGTACGGGCGATCTCTTCGCCTGGCAGCACTCCGGGATCACGCCGGACGCATTCTCCATGGCCAAGGCCATCGCCAACGGGTTCCCCATGGGCGCCATGCTGTGCCGCCGGGAACATGCGGGCGTGCTCACTCCGGGCACTCACGCCAGCACCTTCGGCGGTACGCCCCTGGCCTGCGCGGCCGCCTGCGCGGTGATCGATACGATCCTTCACGACAAGCTGCTGGAAAACTGCCGGACCCAGGGTGAGTTCCTGATGAAACGGCTGGGCGCGTTTGCGAAAAAATATTCCTGTGTGAAAGGCGTCCGCGGACGCGGTCTGATGATCGGCGTGGTGCTGGATCGTCCGGCCTCCGAGCTGCTTCCTCTCCTGCGTGAGAAAGGGCTGATCGCGCTTTCCGCCGGGGAGACGGTGCTTCGTCTCGTGCCGCCGCTGATCGTGACGCGGGAAGAGTGTGAAACGGCATTGGAAATCATTGAATCGGCGTTGAAAAAGATCTCCGCGCCGAAGAAAGGATGAGGATAACATGGTGAAACATCTTTTGACAGGGAAGGAATTCGACCGGAGCGCGGTGGAACGGTTGTTCGATCTGGCCGCCTCGCTGAAGTCCGGACGGGGCAAGCCCGGCGCACCGAAACCTCTGGCCGAAAAAAGCATCGGCATGATCTTCGCGAAATCCTCTACGCGGACGCGCGTGTCGTTCGAGGTGGGGATCCACGAACTGGGCGGACAGCCCGTGTTTCTGGACGAAGGAAAGACGCAGATGGGCCGCGGCGAATCCGTGCCGGATACGGCGCGCGTGCTCAGCCGCTATCTGCACGGGATCGTGATCCGCACCTTCGAACAGAAGGAAGTGGAAGGACTTGCGGAAAACGGAAGCATCCCCGTGATCAACGCTCTGACCAATGAATTTCATCCGTGTCAGGCCTTGACCGATCTTTTCACCATCTACGAGAAGACCGGCAAGTTCGACGGCGTGAAGATGACGTATCTGGGAGACGGCGCCAGCAACATGGCCAATTCCCTGATGCAGGTCTCCAAAATCGCAGGGATCCATTTCGAAATCTGTGCGCCCGCCGAGTTTCGGCCGGATGCCGCCATCATGGCGGAAAAGCTGGGAACCGGCACGGTCAACTGGTCCACGGATCCGGCCAACGCCCTCCGGGATGCCGATTTCATCTATACGGACGTCTGGGTCAGCATGGGTTTCGAAAAAGAGGCGGCCGACCGTCTCCGGATCCTGAAGCCGTATCAGCTCAACTGGCAGCGTCTCGCCATGGCGAAGCCCGATGTGAAGGTGATGCACTGCCTTCCGGCGCACCGGGGCGAGGAGATCACCGACGACGTGATGGATTCCACGCATGCCATTGTGTTTGACGAGGCGGAGAACCGTCTCCACGTCCAGAAGGCTATCATGATGACGCTCATGGGCGACTGAAGATGAACCGCTGCCGGGAGTTTTTCGCCGGTCTCCTGCGGAAATATCCCTGCTGCGGCGCTTTCTGCGCCATCGCGGCAACGACCATCCCCTTCCTGCTGCGGCCCGGGATGCCGTTCCCGCTTCTGATGATCCCCGCAAGCATCTTTCTGATTCTTGCGGGTTTTTTCGTCTCCAAACGCGACGGCCTTTTCCGTCTGGCCCTGCCGGCTCTGGCGGCGTCCGTCTCGGTCTTCCTTCATCAGAGAATGTACCTCGGGGATCCGCTGATGGATGCGTTTTCCGGAGGTCCGGGACGGGCCGATGCGGTGATCCGGATCGAAGATACCTCCGCTTCACCCGGCTTTTTTGTGCCGGACCGCGGGAAAAAGAGTCTCCGCGCCCGTGTTCTGAGCCTTGTCACTCCCGGCGGCGAAAGGAATCATCTTTCGGCGCCGCTCATGGTGTATCTGCCGGAAGAAGCGGCGTATGAGGCCGGATACGGCGACACGCTGGAGGTGTCGGGACTGTTTCTGCGGCCGGGCGGGGCGCTTGCTCCGGATTCCTTCGATTACCGCGGATACCTGGCGAGGCAGATGATCTTCTATACCCTGAGGGCCGAACAGGTCCGCGTGCTGGATCGGGGAAGCGGAGGTGTGCGGTTCCTGCTGGATCTCCGGGACGCGCTTCTGGACCGGGTCTGCACGCCCCTTCCCGAGGATGTGCGCTATCTGGGCGCGGGAATCCTTTTCGGCGTTCGGACGGGCCTTCCGGCGGACCGCAGACGCGATTTTCTTTCCAGCGGCATGATCCATATTCTCTCCGTCAGCGGGACCCATGTCATGATGTTCGCCTCGCTGATGCTGCTTCTGCTGGCTCCTCTTCCTCTGCGGATCAGAACGGTCCTTGTCCTTTTCATGACGCTGCTCTATACGGTTTCCACCGGCATGCAGGGTCCGGCGGCCCGGGCCTTTCTCATGTTCGCCCTCTTTCTGGGACTGCGGGCGTTTCTGCTCCGGAGCACGCCGCTCAATACACTGGCTCTGGCCGCCTGTCTTCTCACGCTTTACGATCCCTTCGTTCCGGCGTCGCCGGGCTTTCAGTTTTCGTTTCTGACGGTGGCGGCCCTGTTCTTCTCGGGCGCGGCGGTGCGGTACTGGTTCTTCCTGCCGACGGAACGGGTTCTGCTGACGCCGAATCGGTGGATGACGTCCGGCCGTGCCCGGAAAGAGGTCTGGAAGAAGCGGCTGATCTCGCTGACGGCAGCCTGTACGGCGGCCTGGCTGATCAGTCTTCCGCTTTCGCTTCTGTATCAGGGGATCTGGCCGGGCGGATCCATTTTTGCCAATCTTCTGGCTTCACCGCTGATCGCGCTGGCATTCCCCCTGTTTTTCTGTGCAGCGTGTTTTTCCTTTGTGCCGGGCGTCTCATCCTTTTTCATTTCTCTTTTCGGATCCTGTCTCAAGGGGATCACGGCCTGCGCCGCTCTCTTTTCCGGATTTTCCAGCGTGATTCCCGGCATTCCCGCGTGGTGCGCCGTTCTTTTTCTTCTGCTGATTTTTCTGCTGCTGGGCGCCAGAACGATCCGCCGAGCCGTTTTTCTGATCGGGTTGTGCGTCCTCTTCGCCATCACTCTCTTTCTTCGTAAATTCTATATACCGGAACAGGTTCTGCTCCTGACCAACGGGAGAAACTTTTCTCTGGGCGTGGCTTTCCCCTCGATCTCTTCCGCCGCCGTCGTCGGCATGCCGGACAAAACCGCCGCGCGGGAAATGGCTTCCTGTCTGACCTCACAGGGGATCGAGCGGTGTCATGTCCTTTTTCACGGACCGGACAGAAATTCGAAAGCCGCCGCCGTTTCCTTTTCCGGACGCATCCGGGTGGACCGGTCTCTTTCCGGCCGGTCCGGCAAGGGGCTTCGCGCCGGGATCCGGGAGACTTCCGATCCCGGAGGATCGGTCCTCTCCTGGCGTGAGCACACGCAGTTCACGATCCGGGAGCCGGGCGGCCGGATCCTGCTTTCGGGGCAGGCGGAGCCGATGGAGGGCGGCGGATTGCGGATCACGCTTCGGGATGAACGGAGCGGAAAGGAACGGCTCTGCCGGGAATTTTATCCCAGCAGCCGGTATTGTCTTGAGAATGTGCCGCTTCCCCGCTGACCGGGGCGGTGCACAGGCAGAAAGAAGGACGGAACACCCGGAGCCGGGCGTCCGTCCTTTGTGCAAAATCTATTTCTGCGGACTCAGAATTCCGCGTCGGGCTTGCAGATTTTGTCCAGACTGTACATGCCTTCGGAATCCGGCTGCCGGAGGATCCATTTGCCGTCGGTGAAATCCGGAATGGCCACGGGATGTCCGCCCATGGCCGCGGATTCTTCCGACAAAGCGGTGATGGCCATCCAGGAAACGGTATCGTAGACATCGATCGGCGTCTGGGTACGGTTTTTCACCGCTTGAAGGAAGGCACGGAGGACCAGAAAGTCCATTCCGCCGTGTCCGCCCTTCACGCCCGCCTTCCGGAATTTTTTCCAGAGCGGATGTTCGTACTTGGGGAAGATCTTTTCCATGGGATCCCAGGTCCCGTTCCAGCCTTCGTGCTTGCTGATCCCGTCGAGATAAACGGCATTCTTGTCCTCGGACCAGATCCCGCCGGTCCCCTCCAGCAGATTGCCGCGGCTGTAGGGACGGGGCAGCGAGGTGTCATGGAACAAGGTGATGAGTTCGCCGTGCGCGCATTTTATGTTGGTGACGACCACGTCGCCTTCGGCAAAATCGAAGCCCTGAAGATGTTTGGTCTCCTTCGGATGTTTGGTGACCCAGTCTTCCAGACCGCAGGATTTGCTGGACATGGAAGTCAGCGTGAGCATGCGGTTCCCCTTGTTGAGATTCAGATATTTCGCAATGGGGCCCAGTTCGTGGGTGGGATAGAGTTCGCCGTTCCGGTTCATGTAGTTGGCCAGGCGGTAATGCCGGTTCTTCTCGCCCAGACAGATCTCATCCCGCAGATCGTGACGGTATCCGCCTTCCGCGTGGACAAGCTCGCCGAACAACCCCTTTTTCGCCATGTTGAGGATCGTCATTTCATTGCGGCCGTAACAGCAGTTTTCCATGAGCATGCAGGGCATCCCGGTCTTTTCCGAGGTCCGGACCAGATCCCAGCACTGCTGAACGCTGGTGGCGCCGCCCACTTCCATGGCCGCATAGAGTCCGGCGTTCATGGCATCCAGGCAAACCTGCGTATGGGATGTCCAGCTGGACGGTGTCAGGACGGCGTTCAGCCCCTTGATCTCCAGCAGGGCGCCGTAGTCCGTGGTGACGACGGGCTTTTTCCCGCGCGCCTTCAGAACGGCCTGCGCGGCGGCTTCGGCACGATCAGGATAGAGGTCGCAGACACCGACCACCTCGACGTCATCCATTCCCAGGAGGAGCGCGAGGACTCCGGGTGCCCGGGATCCGTATCCGACCATAGCGATTTTCACTTTCTTGAGTTTCCGACCATCCATTTTCAAAATCCTTTCCGTCTTTTCGTGACAGGTTTTGTCCCTTGTACGGGGAACTCTTGCAATCTTCGGATAATGTAATATATTAACAAGCGAAATTCAACCTTTTTTACGCGGATACATTGATTTTGTGATGTTCTATCGGAAACAACGGATGTAAAAAAATGACTTCTCCAACCCCTTTCCCCTTTCGGCTTCTCAGTTTCGCCAGAGTCTCCAGCGATATCCACACTCCCGTCATCCGCCGGCAGAACGCCTCCCGCTGCGTGGTGGAGTACGTGATCCGCGGGCGCGGATATCTGGCGATCGACGGACACTCCTTTCATGCGGAGACGGGAAGCGTATATTTCCTCCATCTGGGGAGCACCCACGCCTACTGGCCCGATCCCGAAGACCCGTGGGAAAAACTGTTTTTCGTGGCCGACGGGCCCCTGCTGGAAGAGCTGATCCGCGCCTACCGGCTGTCGGATGTTTATTACATTCCCTCGGCGGAGGAACTCCTTCCCTACTTCGAGACCTTTCTCCGCTTCAATTCCTGGTCGCCATGCCTTCACGAGCACGCCGCCGTGATCTTTCACCAGTTCGCCGCCGCCTGCTCCGAACTCCTCTATCATCCCGGCGAACGCTCGAAACACTGTCCGGAAAAGATCCGGAATCTCAAGACCGTTCTGGACCGGAGTTCGGAACAGAAGTTCATTCTGGAGACTCACTGCCGGTCCGCGGGACTCTCCACGGCATACGCGATCCGGGCATTCCGCCAGGCCTTCGGCGTGACGCCCAAGGAGTATCTGCTGCGCCTGCGTCTCGAAAAGGCAAAACAGCTTTTGCTCTACTCCGCCCTTTCCATCAAGGAGATCGCCTCGACTCTGGATTTCTTCGATCAGTATCATTTTTCCCGCTTTTTCCGCATGCGGACCGGTTATTCGCCCACTGCGTACCGGGAGAGCGGGCGCAGCGCGGACTTCCCCGAAACGTGGGAAAATCGCTCCGTTCCGTTGAAAAAAGGAGGAAGCCGGGATATAGTACGGGGAAATACACCACCGGAAACCGGAGAAACCGATCCATGCGCCATTTTCTGATTCCCGCCATGACCGCCGCCTTCGCCGCGAGTCTGCTTACGCTCGCCGCCGGATGCTCCCTCTTCGGCGAACAGGAACACAATCTTTCCCTGGAGGATTCCGGAGCCACGCTGGAGATGCGCACCGGCGACAGGATCATCGTCACGCTGCCCCGGGATCCTCGGGTCGGACGTGCCTGGCGCGTAGTCTCTCCGCCTCACTCGGCCGTGCTTGCACAGACCGATGTCCGCCGTGGAAAAACGTCCCGGGCCGACGATCCCGACCGGACGATGGACGCCGTTCAGTTTTTCTATCGGGTGGTGGGACCCGGATACGCAGGGATCTCCCTGGAGCGCAAGGGCCCGCCGGATGAAAACGGGGTCCACGGACCTGCGGAGCGGTTCAACGTCCTGATCCATGCGGAGGGCGATAAGGTCTCGCCGGGCAACATTTTCAAGGATGACGATGATGTCCCGGACACCATGACGGATTCCAAGGGCAACGTGGTCCCCAAACCCGGACACCTGCTGGATGCCCCGCGCCGTCCCGTCCGCACCTCCGATCAGGAAGTCCCCCGGACAAAATAATCCACCGGACGCGGTTCTGGAGTTGTACCGGCAATGAAGTCTGCGAGCTTTTCGGCCGCAACGGTTACACGAAGATCGAAGAGGGGTTTTCCATAAAAAAGTATTGCAGAACGGGGGAAACGGGTGTATAGTAACGGGATGGAAAAAAACATCCGTCGGGTCGCACCTGCTGACGTCTGATTGCGAAGGACGGAAAAAAAGAAGAGGCCGGCATGAGCCGGCGGAAAAGGAAGCAGAAATATGGAACTGGACGAACTGCGTAAAAAGATCGATTCTCTGGACGATGAAATTCTCCGTCTGCTGAATCAGCGCTACGAAACGGTCGTGAAGATCGGCAGCTGGAAAAAGAACAAGTCCGGCGCGATCTACGTGCCGGAACGGGAAAAGGCGGTGCTGGACCGTCTGTGTTCGCAGAATCATGGTCCCATGAGCAACGCGACGCTCCGCTCGGTCTATCGCGAGATCATGTCGGGGGCGCTTTCGCTGGAGTATCCGCTGCGTGTGGCCTATCTGGGTCCGGAAGCGACGTATACGCATCACGCGGCGCTTTCGAAGTTCGGACGGAGCGTGGGATATGTTCCGAAGACGAATCTGCGCGAGGTGTTTTCGGCCGTGGCGTCGGGCCATGCGGAATACGGATGCGTGCCGGTGGAGAATTCCACGGAAGGCGTAGTCAGTCACACGCTGGATATGTTTCTGGAGTGGCCGGACGTGATGATCTGCGCGGAGATCAATATGCAGATCCATCATTCGCTTCTCTCGCTTTCGGGGATCTCGCAGATCCGGAAAGTCTACGCGCATCCGCAGACGTTCGGCCAGTGCCGCTGCTGGTTCCGGGAAAACATGCCGGGCGTGGAACTTCTGGAAACCTCGTCCAACACCCGGGCCTGCGAGCTGGCGGCAAAGGATCCGGAAGCGGCGGCCGTGGCGTCGCCGGTGGCGGCGGACGTATACGGACTCGCCTCCCTGCGCGACAGGATCGAAGACAATCCGGACAACACGACGCGCTTCCTGGTTATCGGCAATCAGAAAAAGATGGCGTCGCCCACCGGGACGGACAAGACCTCCGTATGCTTCTCCATCCGCGACCGCGTCGGCGCGCTGTACGACTGTCTGCTGCCCTTCAAGACGGAGGAGCTGACCCTTTCCATGATCGAAAGCCGTCCCTCCCGGGCGAAGAACTGGGAATATCACTTCTTCATCGACATTCTGGGACACAAGGACGACGAGCCCGTGAAAAAAGCGCTGTCCGACCTGGAAAGCATGACGTCCGCCATGCGGATCCTAGGAAGCTATCCCAGAGGAAACGAGGCGGAATAAGCCGCGCATGACTCTCTTTGATACCCATACGCACTACAGCGGAGAAGACGGGCCGTTCCCGGAATGGTATGCCCGGGCGGCGGCGGCCGGAGTGCCGTATATGCTGATCTGTTCCTCCGGATGGGAGAACACGGCTCTTTCCAAAGCCTGCGCCGCCCATGCTCCGGAAATCAGCTTTGCGGCGGGGATCCATCCGCAGGAAGCGGGCTCCGAAGCGGAGAAGCTCCATCCGGCGGAAGACTATGCGGAATTCACTGCGGATCCGAAGTGTGCGGCGGTGGGAGAGATCGGATTGGACTACTACTATGAAAATGCTCCGGAATCCGTGCAGCGCGAGCTTTTCGACTCGTTTCTCCGTCTGGCGCTGACAACGGGAAAGCCGGCGGTCATCCACTGCCGGGACAAGTCGGACAGCGGTCCGGCCTACGAGCATGCCTACGAACATCTGAAGGCGTTTTCCCGGCGCGGCGGACGTTTTGTCCTTCACGCCTTTTCCGGTTCGGTGCCGTGGCTGGAACGGTTCCTCGAGCTGGGAGCCTTTTTCGGAGTCGGCGGCATGGTCACGTTCAAAAAGGCAGACAATATCCGCGAACTGGTTCTGCGGATGCCTCCGGACAGAATCCTGCTGGAGACGGATGCCCCCTATCTGGCGCCCGTCCCCCATCGAGGAAAGCCGAATCATCCCGCCCTGCTGCCCTGTACGGCGGCCGCCTTCGCGAGTCTGCGCGGCCTGACGGTCGAGGAGGCGGCGGAACTGACGCTGGAAAACGCATTCCGCTTCCTCGGAATCGGGAAAGGAGCGGCACCGGATGCCTGAGCGGGAACGACGTCGCTTCGCGGAATACGGCCGTTTTCTGAATCTGCCGTTCGCTCTGGCTGCTCCGGGTCTGCCGCTGACCGGTTTTTTCCTGGCAGGCGGGGATTGGACGAGATGTACTCTGCATGCGCTTGTTTCAGTCTGTGCGGCCGCTCTCTTTTCCTCGTTCTTTGCGGAAACGGGCTTTCCCTCCAAAAATACGGACGGTATTCCGACGGGTACGAAAAAGGCGATCCGGATCGTCTCGTTTCTGCTGACTCTGCTCTTTTCCTCCTTTCGTCCGGAAATCTTCACCGCCGCTGCGCTGACCCTGCTGACGGGTCTGGCCGCTCCCCGGATCGCATCCGTTACTTTTCTGGGGGCCGCCTGCACGGCTCTCCGTTTCGTATGCCTCACCGCGCTGGGCATGGCGCTTCTGCCGATGACGGGCATGTCCTCGTTTCTGCATTATGCCGACTTCTTCGCCGTCGGCCTTTTCCTGTATGTGTACGGACTGGAGGAAGCGCGGGGACTTCGGACGCTTCGTCCCGCGGCCCGTCCCGGCGGGCTGCCTCTGATTCTCGGAACGTGCATATGCTTTTTTTCTCTGCTGTCCCGTCTGGGTCGGATGGAGGTTCACGGAGTTCTTTCGTATGTTTACGGCATCCTGGCGACGCTCTCCGCCGGAGTCTTTCTGATTCTTGCCTGCAAAGCCTGGCGTGTGTTTCACTTCAAGTCCCTCCCCGGCATCGCAAAGCGCTGGACGGACGGTCTGCGTCTGGGCCTCTTTCTGACGGAAGCCGCTGCCGCTGCCGCCGGCGGAACAAAGTTCCTCCCTCTTCTGATCCTGATGACTGCCGCCGCTTCAAAAATTCTTCAAGTTCGACTGGAAAGCGAGGAGGAAAATGGCGTCTGACGACTGGATCGACATTCGGAAGAACGAGTCTCACATCGCCCGGGAACGTGCCAAGGCACGGGAGCTGAAAAAAAGCGCCTGGTGGCAGGCTCTCCTGCAAAAAGGAATCTGTCATTACTGCGGACAGAAGTTTCCGCCGGACGAACTGACCATGGACCATCTGGTCCCCGTGGCCCGCGGCGGCAAAAGCACCCGGGGGAACATCGTTCCCTGCTGCCGGGCCTGCAATGCCGACAAAAAATACTACACGCCCGCCGAGCTCATTATGAAACGGCTGGAAAACGAAGCGGCCCGGGCGGACGGGGAAAAACCGGCTCCGGAGAAGCCCCCGGAGTTTTCGGACAACTGAAAAGGAATCCTTAAAACGTTTTCCGGCCTCCTTGAATTTCCTCCGATTTCATGTATAGTGCGAGAGAAGAAACAAAACAATCACGGAAAGGATGATCGGTCGTGAAGACAAATCTATCGTGCAATGCCGCCGATGCCGCGGAAAAAGGCTTTTTCAAACGATTGCTTCGCCAGGCCGCCGGGCTGACGGCCGCCATATTTTTCGCTCTTTCCGTTTCCGCCTGCTGCTGTCCTTCCGCCGGGTCTTACGCCTGCTGTGAGAAAGCCCCCCGCGGATTCGTCCACGTCTCCGAGGCCGTTCCGGACGTGATCCTGGAGATCCGGTATCACACCACCTACAACTTTGCGGGCGAACGCATCGACGGATATGAAAAGCCGGAAGCGCTTCTCACCGTCGAGGCAGCCAAAGCGCTGAAGGCGGTAAGCGACGACGTGATGAAGCAGGGATACCGGCTCAAGATCTACGATGCCTACCGTCCGCAAAGAGCCGTCTCCCATTTCGTGCGCTGGGCCAAGACGGACGATACGCGTATGAAGGCCTGCTTCTACCCGAATCTCGATAAATCCGTCCTCTTTCCCCGGGGTTACATCGCCGAAAAATCAGGACACAGCCGCGGCAGCACCGTGGACCTGACTCTCTTCGACATGGCCTCCGGAAAGGAGGTCGATATGGGCGGCACTTTCGATTACTTCGGGAAGGAAAGCCATCCGGACTGGTGCGGAAATCCGGAAACGCAGCAGTACACCGGTCCGTTCCCGGGCTCGGCGAAACCCTCGGGCGGCAAGATCAATGCCGAGCAGTTCCGCAACCGCATGATTCTCCGGACGGCCATGATGCGGCACGGATTCAAGCCCCTCGCGGAAGAGTGGTGGCACTTCACCCTGGCCGACGAGCCCTATCCGGACACCTGCTTCGACTACCCGGTCCGCTGAAAATCCCGCCCGGGTATTTCTGCCGTTCCATTCCCGATTTCCGTCAGATCAGTTTCCCCGTGTGATTTCGATGGTCACAGGTCTTCTGCTGCCGAACCGGATGCCGGGGATGGTCAGGAGTCCGTCCTTCCGGATTTTGACCGGGAACACGCAGTTCGCGATCTTCGCATACACGGTTTCGCCCGGCTTCGGCAGGAATTTCTGTCTGCGGCGGATGGTCACATCGGCCGTAACGGGATACCGGATCCCCGGATAGGCCACGGAGATTTTGATCCGGAAGCGGTCGGCCTCATCGGCCAGGGTCTCCCATCGGATGCCGCGGTTCATCCAGCCGACGATATCGCCGTCGGCGACGTCCCCGGATCCGTAGTCACGGTTATCGGAGCAGCCGCTGAAGACCGGGTAGGGCGCATTGCGGCGGAACCGGAAGAGGGAGGCGGCATCCTGCTCCTGTTTCACGTCGTCCGGCAGATTGGCGGACATGTTGTGGTCGCCGTCGTTCCAGTAGACGGAGAGGAACTGGCGCGCCCGGTCAGCCGCCTTGAAGAAGGGCGGGTTGTTGGCCCAGGGCATGGATTTATCCTGCCTGCCGCAGCTGGCGAAGATGGCGGGCATATCGATTTCGGGTCGGGCAATGTTGCGTGCGCCGTCCAGATAGCGGAGCAGATCGGTACCGTCGGGCATTTTTGCGGGATTCTTCCGGGAGAACTTGCCGCAGGAACACTGGATCCGCCAGACCGAGGTATTGCCGCCGATCTGCGAAGGCTTCCAGGTATAGGCGCAGATGGGTACCTGTGCGCGGATCGCGGCGAAATCTTCCGGGAAGTGCGTGGCCAGCTGGACGGCGCCGGTGCCGCCCATGGAACCGCCGACGAGGTAGACAGCAGCGGGATCGGTCTGGAAATAGTCCCGGATCCAGTGAATCAGATAGAGCAGGAGCCGTTCCGTGTAGTTGTCGCAGATGAAATCCGGCCCCAGCAGACTTTCGGCAATGCGCGGATGATACCCCATCCAGAACGAGGAAATGGCTTTTACGCCGTCCCGGACGTCCAGCTGTTCTTCCGGGGACATGATTCTTCCGATCCAGACCCGGTCGTAAAACGTGACATCCACCCGGTCGGACCGTACCTCCACCGAGAACTTGAACGGGAGTCCTTCCCGCCATCCGAGGGTCCGGTCGGCGAAAAAGAGATGGGTTCCCAGCGGGCGTCCCAGGGAATCCACGCCCACGCCGCCGCCCCGTCCGTGGAGCAGGATGACCATGGGCAGACCTTTGCCGGAACCCCGGGGCATTTTGGAATCGGAAATGCGGATCGGCCGGATCGGCGCCATACGGACGGCAACGGGTTTCTGCAGCGCCGTGAATCCCGCGGCCTTTCCCCGGTCCCGGCAGGTGACCGCATAGTAGCGTTTTCCGGTTTCCGCCGGTGTCATCGGCGTGTGGACGTGAAGTCCGCCGCCGACGGGAATCGGTCTTCCCCCGTCCCGGATCACGAATCCCTGTTTTTCCGGCGAACCGGTTTCCTGTTCCGCAGTCTGCCCGGCAAAGATCTCTTCGCTTTTCTGTTCCTCGGACCGTGTGACCACGAAGGAGGAGACATCCCGCCACCAGTCTTCGGCGCTGTTGGAGTTAAGGCGGTCCGCCAGCTTTTCCGCCGATCTGCAGTTCTTTTCGGTGATGGGCCTGGAGCTGCCCCAGACGGTCAGGCGCGCTTCGGGACTCAGCCCCGACTCCCGCCATTGCAGAAAGACCTGTCCGTTGCGGTATTGAGCGGTCAGACCGGAGAGGCCGGCGCGAGAGTGAGAGGAAGTCGGTTTTGAAGATCTGCGTGAGGAGGAAGAACTGTGCATCATGAAACCTGCAATTCTGTTGAGGGATGGAGAGACGGAGGATACTATATTGTGCTTTCGGAGATATGTCAATGACGAAGTGAGGAAAGCGGGGCGATTTTTTTTGAGCGGACGCTTGCGCCGGAAGGAAAAGAGGATTATATTTCTCCATTGTATTCAACGGAAGGAACCGAAGCAAGGAGAACGCCCCATGTCCGATCAGGTATTTTATGTGACCACGCCGATCTATTATGTCAACGACAATCCGCATATCGGCCATGCCTACACGACCGTACTGGCGGACGTTCTGGCCCGGTATCACAGAGCCAAAGGGGATGATTCCTTCTTTCTGACCGGGACGGACGAGCACGGCCAGAAAGTGGAAAAGGCCGCCAAGCTGCACGGCATGACGCCCATGGAACAGTGCGACAAGACCGTGGTCAACTTCCAGTCCCTGTGGAAAAAGCTCAATATCACCAACGACGATTTCATCCGCACTACGCAGGAACGCCATGAGAAGATCGTCTCCGCCGTACTGCAGGACCTTTACGACCGCGATCTCATCTATCAGGCGCCGTACACCGGAAACTACTGTGTTCCCTGCGAACGCTATTTCACGGACAAGGACCTGGTGGACGGCAATCTGTGTCCCGACTGCCATCGTCCCACGGAACGGCTGGAGGAGCAGAACTACTTTTTCCGCATGAGCCGTTATCAGGAGTGGCTGGTGGAGTACATCCGGACCCATGAGGATTTCATTCAGCCGGCATTCCGGGCCAACGAGACGCTGGGCTTTCTGAAGCAGCCGCTGGGCGATCTGTGCATTTCCCGCTCCAAAAAGCGTCTTTCCTGGGGAATCGAACTGCCCTTCGATCACGATTATGTCTGCTACGTCTGGTTCGATGCCCTTCTGAACTACGTGTCCGCCATCGGATACGGTACGGACGACGCCCGGTTCCGCAAGTACTGGCCCGAGTGCCGCCATTTGATCGGGAAGGATATCCTGACCACGCATACGGTTTACTGGCCGTGCATGCTTCATGCCATGGGGCTGGATATGCCGAAGAGCATTTTCGCCCACGGCTGGTGGCTCACCGGGAATGTTAAAATGAGCAAATCCCTGGGGAACGTGGTGAATCCCATGGACTTTGCCGACCGCTACGGAGTCGATGCGTTCCGCTACTTCCTTATGGCGGCCATGACGCTGGGCAACGACGCCTCGTTCACGGAAGAGGATTTCATTTCCCGCTACAACAGCGATCTGGCCAACGACCTGGGCAATCTGCTCAGCCGCGTAGTGAAGCTGACGCTCCGCTGCTTCGACGGACTTGTTCCCCAGCCCGAAGTGCTGCTGGAACCCGAAGACAAGGGACTTCTCGCCTGCGCCGGTGAGGCGGTGGCCGCCGTTACTTCCGCGGTGGAGAACATGAAACTCGACCGGGGTCTGGAGACCGTGATGAACGTAGTCCGCGCCGGCAACCGCTATATGGAGCAGACGGCGCCCTGGACGCTGGCCAAGGAAGGAAAGACGAAACGACTGGCGACCGTCCTCTACACGGCGGCGGAAACGCTCCGGATCGTTTCCGGCCTTCTTTTCCCGGTCATGCCGGAGAAAATGGCGGAACTCCGCCGGACCATCGGCATGAGCGAGGAAGACTGCCGCAGCGTATCCTTCGATCAGATCCGCAGCTTCGGGACGCTCCGCCCCGGATCCCGCATGCAGGACATCGCGGCTCTCTTCCCCAGGATCCAGACGGAAAAGCCTTCCTGCGCCGCCGCGCCCGCCGAGAAGAAGAAAGAGCCCCGGATCAAGGAGAAGAAGAGCGTGGTCATTCCGGAAGGGATCATCACCATCGCGGATCTGCAGAAGGTCCGTCTGCGGGCGGCCCGCATCCTTTCCGCGGAACGGATCGCGGATGCCGAGAGACTGCTTTCTCTGAAGATCGACCTGGGCAACGGCGATGTGCGTCCGCTGGTGGCCGGGATCGCGAAATTTTACGAACCCGAGACTCTGACGGGGAAAACCATCGTGGTGGTGGAGAATCTGCTGCCTACCGTCATCCGCAAGCACGAATCGCGGGGCATGCTCCTGGCTGCCAGAGACGGCGAACGGCTTCGTCTGGTGACCGTGGACGGGGAATGCGCGCCCGGATCGGAGATCGGCTGAACAAGAGGGGGTCCGCCCTATGCTCGCTCTGATCAACAAACTGAGACGGATCCTGCCCCGGGCGTACAAACTGTTCCTCGTGGGGCTCGGGGGCCTGATGGTGTTCGGCGCCATGCTGGAACTGGCCGCCCTGGGCGTCATCATGATCCTGGTCTCGGCCTTTACCGCTTCGAGGGAAGAGGGCATTGTTTCCTCCAGCCGCTGGGTACAGTACACATACCGTCTGTCTCACGCGGACTCTCCCCGAACCTTCGTGGTGTATCTGGCGGTTTTTCTCATTCTCTTCTACATCTTCAAGGCCCTGTTCAACTGGTTTTCCCTCTGGTGTCAAAGCTGGTTCATCACCAAACTTTCCATCCACATTTCCAAGAGGATGTTCTGCAATTATCTTGCCGCTCCCTACGGCTGGCACATCCGCATGGGTTCCGCGCAGCTGATCTACCGGGTGGAACAGGTCGAATCTTTTGCGCAGGGTGTTCTGAAGCCGGCGCTGCTGGTGGCCACGGAACTGGTGGTCTGCCTCGTCCTGATCGCGGTCCTTTTCACCGCCATGCCGAAGATTTCCTGTCTGGCCGCCGGGCTCGGGGCGTTTCTTCTTCTGGCCATCTATCTGCCTCTGCGGAAGATCCTGACCCGTTTCGGCGAGATATGCAATCGGGCCGGTGAGAAAGCGCTGCTGTTTCTGAATCAGGGCCTTTCCGCGGTCCGCGAGGTGAAGCTGACCGGCACGGAGTCCTTTTTCGATCATCAGCTGGATCTGGTCCAGACGAAGAGGCTGTTTGCCAGAAAAAAGATCCTCGATTTTTCCGATATTCCCCGTTTCGCCATGGAGGCGTTCTGCATCATCATTGCCATGTGCGCGCTTCTGATCATGATCCGGTCGGGCGAGGATTTTGCCGGCATATTGTTCACCGCGGCTCTTTTCATCACGGCCATGTTCCGGCTTCTTCCCTGTGTTTCCCGGATCCAGTACAGCCTTTTTTCCATCCGGTCGAACCTTTATCTTTTCGATCATATCTACGAGGATCTGACCGCTATTCCCCGGGAGGAACTGCCGGATTCCGAATCGGCCCCGCTTTCCTTCACCCGTGAGATCCGTGTGGACCATGTAACGTTTACCTATTCTCCGGAACTGCCGCCCGTGATCCGGGATCTTTCCCTGAACATCGCCTGCTGCGAATCCGTGGCGCTGGTGGGCAGGACCGGCTGCGGCAAGACCACGCTGGCAGATCTCATTCTCGGGTTCTACAGACCGAATTCCGGCCGGATCCTCATCGACGGCGTGCTCCTCTCCGAAAAGAATCTCCGTTCCTGGAGGACCCGGGTGGGATACGTCCCGCAGAACGTCGTATTGTTCGACGACACCGTCCGTGCCAATATCGCGTTCGGCATGGACCCGGACAAGGTGGATATGGAGCGGTATCACGCTGCCGTCCGCATGGCGCAGGCCGACACCTTTATCGACGAACTTCCGGAAAAGGATCTGACAGTGGTGGGCGAGGAAGGAGTCCGTCTTTCGGGCGGGCAGCGTCAGCGGATCGCCATAGCCCGTGCGCTGTACAATCAGCCTGAACTTCTGGTGTTCGACGAGGCGACCAGCGCGCTGGATAACGAGACCGAGAAGGCGCTGATCGATGCGCTGAAGGCCCTGAAGGGAAAGATCACGATCCTCATGATCGCGCATCGGCTTTCCAGCATCGAGCACTGCGACCGGATCGTTTCTCTGGATAAGGAAGAGGGAAAGGAACCGGATCGCTCATGAGTGCCAAAGCCTGCTTTCTCGACCGTGACGGAACGCTGATCGAAGAGAGAAACTATCTTTCCGATCCCGCTCTTGTGGCACTGGCTCCCGGAGTCCCCGAGGCCCTTCGGCTTCTGCGGACCGCCGGATACAGGCTCATCGTGATCTCCAATCAGTCCGGGATCGCCCGCGGCTTTTTCACGGAGGATCAGCTGAAGTCCGTGGAACGGCGTGTGGGAGAACTTCTGGCGGAGTACGGACTTTCGCTGGATGCCAATTACTATTGTTTCCATCATGAAAAGGGCATCCTGCCGGAGTATTCGCATCCCTGCGACTGCCGGAAGCCCCGGCCCGGCATGCTCCTGCGCGCCATCCGCGATTTTTCTCTCGATCCCGCGCAATGCCTCATGATCGGCGACAAGGTTTCCGATCTTCAGGCCGGATACGCCGCCGGATGCCGTGCCGCCGCGCTGGTCCGTTCCGGACACGGCGCCGAGCAGGATCTTTCCGGCTTCCCCGGAGCGGTGGATGCGCCCGATATCCTTACGGCCGTACGCATGCTCCTTTCCCGGGAGACGGGCCATGAGTGAGGCTTCGTTATCCGGCACATCTTCCTCCCGGCTTCGGGAATACCTGAAAAACCGGAAGGTCCGCCGTATTCTCCGGCTGATCCTCATTGCCGCAGCCGCCTGGCTGTTCTTCTCCCGCGTCTGCCGCCCCATGATCCTTTCCGGACGGAGCATGCTGCCTTCCTTTCCGGAACACGGACTCGTTTTCTGCTGGTGTCCCGCCTACTGGTTTTCGGAACCGGAACGCGGCGATGCGGCTGTTTTTTCGGTGGGCGGCGACCGTTTGTCGGTCCTGAAGCGGATCCTGGCATTTGAAGGCGAAACCGTGGAGTGCCGGGCCGGCGAGTTTTATATCAACGGAGAGAAACTTTCCGAACCCTATGTAAAATACAGATCCGCGGACTGGGAGATCCGTCCTTTCCGTGTGGCCGAAGGCTGCGTCTACATTATGGGCGACAATCGGTCCATGCCGCTGGAAGAGCACATGGCCGGCGAGACGGCGAAACGGCGGCTCATCGGTAAACCTTTGGTGTTATGGTGAATGCGGTGAACCGGAAAAAAATAATAATTTTGACGGGGATCGCGGCCGGACTCCTTCTGGCCGCGGCCGCGGTATGGTATTTTTTCATCTGTGAAAGCGAGGAAGCGGCCATCCGCCGGACCTTTTCCGAAGCCCAGGCGCTGATCCGGAAGAACGGAGAGAAGCAGCCTCTCGCCGAGGCCGGCGACTTCCGCGGACTTCAGAAACTGGCCGCCGAAACCGTCACCATCTCCGGCGGAAACCGCTATGCTTCCGGAGAGTTCCGGACCGAAGACCTGCTCCGGATGTTCATTCAGGGACGTAAATTCCTGCAGTCTCTCTCCGTCGAGATCCATGAAATGGAGATCCGTATCGCCGAGGACGGACAATCCGCTTCCGTCTCCTTCTCCCTGGCCGTCTCCGGACGTCTCGCCCGCGAAAAGGAATCCTTCCGGGATTTCTTCGACTGCCGAGCCTCCCTGACGAAACGGGGACACGGCGACTGGATCCTGATCGGCGTCACGCTGGAACCCGTGATCCGGCGTCATAATTCGTAGGGGTGGTGTCCATGGAGAAGAAGCGAGCAGCCAGAAACAGAACCCTGACCCTGACCCGCGGCGAGGAGGCGCTGCTTTCGAAAAAAATACTCCGGCCGGGACCGGGAAAAATGTCTCTTGCGGAGATCACGGACCGGGTGATGCAGGGATCGGTGCCCGATGTGCTGGAACTGCTGCCCGATTCGTTTGCGGATCTTCTGTTTCTGGATCCGCCCTACAATCTCCGGAAAAATTTCAACGGGTTTTGCTTTTCCGCGGGCGGCGAGGAGGACTATCTGCGCTATCTGGAGTCCTGGTTCCCGAAGCTCCTGCGCCTTCTGAAACCCGAAGCCAGCATCTATCTCTGCGGCGACTGGCGGAGCTCCGCGGCCTGTGCTGCCATCCTCTCCCGGCACGTTCGGATCCGCAGCCGCATCACCTGGCAGCGGGAAAAGGGCCGGGGTTCCTCCCGGAACTGGAAAAACGCCTGCGAGGATATCTGGTTCGCCACCGTCTCCGATCGATACTGCTTCCACGCCGATGCCGTCCGTCAGCGCCGGCGTGTTCTGGCGCCTTACCGGAAGGATGGAGACCCCAAAGACTGGGAGGAGACGCCGTCCGGGCGGTTCCGCGACACCTGCGCCTCGAATTTCTGGGATGATATCTCCGTTCCCTACTGGTCCATGCCGGAAAATACGGATCATCCCACGCAGAAACCGGAAAAACTGCTGGCCAAGCTTATCTTGTCCGGGACAGATCCCGGCGGATTTATCCTGGATCCCTTTCTCGGCAGCGGGACCGCGGCGGTCGTTTCCAGAAAACTGGGCCGCCATTTCTGCGGGATCGAGCGGGACCGGGAGTATTGTCTCTGGGCGCTGGCCAGACTGGACAAAGCCGAAACCGATCCCGGGATCCAGGGGTACGCGGACGGCGTCTTCTGGGAACGAAATACACTGGCCGAACAGACCCGGGCGCTCCGGAAAAGCCGGAAATAACCGGAGCATGCGCCTTCCAGGGCCGCCCTCCAGACCCGGTGCAAATGAAAAACTCATTCTTTTTGCGGAAATCGGCTTTCATTTTTCAAAAAAAGTGCTATTGTTTCCGTTTCGGGTAACAGATTTTCAGCACCGGGGGGCGTGATGAGTGAAAGTTTTGAATCGCGGCTGGTCTCTGCAAGTTCAAAAGAGACCTTCAAAAAAGCGAAACAGATCCTCCGGACGGGAGAGGTCCTCTGCTGCATGGAAAGTGCGCCGGGGGTCCTGCACGCCGTCTGCCGCGGATCGGAGGGGAAAGTCGCCCGATGCGAATTCCGGGGTTTTCCGAAAGGACCGTACTCGGGGAGCTGCGACTGCGGATCGAATCCCGGCGGACTGTGCGCGCATTCGCTGGCGGCGGCGCTGTATCACGCGAAATACACGATCAAATACCGTCCCGAAGGCGAATCCAGAGATCTGCCGGCCCAGTATGCCGGGCTGAAGTTTTCGGGTCTTCCGGAACTGCTGCAGCAGGTGCTGGAGCCCCAGACGGCAGCGGTGGAAATCGAGGCGGAAACGGAGTTTCCCCATGTGCCGAGCAAATGGGAGCGGGTCCGTCTTTCCGTACAGCTCCGTTGCGGAAAAAGAGAGTATTTCGGCAACCTGAACAACCTGCGTCAGCTTCAATTCGGAAAGAGCCTTTCGGCGTCTCTTTCGCTTTCCTCCTTCCCTCTCCAGGACCGTCAGATCATCCGCTTTCTCGCTATCAACGCGGAGCAGGAAGGCTCCAGTCTTTCCCTCAACTCCGAGCAGTGTGCGGAATTCTTTCACTGTCTTCCCGGATTCAGCGGATTCCGGCGGCAGGGGGAAACGATCGTGATCCACAAGGAACCGGCGACGCCGCTTCTGCTGCTGGAACGGGTCCAGGCCGGATACATCCTCAAGTCCGCCGTGACGGTCAGCGGCGCGCTGCTTCCGCTTCAGTCCGTCAAGGTCATCACCGGACGATCCGGGTGCTGGCTCGGTATGCTGGGCGAATACTGGTGGATCCCCGCCGTCACGGATGTGGCCTGGCTCCGGAACTTTCTGCGGACAACGGTCCAGCCCTGTGATGCCAAAGCGGCCAAAGCTCTCATGGAAGCGAAAGATTCGCTGCCTATCCAGATCGTTGCGGCCTCCTCCGGGATCCAGGTGCGCCGGAAACGTTTCCGGCCCCTGTACGACGGACGTCTTCTCCCCGACGGCTCGCTGGCTATGGATATCTTTTTCGATTACGACGGCCGTCTTTGCCGGGCGGACAACGTACGGCTCGGCATGGCGCAGGGAGAGGCATTCTGGAAACGGGACACTCAGGGCGAAACGGAGATCCTGCGGGAACTGGTGAATTTCGGTTTTCAAGAGATTCTGGAGAAAAAGAGAAAAGGGATCGTGATCTCGCGGTTCCTTCTTCATGACCGCGAAGCGATCGGCATGTTCCTCGATGAACTGATCCCGCGCTGGCTTCGGGAAAAGCGGCCCTGCATGCTTTCCTCTGCGCTGACCTCGCTGGCGGCCGGCGCCTCCTCCGTAGCCCTTTCCTGCCGTGTCATAAAGGAGACGGCGGATTCGTTTCATCTCGCGTTCGCCCTTTCTTCGGGCGGCGGCGCGATCCATTGGAAAACCCTGGCCGCCGCCGCGGAAAACAATGAATTCTTCCTGCCCGCCGGTCAGCCGGATGTCCTGATCAAAATCCCCGGGGCGCTGCGCAATCTGGCACGGACTTTCGGACAGAGTGTTACTATCCTGCCGCAGGACGATGAAAACGCGCCGGGCGCCGATATTCTGGAACTGCCGCGTCCCGCCGCCGCGCTCTGGGCGGAAGCCGGGGCGGATTTCCCCGGCGCCGTACCGCTGGAATTCCTGCGGATCAAGGTGGATCTCGACCGGCTCCGGGAGGATCTTGCCGTACCGGATCGGAAACCGGCTCCCGAACTTTTTCAGGGAGAGCTCCGTCCCTATCAGGCCGCGGGAGTCTACTGGCTGGCCGGCATGTTCGAGCGTTCCTGCAATCTGATCCTGGCCGATGAAATGGGGCTGGGCAAGACGATCCAGACCCTGGCGGCCCTAGTCCTTTATCCGAAGCTGACCCTGCCTGCCATCGTCATCTGTCCCACCAGCCTTGCCGCCAACTGGAGACGCGAGGCCGGACGCTTTACGCCGTCCCTGCGGGTCGAGGTGATCGAGGGACACGACCGGAAGGATCTCTGGGACCGCGTTCCCGCCGCCGACCTGTGCATCTGCTCCTATGCACTGGTCAAACGGGATATGCACCGTCTGGCTCCGCTCTCCTTCCGCACGCTGATTCTGGATGAGGCGCAGCACATCAAAAATCCGAGCAGCGCCAATGCCCAGAAATGCAAAGAAATACGCGCGGAACACCGCCTCGTCCTCACCGGCACGCCCCTGGAAAATTCCGCCGAGGACCTCTGGTCCATTTTCGATTTCCTCCATCCCGGATTCCTGGGACCGCTGTCTCCGTTCCGGGCCCGGTTCGCCAATCTCTCCTGCGATCCCGCTTTGCGTGAGGAACTTGCTTTCCGGATCGCGCCGTTTATCCTCCGCCGGAAGAAATCAGAAGTCTGCCGTGAACTGCCGCCCAAGCAGGAACAGATCGTGTACTGCGAAATGCACAACGGACAGCGCGCCCTTTACGATGCGCTGGCCGAAGAAGCCGTGAAGCAGTGCAGCGCCATGCGCAGCCGTCCGGGCCGGTCCTTCGAGCTTCTTTCTCTCCTCATGCGTCTGCGGCAGACCTGCTGTGCGCCGGATCTGCTTCCGCCGGATCTGATCCGGACTTTCTCTCCGGACGGATCCGTGCCCGGCAGCGCAAAAATGGAACTCCTGCAGGAGCTCCTTATGGAAACGATCGACAGCGGACACAAGGTCCTTCTGTTCAGTCAGTTCACTTCGCTCCTCGCCATTATCCGATCCTGGCTGGAATCCAGAGCCGTCCCTTACGAATATCTGGACGGCTCCACGCAGGACCGGATGGCCCGGGTGGATTCCTTCAATCATTCACCCGGTATCCCCGTTTTCCTGCTCAGCCTGAAAGCCGGCGGAACCGGGTTGAATCTGACTTCCGCCGATACCGTCATCATCTGCGATCCCTGGTGGAATCCGGCCGCAGAAATCCAGGCGACTGACCGGACTCACCGGATCGGACAAACGAAGAATGTGAACTGCATCAAGCTGGTCGTCAAGGATTCCATCGAGGAGCGGGTACTGGAACTTCAGAGGAAAAAACAGGAACTTTTCGCCTCTCTGGTGGACGAGACCGGCGATGCCATGGGCGCTCTCTCTCTGGAAGATTTCGAATTTCTGCTTCAGCGCGGCTGAAAAAAAAAGCACCGCAGGGAGAAGACATCCTCTGCGGTGCGGATCTTTCTTTATCTGTCTGCCGGAACTTAACGGGTCCCGCTGAGACGCGTCATACCCGGAATGTTCACATTGGCGCCGTGATACATGTTGGCAAACTGAACGGACATCAGCAGTACCGTAAACACGACGGCCAGCATGGCGGCAATGGAAATCAGCAGGAAAACCACACTGGGCTTTTCCGCCGTCTCCTTTTTCCCCGGCAGGGTCAGTTCGGGAACTTTCAGCTGTCCGTTTTCCGCAACAGCCGTCTGCGTCCCGGAAGGCTTCTGAAGACTGAGCTTCAACGTGGTCTTGCCGGTGCTGCCCGATTTCAGTTTCACGGTCGCTGCATCCGAAGGCTGTTCCGCGGCGGGCGCCGAAGCGGGCGCAGCGGCCGTCAGCTTCACGGTCTGGGCAGCGGGAGATGTCCCGGGAACGGGTGCCGCCGGTGCGGCGCCGGAAGCCGGGGCGATCTGGGCGCCGCCATTGCCGACGGGAACCAGCTTGATGGTCCGGTTGGCCTGTCCCGCATTCATCTGCACGGGAGCGGAGGCCGGAGCGGGAGCCGCAGAAATGCCGGAGGACATGGAAGACGGACGCAGTTTGATCGTCTGCTTCGCACCCGGGATCGCGGAAGGCGGCTTGGCGCTGGAGGCGGGAGCCGGCATGGGAGGTGCGGTCCGCGGAGCACGGGAGATCTTTACCGTATGCACATTTTCGACATCGGCCTCGGTGCCGCCGGCCGCAGGGGCCTTGGCATCCGAGAGTTTGATGGTCTGCGAGGCGCCGCCGGCCGCCGGTTGGGGAGTCAGCTTGATGGTCGCTGCAGAGGACGGAGCCTGGGGCGTCAGTTTGATGGTCGCCGCAGACGCCGAGGCCTGAGGCTGGGGAGTCAGCTTGATGGTCGCCGCGGAGG
>JAFZZR010000007.1 GCA_017615635.1 Lentisphaeria bacterium
CACGTGATAGTTCATCTGCAGCGGCGAAAAATGATCCTTGTGCGGATGCGTGATGAAGAGATGCCGCATATTTTCGTAGTGCAGATTGAAGCGGTACCGGTGCAGCAGCGAGTCCGGTCCGAAGTCGATCCGGATCTCATCTCCCAGCTGATACGCGGTCCGCGACCGGATATCCTTGCCGCCGTTTTTCCAGGCCTGGCGGCAGAGTTCGCAGTCGCAGAACAGCGCGGGCACGGCCTCGCTGGCCCCGCTTCCGCAGATCAGAAGTTCTTTCGGCAGATCGTCAGACATATCGTTCCCTATCGTTAAGCTCACTTGAATGTATACGATCAGTGTGTCTTGGTCTGTTCGAAGGGGGCGTACGACTGGCTGAAGCAGACCCGATTTCCGCTCGAACCGACCTCATAGTACATGGCTTCATCGAACTGCTGCAGAAAATCGGATGGCTTCATGTTTTCACAGTGTCCGTCCACGAAGCCCGCATTGATCGTATTCCGGTGCTGTGCATGGGCCATTACCGTCTGTGTACTGCTGCCGATATATATGTACGGAAGCTGCGTTACCGTCGTTCCGCTTTTGTACGCCGAATCACAAAGCAGAAGCAGGCCCGCCGGACGCTTGACAGCGCCGCCCTTGAGAAAACCCCACGTGTCCATACTGTATGTGTCCGAGATGGCAAGTTTTCCATCCGTCTTATTCCAGTCGGGCCCCCGATATGTCATCGGCGCGGGCATGCCGTATGCATCGCTGTCTGATTTTTTCTCCTTCCCTGGGCAGCGCACGGCGGTGGTCCACATGCCGATATAACCGCCCTGCATCAGGGCGCTGGGCCAGAAATAGCGGGCATTCATTCTTATGACGAAATAACCCGAGTTGTCGTTGGAGTAACTGATATGGGCCAGTTCGCACTGCCGGACATTGGAAAGACACTGGATCGTAATTCCCCGATCCTTCACCGAACTCAAGGCAGGCAGAAGCATGCCCGCGAGGATGGCGATGATCGCAATCACGACCAGAAGCTCGATCAGAGTGAAACCGTTTCTCTTCATAGTTTTTTTTCTCCTTCGGTTGTATTATTCCGCGCTCAATACATCGGAGTCGATGTTGAGTCCTTTGAACTTGTAGACGCCGGGCGAAACTTCTTCCGTATTGCCGTATCGAGATTTCAGACCCGTGACGCCGGGAACGGTGATTTCCGCCTCGCATTCATCGGGACCATCGGCCGTGATGATCACCAGCGGTTTGCCCTCGTGGACGAAGGCCCGAGCGGCGACTTCCGCTCCCGAAATCTGTTTGACCTGCGCTTCGGGTGCGGGTTCGGTGCTGAGAAACCAGGGGGCCAGGGAGGAAATCAGTTTTACGCCTTCTGCGGTGTTCTTCCATGCCTCTTCGGCATAGTCCGGATCACGATAGAAGATGATATGGTAGGCATAACAGTAGTAGGCTCTGGCCTCGTAGACGGCCCCCAGCAGCGCAATGGACCGGAGTTCCTTCGACGTAGGATAACGGTGCGGCCAGCCTTTGACGCAGGTGTTCCAGCTGAAGATCTGCGGGACCCAGACGAAGGGAATTCCGGCTTCCTTCGCCTTCCGGATGTTTTTGTGAGACGATTTCATGCTCTGGCGCTCGGAATCCATGAACCCGTACCAGCCGCAGCCCACCGGATAGTCGTCGTACATCAGATAATCGCCGGTTTTGGCAAAGGCCGGGAAGTCGTCCACCCGGCAGGTGAGCGTCATGGTGGGATGCCACGGATCCAGCTCTCCGACCAGTTCGCGGAGTTTCCGGATGGCAGGAACCTCGGTAACGGGGTTTTCGTCGCTGATATAATACCCCACCATGTTGGGCTCGCACCGGAGGCTTTCTATGACGCAGCGCGTTACGTTGTCAAGTCCTGTGACGTTGTCAAATTTTTCGATTTTGCCGGATGAGAACGGAAGCTGGTATTTGACGCCGCAGAGGAGGCCCAGATCGTATTTGGCCATTTCGCGGACACCTTCCACAAGCGTCTCCCGGGCAGAGTCCTTTTTCCCGGCGAAATTCACCGAGCTGAAGTTCATCAGGATGCTGTTGAAACCGGCGTCTTTGATGCGCTGAAGCGTCTGCGTGTCCTTCAAGTCATTGTGGCCCACAAAGACGCCCACCGGCAGGAACGGCTTACCGTTCCGGGTCATGCGCCCCTGCTCGTCCATGACGATGCTGCCGGGGATGTTCTCGACGTTCCGCACGAAAAGCACGGATTCGTCGGAGCCCACGATCTTCTTGTTTGTCATATCCAGCAGCGTGGCCTTGACGGGGAGGCGCCCTTCGGGGAAAGCGCCGAAAAGGCCGTGTGCGTAACTGCCGGAAAGTTCCAGCAGTTTTTTGACGCCGCCGACCTCGGCAAGAAGTTTATACTCGGATTTCGGGAAGCCCGCGGGAAAGTTGACGAACCAGGTGATCCCCGCCTCCGGATCGTAGGTCATGACATTGTTCCGCACGGGGAATACGGTGCAGCCAAGCTTCTCCGCCTCTTCGATGGAAACGTCCTCGTACCAGACCTTCCCCGCGCGGTCCACATGGATCAGCAGGCCCAGGACCACTTTGGAGTCGTATCCTTCCGGCACGCGGAAGTGCTGATCCCACTCCGTCCATTCCGGGCGGCTCAACTCGCTTCTGGTCTTGAAGCTTCCGTGATCGATCTTTCCCGTCTGGGTGTTGCGGAAACGGATGCAGGAAAGTGCCAGCACGCCCTTCTTGTTCGGGTTGGCCGGATCCACGGGCACCATCTCCGAACGGTAGCGAAACGTGAGTTTGTAGAGGACTCCATGCTTCAGCTGCACTTCTCTCTGAATTTCGATCGGCTTATCTCCCTTTTTCCGCTGGGCCATCAGACAGCCGGTGCCCATGAGCCCCTCGCTGGCGCAATAGGTGAAGTGATCGCTCTGACTCCCTTTCCAGTCATCCAGTCCCTTGTTGAAGTCCTCGAAAAAGACGGGGCCGGACTCCGCCTGAAGGGGCGTGAATTCCGAGAGATCGGGGATTTCATCGGCCGTGAGTCCGGCGAAACCGGCGGCGAGAACCAATGAAACGGCGAGAACCTTTTTCATACTTCCTTCTCCTATCGTGTGCTATATCGAAGAATCATCAATGGCGAGCAGGAATCTGTACCGTGACGTCGCAATTCTGGGAAAAGCAGGTCCGCTTGAATGTGTATCCTGTCTCATAGTAGTTCGAATCATCAGACACCGCGAGAAAATCGTTGGGCTTCATGTTTTCCCCGTGTCCGTCAAGGAACCCGATATTCAGCGCGTTTCGATGCCGGGCATGGGCCATGTTGTTCGCTATCCCGTCTATACGTATTATGGGAAATTGCTGGGTGACGCCCGATGACGGGTGATACAGCGAATCGCACAGCAAAGTCAATTTTCTCGGCTGTTTTACGGCTCCGCTTTTGAGAAATCCCCATTTGTCCATGCTGTACGTATCCGATATCGCGAGTTTCTTGTCCGCCTTCGCCCAATCCGATCCGCCGTAGTATATGGGAGACGGCATACCGTAGCACGTGTTGCTGAGAGTTTTGAATTCGGCGGAAGGACAGCTCATGACCGTTTCGTCGAACAGGTATTTTTCCGCCCGCAGGATCCCGTTCCAGTACCAGGCGGGAGTTCCTCTCAGGACGTAGTAGGATGCGTTGTCATTCGCGTAATTCATATGCGCGAGCTGACATTGCCGGATGTTGGAAAGACACTGAATTGTTTTCCCCCGTTCCTTCACCGAACCCAGCGCAGGCAGAAGCATCCCGGCCAGAATGGCGATGATGGGTATTAGACAAAACACGTTCTTCGTTTATAGTTTATTCGTCGTCAGTATGATATGTAAGAGATTTGTCATAAAGCGCGGATTTTATGGTGAGGGGATGGCGGTGTTCGATTCAGCCTGAAAACGGTTATTGGTGCTTATGAGACGCCACAATTCAGGCAAGTTTAAGCAAGTGGAATTTTGAACTCGGAAAACGTCTTTTTCAGGGACGAAAAAGACATTTTCGAAGATGTTCGCCCGTAAGAGCCGATCCGGAGGATTCGGTTCTTGCTCTTTCCCCATGGGGCAAGGTATATTGCCGGAAAGAGCAAGAATCGAATCGAGAGGAATCAGGCAAAATGAGAAGAAGGCGCAGAGCGAAGGGTACCGGGCGGGTTTACAAGGAAAACGGCGTATTCCTGCTGCAATACACAACGAGGGATCATAAACGCAAGGCGATGGTCCTGAAGGACGCATTCGGTCAGAAGATCACCGAGGAGCGGAAAGCTCAAATCGCAGCGAGAGAGTTTCTGGAGCGCGAGCATCGGCTGAAAGACATTGAGACGAGGCAGGAGTATCTGGAAGAAAGAGCGAAGCTCAAGAGGCTCAAAGCGAGGATAACGATTTCGCTGGACGACGCGTTCGATCTTTCCCTGAAAAAGCCTCACACGAGGCAGGCATCGGAACAGGTGCTGTCGGTATCCCGTAGGTACTGGTTCGATTTTGTCGCGTTTCTGAAGGAGAACTATCAGCTCAACACGCTGGACGAGGTGGAGCGAGGGCACGCGGAAGCATATATTGCGTACATCCGTCAAAACGGACGCTGGGATCAGACGATCCGTTACGACAAAAGCCGCTGTCCGGTGAGGCGAAAATTCAAGGACTACAAATTCGGCGGAGCGTTAAGCAACACGACTCTGAACCGGTATCAGAGCGTATGCAAAGCCGTATTCACATTCCTCATGCCGGACCTGGGATATACCGTAGAGGAAAATCCGTTCTATTACATCCGGCCCTTGAAGCTGGAGCCTGCGGAACGGGACATCTTTTCGGAGGAAGAGATGCAGCAGATTTTTCGGAATCCGCCGCCTCTCATGAAGGGACTTTTCACAATCGGGATCTGCTGCGGGCTGAGGCTGGGCGACGTTGCCACGCTGCGCTGGGACGAGATCGAAGACTTTGTACCGAATCAGCAGGACCCGGATTTTTACCTGAAGGAAATAGTCCGGGTGAC
>JAFZZR010000117.1 GCA_017615635.1 Lentisphaeria bacterium
CGGGCTGTGTTCTGCCGCCCCCTTGGGGCTGATATTTCCCGAAATACTGAGCCTCTCGTATCAGGCGAGCCCCAACGGGGCGAAAGATTATAGCCAGGGGATTCATCCCCTGGTCAACGAGTCAAAATTTTGTCCGAGCCCCAACGGGGCGGCAGAAAGCCCCGGTCCGCATATCATTCCTATTTCAAGAATGGCGACTGCCCGATCATCGCATTGTCAGAGACACAAACACGTGCGGGGTAGTATGTGGTGTATGGTAAGGAAGAACGCAATACAGCACGCCCTGCGACAGCTTCATACTTTTCTTCAATCTTTGTAAAAGATTTGTAAAAGAAAACGCATACTTTGTAAGACTAAACGCTCACTCCGCCCGTTCAGAAGACGCCAAGTAAGCGTTTAACTTTACATTTGACCTTTTTAACGAAAGAGGCAAAAAATTCAAAAAATCCGGATGCGATCCGCGTTGTGCCGTTTCCGGGGCTGAAAAAGAGTCCGGATCACCGGATCAGAGAGTGAATTTGCTGGTGATTCGACCCTCGCCTCCGTATTTGTAATAGGAGACATGTCCGTCCTTGAACAGCCAATTGGCCCCCTTCTTCTCATGAACAAATCCGCTGTGCTGGCGAGCGAAATCAAGGGACCAAGTCCAGATTTGCGGCTGATAATAATTGGATTCGCCTTTCCCTACCCGGTATACCTTTCCGGCCATAGATGTCGTTGTGGCGGAATAATCCACTTCCCCCAGCAGAATGTTGCCTTTGATATTCTGCAATTTCCGGCCCGTAATATATTGCAGCCCGCCGCTTCCTCCCTGGACGGCATAGCAGTAATCCGTAAGTTCACTTGTGGACGAAACGACTGTTACGCCATAGCTGGTCTGCGTGTAATCGGCAGTGGGGGCCTTCTGCAATCCGGTGGCGTAAGCGGCCGGACAGACAAACAGTCCGGGACCGTCAAAAACCACATTGCGTACATTCTTCGTCGGCCAGCCGCTGCTGGCATCGATACCGTATCCCGTATTGATATAAGGGACTCCGACGTATCCGTTGAATATCAGAAACGAGGCGATGGTCGGGCGGTGGGGCGGAACGCGATCTTCGTTGTCATTCGCATACGAAAACATAGCCAGTCCGATCTGCTTCATCTGATTGACGCAGGTGAGCTGCGTGGCTTTCTGCTTCACGGACCCCAACGCCGGCAGCAGCATGCCCGCGAGAATTGCGATGATGGCGATCACAACCAGCAGCTCGATCAGGGTAAAATGCTTACGATTCATGATTTTTTCTCCTGTGGTTTGTTATTTTTGATTGCCTTTGTCTTGAACTTCAGTTACACCGGCATTCCCGGTCTTGAAGCCGGAATTCCGGTCCGGAACAGTGCCGGCGGGGAACCGGATCTCCACGGGTTTCCAGATCCCGCCCGCCCCGGTTTTGTCCGTCACCTGAACCGTTACGGTCTGCTCCGGAAGAGTCCAGTCGATCAGGTTTGTGATGTCGAACTCGAAGGGATCTTTCCAGTCGTTGGGATTGACGAACGGATGGCTGCCCGCCTTTTTTCCGTTGACCCAGACTTCGGCAGCCTCGTCGACCGCGCCGAAATGGAGCAGGATGCAGGATCCTTTCCATTTTTCCGGGATCCGGATCTTCTGTGCGTACCAGGCGATGCCGTCGTAGGCGGCTGTCCTTGCGCGGAGTTCCTCGGAAGGATGGCCCTCCGCGACCGCGGACTTCTCCCAGACGGAATTCGTGGGCATCATGCCGTCCCAGTTCGAGAAATCGGTCTGGGCGAACCATTGATCGCGGACTCCTTCCTCTTTCGGATCCAGCCGGAAATGCCAGAGCACGGGCGTATCGATTCCGGGCGTGGTCCGGATCCTCAGCGGCGCATCGAACCGTTTCTCCAGTTCCTCCCGGGTCCCCAGGGCATTCTTTTCGCGGAATTCGACCAGACGGCGGATGTCGGCGTCGCTTTTGGAAACGACGCACTTCAGCATCAGGGCCGCATGATCGTGAAACAGCTTCAGATCCTGAAGATATTTTCTTGCCGGAGCTTCCAGTTCGCGGGTCAGGGCCCGGTCCAGGATCTCGCCGGACTGCACGAAATCCTCCACGCGGTAATACCTGTTGACCTCGGGCAGAAACACTTTGAAAAGATTGCATTCATGGGTGTTCTTTGCCATCCGGTTCAGAACCGGTTTTTCGATCCGTTCATCCCAGATCCTGGACCAGAAGCGGAAGTACTCCAGAACGTCCTGCTTCGCGTCGCCGAAGGCCTCCGCGTAGTGCTCCTCCCAGTATTCGAGAGGACGCTCCGGCTCCAGCATGGCGTGGCAGAGAATGTAATCGGTATGGATCCGGAAGGGATCGATCGTTTTCGGCGCGTCGTAGAAGCAGCATCCGCCGAACTGCTGTACGAACTGCTGGATCCGGAACGCGAAGTTGTCGAGTCCGACAGGGAATCCCACAGGCTCGAAGAAGAAGTGCCAGTTGGGACGGTAGAAGAATTCCGTCATGCCCGCTTCCTTCCAGGCGTTGATGTAGGCGGTGAGTTCATCCATGCGGAAATCGGTGGGGACCAGACTGAGGATCGATCCCTCATCGATATGCGTTTTCCGCGGCGGCTGTTCGGAGGCGTTGTACCCGAAGTAAACGACTTTGACGTCCGGGCGGATTTTCCGGGCCGCCTTCAGGACACGGTTGCCGAAATCCACATAGCGGTCCGCCCCCATGAGATTGCCGATCTTCCCGTTCGGGTCGGCATCCAGTGCCCGGCAGGCCTCGCAGTGACAGGCGAAGGGCGCGGCGCTGTCGTTCTCGCTGATATTCAGAATGGCCGTTTTCCCGCCCCAGTTGCGGATGATCTGATCGACCACCGCCGGATTGCTCACGCACAGGGATATGATGCGGGCCGTCCGTTTTTCGACTCGCGTGATATCGTCCGGGTTTTCGGCCCCAAGCCGGATCGGGGCCCGTATCCCGTCATTCAGGGCAAAATACTCCGGATGTTCCTTCCCGTACTTCTCCCACCAGTCGGTAAAAGCGTGCCCGTTTCCGGTTCTCGCGTCGGAGAAATAGCGCATCTTTTCCATCCAGGCTGTACCCGGCCCGGCCGGCCAGATCATGTGCCTGTAAAGAGAATGGACGTACTTCCCTTCCGTATTGCGGAGCTTCAGAGGATTCTGCTTCGGCGCATGGAGAAATCCCGGATACGGCCAGCGGACTCCGAGCTCGTTTTCCAGAAAATCATAAACTGCATACAAAACCGGACCTGCCTTGTTTCCCTTATACCAGTTTTCAGGCGAATTTCCGTAGAACCAGGCGGCGTCCGGGCCGAATTTCCAGTAGCTTTCCTCGATGGCAGTGTACTCCGATGGAGCATCCGCGGGCTTTTTCTCCCCGACATGGATCACATATTTTCCCTCGGGCGCTTCGGCCACGACGGGTATATCCTGTCCCGTGATCTCCTTCAGGTGAAGCGCCAGTTCCCCGGCGGCCTTCTGGAACTGACCGTCTTTACCCGTCACCTCAATGACGCACCTTGCGGGATCAAGCACGAAGTCCGAGGCGAAAGCGCTTCCGGAAATGGCCAGACAAGCAAGCAGAGATCTTATCCGTTTGAAATATCGCATAATATCCAAAGCTCCTGATCTTTTCGGTAAGGACTGCGGATATTATACCTGATTTTTAATATGTTTCAAGCGGATTCGATAATAAAAAGAGAAATAAAAATTATAGAAAACGATTATCCGATCAGGCGGAAAGGATGCGGAGGAACTCGTCGGGAGAATGGAACAGGAAGGCGTTCCAGCCTCGGGCCTTCGCCCCCTCGACGTTCTCCGCCCGGTCATCGAAATAGGCGAACGGCACGCCGTACTCCCGCTCGAAAGCTTCGTAGATGGCCGTATCCGGCTTCATGGCGCCCGCGGTGAAGCTGTAGACGCCGCCGGTGACAAAATGCCCGAATCCGTTCGTCCGGACCACATCGTCCAGGTGAAGCCGGGAGGTATTGGAAAAATAAAGAAAGCGGAACCGGCCGGAAAGGGCTCGAGCGGCATCCGCCATGCCGGGAATGTCCGGTCCGATAAAGGAACTCCAGGCCGCGCGGATCTCGTCGACGGACAGCCGGTCGTTCAGAAGACGGCGCATGGACTTCAGAAAAAAGTCTTCGGAAATGCGTCCGGTCTCCAGCTGGATATCCAGCTCCTGGAAATCCGGCCAGTTCGCCGATTGAGGTCCGACGCCGAATTTTTCCATGCAAAGTTCCGGATACAGCGAAACGCAGACGCCGCCGATATCCAGCGCAACGATTTTCCGTTCGGAAAATTTCATGATCGGCCTCCGGTTCCCGCGATCCTGCGGACAAGATTTTCCAGGGCCAGCCGGGGCTCGGAACCCGTCACCATGGCCAGATTGGCGTCCAGAATCGCCTGAAAAGCGGCGGCCAGTTCCGCATCCGTGAAATGAGAGGACCGCTGCCAGGTCTTGAAGGCGAAGAAGGGATGCATGGAGAAAAGAGGACTGTCGGACGCGCCCTTGTGCTGATCGGAAAGACGGTAGAAAAAGTCCGCCGAGGCACGATCCGGGATATTGAACTTCCGTCCTTCACACCGGACCGAGAGAAGACGTTTGAATTCGGTATTGACGGCGGAAACCAGCGCCATCTCCGGCCGGGAGGAGGCGCCGCGTTCCTGGATGAGAGTCTCCAGGATCCCGGGGATCAGTTCCAGAGCCTTGGCCGGATCGCGTTCGGACAGAGCGCCGGAAAACTCCCAGGAAAGCGTCTCGGCGCTTCGGGAACAGATCATGGCGCAGTCTTCGGAGGTAATGACATCGGAGCCTTCCGTATACACGGCCAGCTTCTCCAGCTCGTTGTGAAGCGCCGCCGCATCGCCTCCGATCATACCGGAGAGAAAGGCTGCGGTCTCGTCGTCCATGCGCCGCCCCAGTTTGTCGGCCTGTATGCGGATCCGCTGGATCAGGGCGGAGGCGGCGCCCTTGGATTTCGGATCCGCCTTTTCGAACCACTCCAGCTTTCCGCCGGATGCGGCGCACGCTTTTTCGCAGAGTTTGAAGAAAGCCTTCCGCCGGTCCATGCCGGGAATATCCATGATCAGCGTGACATCCGGCGGCAGCCCCTCCTTGATGAGAGCGGCAAGACGGTCCAGCCGGGAGGGTTTCTTTTTGGTGGAATTTTCAGAAACCGCCTCGTCGAACCGGGTGTAATGCTTGAGCCAGATGAATTTTTCCGGGCAGAGGAAAGGCGGCGTCTCCAGAGAGTCCAGCACCTGATCCAGAGGAATGGAGAACTTCTCGGTTTCGTTGTCTCCCCGGATGATCTCCAGCGCGGGATTGTCTTCCGGCGAGTCGCCGCAGAGAGAACGGACCAGTTCCCCTGCCCGCTCTTTCACGGAAAATTCTTCGTTTCCGCTTATAAAGTACAGCGCGCCCATGGCGGCCTCAATCGATCCCGGGACGGAAGCTGTCGTCGGGCGAAAGAGAAGCAACGGTCTCGGCAATGAGCTTCGCCGCCGCTTCCGCATCGCGCAGATCGCAGATCTCCACCGGCGTATGCATGTAGCGGTTGGGAATGCTGAAAAGCGCCGTGGCCACGCCGCCGTGAGAAAGCTGGATGGCGGCCGTATCGGTCCCGCCCGTGGAACGGTGCCCGGTTTCCAGCTGATATGGTATCTTCTTCCGGTCTCCGATCTTCATGATGCGGGAGAGGAGCACGGGATTGTTGTCCGCATTCCGTGTGAGGCCGGGCCCACGCCCCATGATGAGCTCGCCATACTGATCGGCGCTGATTCCGGGGACTTCGGTAGCGAATCCCACGTCCACGGCGATCCCGACGCGGGGCGCGATCCCGAAGGTGCCGGCGGCGGC
>JAFZZR010000118.1 GCA_017615635.1 Lentisphaeria bacterium
AGAAAGGGCTGTAATCATGATGACGAACCGGGAATCTGCATTAAGAACCTCATACCTCATACCTCATACCTCATACCTGAAGCGATTCACGCTGATCGAGCTTCTGGTCGTCATCGCCATCATCGCGATTCTGGCGGGGATGCTTCTGCCCGCGCTGAGCAAAGTCAAGGCCACGGGGAAAACCGTATCCTGCATGAATACGTTGAGGCAGCTCGGGCTTATGGGTTTTTCCTACACGCAGGATAACAATGACGAGATTATCCCCGCCCGGCTTGACAAATCTCTGTTCGGGGGCACATTGGTCGAGCGTTATTGGTCGCGTCTTCTGTACAATGCCGGATATCTTCGGGATCTGAAGATGCTGTATTGTCCGGAAGTCGATGTTACATACAGTTACTCCCTGGTCGGGAGCGGGGACTCCTGCGTGGAGAAACCGACGTCCGACACGTCCTACCGCTACACCACCTACGGAATGAATTTCCGGTTCGGCGACGTTCTCGGCAATCTCGGTGCGACCCATAAATATCTCTACCGTCTCGGCGGACTGAAGAATACGTCCCGCAAAATTTTTCTGGCGGACAGCCGTCAGGTCAATTCAGGGGAATGGCGCGGAGCCGGAGCCCTCGATGCCAATCAATATGCTCTGGCTCCCCGTCATGGAGGAAACGCCCGGCCCGTGTACGATGTATACGATGGAAAATACGAAAATTACGCGCAGTCATCCGGACAGGCGAATATTTTTTTCTTCGACGGACATTCCGAGGGGCTGAAAGGCAGTTTCCTTGCCGGATTTACCGATTCGACCATGCTCGGACAGTATCTCAGCGTGGAAAAATAATAACCGGAGGATCAGAAACATGAATGTGAACGGATTCCTTTGCGCCGCACTTCTTCTTGTGTCCGGTTCCGCCGTCTCTGCCGCGGAGATCGATCTGACCACGGGGCCGCAGCGCGAGCGTCAGACGGTGAAGTTCGAAGAATCGAAATATATCAAGGGGAAGGGATTCCTCATCCGGAACGGGGAATCGGGCAGGCTTCTGTTCTCCGGTCTGGCGATCGAGGCGGAAAAATCCGGGCTGATCGAAGTTTCCTCGAGCGGAGAATGCAAGATGGCGAAACTGTATTTTGCCGGAGCGGACGGAGCTTTTTCCGAATCCGCATCATGTCTCGGGACGTTCGATGCCGATTCCATCCTTTTCGATCTGGCGCAGAACAGGCAATGGAAGGGAAAGATCACCCAGATCCGGATCGATCTCGTCCCCGCCGGAAAGGAAGACGTTCTGCTGAAAAAGATCGATATCCTTCCGCCTTCCGACAAGATCTGGCTGACTTCGCCCTGGAAAAAACAGACTTTGCTGGCTCCCGGAGAAGAGACTTCGGGAATCGTCGAGATCCGGCAGCCGGGCTCCGTCTTCTGGAGCTCGAAATCGGACATCCTTCCGGAAGGAACGGTTCTTGTGAAGGACATCTACGGGAAGACACTGATCGAGCAGAAGATGAAATCCGGAGCCGTCCGTGAGGGCGAGTTTCCGTTTCATCCCCATGCTGCGTACTGCGAACTGAAGCTGAAAAATACCGGGACGGCGCCCGTCTCTTTTACCATGGCCTTTTACCAGAAAAAGAGATCGGATTCGGAAGCGGGAATCCGGAATGTCCCGGCCGAAACGGACGAAAATACGGTATGGATCCCGGAAGTGAAGGTGTCCGGGGAGGGCCGTCTTCAACTGTTCCTGGAAGGGGAAAACACTCTTCTGACGGCCGCCGATCTTCCTTACGCCGGACCCGGGACACAGCTTCCGAGCGTGTATTTCCGTCATCTCACACCGGGAACGTACCGTCTTACGGCGAAGCTCAACGGACTGGATTGCGGCGGCCCGGTCCGCGTGATCCGCCATACGAGGAAATCGCCGCTGAATCTGCCGGACGTGAAGACAAATCTTTCCGGTCCGCGTCCGGAATACATTCTGAACGGCAAAGAACATCTCGGGACGATGGAATATCTTACCAACGATCCTCCCGTGAAGCCGGATCAGCTGATCTATCTCCGCCGGGCGGCGGACGTCTTTCCTGTGATCGCGGTCCGCCTGATTTTCCGTTTCCATCCGGACGGATCTTTTGATTTCCGCGAGCTGGACGAGACGCTGCAGAATGTTCTGATGCATCGTCCGGACAAAGCGGTTTTCATCCATGTTTCCGTGACGGACCCCGGATTCCGCTGGCGCGAGAATCATCCGGAAGAGGGGATCGGCGATGAAAACGGAAATTTTCAGATCAAGAACTACCGGGACACGCCGGAGGCCACCTCGTCGATGGCCTCGGAACGCTGGCTGGCCGACAGCCGGAAATGTCTGAAACTTCTGGTGGAACATCTGAACAGCATCCCGGCCGGCGAGCGGGTCATCGGGATCATGCCGTGCTCCGGCATCACCTGGGAATGGCTGCACTGGGGTTCCGCCCGCGGCGTCATGACGGATTACAGCGAACACTACCGGCGTTATTTCATCGGGTTCCTGCGGAAGCGCTATGCTGACATTGCCGCACTGAACCGGAAATGGAAGACGGAGTATAAGGATTTCGATGAGGTGCGCGTACCCACACCGGAGCGACGGAAGCAGTCGACAGGAAGCGATCTGCGTCTTCCGGACGGATATCAGGCGGAAATTGATTTTGCGGAGAGTCTGGCGGCATTGGTCGAAAGCATCCCCGACAATCTGTGCAAAACGGTCAAAGAGGCTTCGGACGGCCGACTGCTCACGGGCGC
Organism: Lentisphaeria bacterium; assembly: GCA_017615635.1. GTDB lineage: Bacteria > Verrucomicrobiota > Lentisphaeria > Victivallales > UBA1829 > RGIG8244. The sequence goes on from JAFZZR010000118.1 coordinate 2,762, forward strand.
CTATTACGGATACACGAACTACATCACGGATCCCTTCCGGGCCCACAATACCGGACACTTCCGCCTGACCGCATTCCTCCGTTCCCCCTGGACGGATATCCTGATGGCGCCTTCGCGCTATGCGGGCCGTGAACTCGGCGGAGGCGGCGGCTTCATGATGCCGGAAGCCTCGGTCCGGCTTCACAACAAACTGCTCATTTCGGAATGCGACATCCGTCCCGTGAATTCGGAGAATCCGAACGGACGCGTGGACACGGTGCTCGGCAGCCGTGCGGTCTTCGAACGGGAATACGCCATGCAGCTGGCCGGATACGGCATCATGCGCTGGTTCGAATTCGGCAAAGGCTGGGTGACGGACGATCCGCGCCTGCTCGACGTCGCCCGGAAGATCGCCGGGATCGAACGCTCGTTCCAGGCAAAGACGGGCCCGTGTCTGCCGCCTTCGTCGTTCGCCGCGGTCTTCTCGTCGGAAAAAACTGCCGCGTATCTGGCTCCCGATTCCCGGCTGAACGTCATGCTGCTGGAACACGGATACCGGAACCTGATCCGGTCCGGCATCGGCTTCCGGATGTATGACATCGCCGACCTGAAAGCGGTCTCCGCCGACTATCGGCTGTTCCTCTTCCTCAATATCCTGCATGCGGATCCCGGCACCGCGGGGCAGATCCTGTCGCTGGCGGAGCAGCCCGGCCGATATCTGTTCTTTGCCTGCGGGACCGGCGTGATCGGGGAAAACGGCCTGGATCTTTCGCTGGCGGAAAAACTTTTCCGGTGCGGATTCCGGATCGAAACCGAGCGGAAAATCCACACGATCCGTTTCACGAAGGAAGCCGAAGAACTCCTGGGGATCCCCGAAGGCACGGAGTGGAGCACACCGTTTCCCTCCGGCCCCTCGTTCTATCCCGAGTCCGGCGTGATCCCGCTGGCGAAAACGGAAGACGGACAGACGGCACTCGCCTGGTACGAACGAAACGGCAGCACTCTTCTCTGGGCGTCCTTCCCCGTGTTTCCCGCCGAATTGTTCTCCGCCCTCGCCGCCAGGGCAAAATTGCCGGTCATCCGTACTGTCCGGGGAAATGCCGCGGTCTGGATGGGCGAACGGATCCTTTCCGCGCACACGGCGAAAGGGGCGGAGATCTCCGTTATCCTGCCGGAAGACCGGAAAGGGGTCCGCAACCTGGTAACCGGAGAGTTCTACCCGGCGGACAAGGGCGAGATCCTCCTGACGCTGCCTCCGTCGTCGACCTGGATGGCTGTTCCCGAATGACCTTGCTGAGGGCATCCGGCTTTCCGTTTTTCCGATACGATTCAAACACAACTCGATCACAAGGATTTTTCTTATGAGCAACAGCAGCAGCCTTTCCGGCAGGGAGAATGTCTTCTTCCTCACCGATCCGCCCGATCCTGAAGTCAAACTGGTCCTCTGTCCCCCTCGAACGAAGCCGAACGGCGTCGGCGTGGTGGTCTGCCCCGGCGGCGGGTACGGTGTCCTCTGTTCGTCCTATGAGGGATACGAAATCGCCGACTGGCTGGGCGGATTCGGAATCACTGCGGCGGTCCTCCACTATTCCATCCCGGGACATCATCCGGAGCCGCTGAACCAGGCCCGGCAGGCAATCCGCATACTTCGGTCCCGGGCCGGAGAATTGGGGCTCCGGGCGGATCGGATCGGAATCATGGGCTTTTCCGCGGGCGGACATGTGGCGTCTTCGGCGGCCACGCACGTATGTCCGGGTGATCCGGCCGGAAAGACGCGGGAGGAACAGGTCTCCAGCCGTCCCGACTTCCAGATCCTCATCTATCCGCTCATTACCATGGGCGAGTTCACTCACTGCGGTTCCCTCGACAAACTGCTGGGACCCGATCCTTCCGCGGAAATGAAGGACTTCCTTTCCAACGAAAAACAGGTCTCGGACGATACTCCGCCGGCCTTCCTCTGTCATTCCGTCACGGATCAGGCCGTTCCCGTGGAAAACAGCCGGATGTATGTGCAGGCGCTTCGTGAGCACAACGTGCCGGTGGAGTACCTGGAGCTCCCCGAAGGCAGTCACGGGCTCGGCGGCAGCAGCAGTCCGCTCTGGACCGTCTGGAAGAACGCCGCTTTCAAATGGCTGACCGGGATCTGTCCGGAGATAAAGCCCGTCCGTTCGTAAGTCAAAGCCGGTCCGACCGGGAATGTTCTTCCTTATTTTTGCAGTATCGTACTGCAATTTTGCGCTTTTATCAAGGAAAAAAAAGATTCCGGCGGTATAGTTCCGGCGGTAGGAGACAATAGCAGCTATGGAGTCGGAAACATGAAAAAGAAAGAAGCCGTATTCGAGCCGGTCCGGACGGCGGGCTCTCCGGAAAACCGGTTTTACGATTTCGGCAAACATTACTTCGCCGTTCTGGAGATCGAAGCGGAATCCGCATCTGCACAGGAAATCACGCTGGCGGTCGGAGATGTGCAGGCGGACGGACATATCCTCCGCAATCCCGGCGGCTCCCGGATCTATCAGGAGCAAACCGTTACGCTCGAACCCGGATACAACCGTATCGCGATGCGGATGTCTCATCCCGGATACAATCAGGGGACTCTGACGCTGGAGCCCGAAGCCGTTCCGTTCCGGTATGCCGAAGTCCGGGGCTTTACGGGAGAGATCCGGGTTTTCCAGCACGCCTTTTACGGTACGTTCGACGATGACCAGTCGGATTTCGTCAGCAGCTCGGAGGAGCTGGACCGGATCTGGAATTTCTGCAAGCACACCATGAAGGCGACCTCCGTTTTCGGGATTTTTGTGGACGGGAACCGCGAACGTCAGGCATATGAAGGGGATACCTACATCAATCAGCTGGGATACTTCGTTTGCATGGCCGATCCGGAGATCGCCCGGAACACCATCGAACGGCTGATCGCGTATCCGACCTGGCCTACGGAGTGGTGTCTCTCCATGGTGCCGATCCTGTATGATTATCTGTTCTATACCGGCGATCTGGAGAACTTCCGCCGCTGGTATGATACGCTCAAGGAGAAAACGCTGCTGAATGCGGTGGATCCCAACGGTCTGCTGAATACCCGTCTGCTGCCTCTCTCCGACGCACCCGGCTTCGGGAATCGTCAGTATCTGACGGATATCGTGGACTGGCCGAAGGGCGAGCAGGACGGCTACGAATTCGGAAAATACAATCTGGTCCCGAACTGCTGGCAGTATATGGCGTTTTGCCGTGCCGCGCAGTCGGCCGCCCTGCTGAACAGGGAAGGGGATGTGCTCCTTTTCGAAAAAGCGGCGGAACGTTCCCGTCGGGCGATCCGCGGGACCATGCTGAAAAACGGCTTTTTCACGGACAATCCGGAGTCGGAACACAGCGCTCTCCACAGCTGCCTTTTCCCCGTCCTCTGGAATGTGGCCGAGGAATCGGAAAAGCCGGCCATCCTGAAGCGGATGCAGAGCAAAGGGATGGCATGCAGCGTCTTCGGCGCCCAGTTCCTGCTGGAGTGCTGTTACGAAAACCGCATGGCGGACTATGCGCTGGAACGGATCCTTTCCAGGGATCTGCGTTCCTGGAACAATATGCTGCAATGCGGCGCAACCATTACCATGGAAGCCTGGGACGACCGCTTCAAGCCCAATCAGGACTGGAATCATGCCTGGGGCGCGGCGCCCGGCAATATCATCGTGCGCTATCTCTGCGGCATCCGTCCTCTGGAAGCGGGATTCCGGAAATTCCTGGTGGACCCGCAGCCGGCATCGCTGACGCATTTCAAGGTCAAAACGCCGACCCCGCACGGTCCCATCCTGCTGGAGATGACTTCGCCCGGCGAATATCATCTGACCATGCCGGAAGGCATGACCGCCGTCTTCGAAGGAAAAGCCTTTTCGAAGCCTGTCCGGCTGATCCGCAGAAACGATTCGTGACCGGTCCTACGGCTGACGGCGGATGGCCAGAAGAAGAAACAGAAGGCCGAACAGCGTCAGGAACGCCGCCCCCAGAAACAACGTCTGATACTGGGTGAAGACCAGGGATCCGCAATGCCATTCCGCGGCCAGGATCCCGAGGGCCAGAACAAGCGTGACCGAAAGACGGCTCACCGCGGTACCGAGATTCTGGGCCGTGGAGACCACGGCCATGGCCATGACTTTGTTCCCCGGCCGGGGCAGGGTGAGCATCTGGATGGATGTCAGGCACATGACGAAGGCGTAGGCGAATCCGTTACCGAAAAAGAGCAGGGCCATGCGGGCCTGACACCACCGGGAATCCTTGAAGATAAAGGCCAGAGACCCGATGCAGACCAGAAAAAGCAAATGGGTGGCCACCTGAAGTTTCGCCTGACTGAACCGCGCGGAAAACCAGCCGAAGAGTGCATATCCGGCGATGGATCCCGCCTGTCCGCTGCTAGTGATCAGCATGATGGAAAAGGCGGAGAGATCCAGGACCTTTTTCATGTAGACGATGGCCAGAGCGAACGCGCTCATCGTGGATGCATAGAGCACGATCACGTAAAGGGAATAGCCGATCAGCGGGAAATTCCCCAGCGAGATCTTGAACGCGGGCAGAATGTCCGTCTTCTTTCCGCGGAGCCTGGGATCTTTCGGCAGACGGTCCAGACAGAGCTTGCGTCCGATGACGCAGATCCCCGCCAACGCAATGACGATCTGGAAAAGCCAGATCGGCGATTCTTTGCCCATGAAGCAGCCGATCAGAAAAATCAAGGCCGCGTTCAGGGTCATGTAGGCGAACCGCATGGACCCGAAAAACGAGGCCCGCTCGTCGGACCGGAGAAAACTGTCGCACATGGGATACCAGGTGGCGACGTAGGGCGGCCGGCTCAGACAGAACAGGAAAATGCCCGCAATGACGATGATCGGCGCCGCCTCCGGGCCGAACCAGGGCGCCGACGCCATGAGCAGAAAAGCTCCCACGGCGACGTAGCAGGCGGTCGTATAGGTCAGGCGGAGTCCGAACCGGCTGGCGATCCCGGCGGAGGGGATGGAGAGCAGAATCGTGGCGATCCCGGAAAGCGAGGTGGCAAACATGGAAAACGTTCCGCTGCCGCCTAGCGCCAGAAGGTAGAGGATAATGACCGTATTGCTGTCCAGCATCACCTCGGAGATGCAGCCGAACAGGGTCGACATCACAGCGGAACGGCGGCAGGAGCGCCGTACGTGATCGGGAAGGAGTTCCGAAAACGCCTGCTGCTGATAGTTCATGAGGTCAAATCCTTACAATGGATCGGGTCTTCTCGAAAAAACAGTTCCGTCCGATCAGGGAAGATATTTTTTCGCGGCCTTGATCCAGGCGTCCGCCAGAAGCTGGTGTCCCGCCGGCATGGGATGAACGCCGTCCCGCAGCCAGTAGGTCATGGGCGCAAGCTTGACGGCCTCATCGAGGAGCTTCTGGCAGGGGATAAACACGGCATCGAACTCTTTGGCAAGTTTCTTGACGAAACGGCCCCGGACGGCCACCTCGCGGATCCCGGCGGGAGGAAGCGTCCCCGTATCCAGCGCAAAAGGTTCCATGAGGATGAAACGGACGTTGGGAAGGGCCTGACGGGTCCAGGTGAGGATCTCGCGGTAGATGCGTTCGGCGCGGTCCGGCTCCACTCCGTTATTGCTGCCGAAGTGATGCCAGGTGTCGTTGACTCCGATAAGTATGCTGATGATATCCGGCTTCAGATTGAGTCCGTCCGCCTTCCAGCGCGCATAGAGATCCACGATCCGGTTCCCGCTGATCCCCCGGTTGATGAACGTCCAGGATACGTCGGGGCGGTCGCAGAAGAGACGGGAGGCGATCAGGCCGGGATACCCCATGCCGAGTCCGCCGTTTTCAAAGCCCGCGCCGCCGTAGGTGTTGCGCCCGCAGTCGGTGACGGAATCTCCCTGAAAAAGGATGGTGCAGCTTTTTTTCTTCTTCATAGCGTGAAAACTCCTGTCTCTGTTCGTTGTTGAAAAAACATCTTTCCGCTGCGGACGGCGCGGAGACCGTTTTCCGCAACGGCTGAAATATACACAATCTTCCGGCATTTTCAAGATGCCGCACCAGTAAAAAAGCATGAAAATCGAGCTGTCCCGCTTGATTTTCGAACCGGATATGATATATTCTCCGCTTCATACAGACGGAGGAACGGAAAACAGCCATGGCATCCGCGGGAAAATACGAGATCGATATGTGCAAAGGCCCGCTGCTCGGGAAAATGCTGATTTTCGTTTTTCCGCTCTTCTGCACCTATGCGCTCCAGACCTTGTTCAACGCCGCGGACATGGTCATCATCGGCCGATACGGAAGCAGCGAGGCTCTGGCCGCCATCGGCGCGACGCTGAATCCCATTACGCTGTTCCTGAAGCTGGCCATCGGTCTTTCCACGGGTACGAACGTGGTCATGGCGTACCATCTCGGCGCCCGCAACGACCTGAAGAGCCGTCAATGCGTGCACACGGCCATGGCCATGGCTCTGTACGGCGGGCTCGTGCTGATGATCGGCGCGATCCTGACGACCCGTCCCATTCTGGTAATGATGAATACGCCGGACGACATCCTGAAGGCCTCCTGCACGTACATGTGGATCTACTTCCTGGGGATGCCGGCCCTGGCGGTGTTCAATTTCGGATGCGCGATCCTCCGGGCGAAGGGCGACGCCAAACGCCCGATGTATTTCCTGCTCTGGGCCGGCGTGATCAATGTCCTGCTGAACATCCTTTTCGTGGTTTTCTGCCGTATGTCCGTGGAAGGGGTGGCGCTGGCCACCACGATCTCCAACGCTCTGGCGGCAATCCTGGTCCTGCGCGTCCTGCTCCTTTCCCGCGACGTCTGCCATCTGGATCTTCGCCGGCTCCGGATGAACTGGGATGTCTCGCGGGCCATCCTGATCGTGGGGATCCCCGCCGCCATCAACAGCACGTTTTTCAATCTGGCCAATATCGTCATCCAGTCTGCGATCAACACCTTCGGGACCTTCGCCATCGCGGGCTGCGCGGCCTGCGTGAGCATCGAATCGATCGTCACCCTTTCCTCCATGGCGTTCCAGCAGATGGTGATGCCTTTCACCGCTCAGAATTTCGGTGCCAAACTGTATCCCAGAGTGGTCCGCTGCTGCGTCCTGGGGATCGCGTTGAGCGGCGGCGCCGGCCTTCTCCTCGGCTGGATCCTGTGCGGGTTCGGCGAGCAGGCGCTGGGGCTCTTCAATTCGGATCCCCAGGTGATCCGATGGGGCATGTGCCGGATGAGAATGGTTCTCCTCCCGTTCTTCCTGGGCGCCATCATGGATGCCATATGCGGCTGTCTCCGCGGGATCGGACATCCGATCGTCCCCACGGTATGCACGATGATCGGCGCCTGTTTCCTCCGGATCGCCTGGGTCTTCCTGGTGTTTCCGTTCTGGAAGGACATGAACACGCTTTTCCTGTGCTATCCGGTGTCGTGGTTCCTGGTGTCCCTGTTTACGGGCATCCTGCTGTACGTCTATCTCAGGAAGATTTTCCGGGACGAACTCCAGATGTCCCGCCTGACAATGTTCCCGTGAGAGGAACAACGCGCCCCGTCTTTTTTGCCCGGAAGACAGCGCTTCGTCCGGATGGCGCGCCATGGGGTACATGCCTGTTTCAGTGCATTTCTCTTTCACCGTTTTTCCGCCGGAATTCACGCGGGGAGATTCCCGTCTGCATCCGGAAAACCTTGCAGAAACAATGGCTGTCCGGAAATCCGTACCGGGTTTGCGTATCCCGCTATCCGCAAACGCTGATTTGTCTGTTGCGGGAACGATACTGGCTGGGCGTCATGCCATACCATTTCTGGAACGTCTTATTGAGGTGCGCCGCATCGAAAAATCCTGTTTCCATGGCGATCTCGGTGATCGGCTGACGGGTGTTTTCCAGTCGGCCCCGTACCTGATCCAGCCGGAGAGCAATGCTGTATTCCACCGGCGGCATACCGACGATTTCATGGAATTTCCGGACAAAACCGGAGTAACACATGCCGCACTCCCGGGCCATCTTCGGAACACTGATTTCCTTCAGCGGTTCACTCTCCATATCCTGCAGAGCGCGAAGGATCCGCAAATCGATATTGGACGGCATCCGGCTCCACAGTTCGTTCGGGACGCCCGCCAGTTCGATCAGGCAGCTGTAAAAAAGTATCTCCGCATTCAGAAAATGATAATCGGCCTGCGTCCGGCAAAGTTCGAGTTCCTGCTGGATTTTATGGAACAGATGTTCGAGACCGGCCATTTTCCCAGGCATGAGGTGCAGCCGTTTCCGGACAACCTGAGGCAGCGAAAACAGAAGATCCCAGGCGGGCAGCGTTGCCAGACTGTTCCTTCGCGGCTCCAGCAGCTCATCCGTGAAAATGATGTTGTAGATGGAGAAGTGATCGTTTTCTTCATAGCTGTGGATCTCGGTCGGCATGATGGAGAAAACATCTCCCCGAATGACTCCGTAGCTGCTTTTCACCCCGTTCGGATCATAGCGCCCGTGGATGCTGCGTCCGTGACGTACCAGCACGATCTCGTAGAAATCGTGCCGATGCGGCAGCGTCCGGCGCCCCTGCGGTATATTGAGGACCAGAAGAGGCAGCCCCCGGTATTCGGGAAGAGTTTGGAGGGAATAGTCTTTCATGCCGGGGATCCGTCCGCTGATTGAAAATGATACGTGCCGACGGAATTACAGTAGCATCGAACCGGACGATTTCAAGTGGCGGGAACAAGAGCAGACGAGAATTTCCTGATTTACCCGGCGCCGTCTGAAATCCGAAGATATTTTTTATAGATTTTTACTCCTGAAAAGCAAACTTTTCCTTCTCAAAATCCGGAAAACAAGGTATAATATCTTACGAAAACAAAATCACAGAAAGGAGAAAAGCCATGCTCTCGACAGTATTGGGCGTACCATGCGTACGGAAGCAAAACACGGATACGCGGGTCCCATACTCCAGCGGCGTGACTTCCTGTGCCGGCATTCCTGCAAAGCGGGGGAGGGCACGCTCATGACGTGGTACAACTGGCTCATCGCCATCGTTCCGTTTTCTTTCGTCCTCTACATGGCCTTTCACACGCGGAAATATATTCGCGGAATTCCCGATTTCCTGGCGGGCGGACGGCTCTGCGGACGCTATCTGCTGTCTGTAGGGCAGATGGAGGCCGGGCTCAGTGTTATGTTCCTGATCGCCTATATCGAAGTTCACTACCGGACCGGGTTCTCCACCGGATTCTGGGCTAATTTTTCCGCGCCGATTGCCTTGATCGTATCTCTGACCGGATTCGTCACCTACCGTCTGCGGGAAACCAAGGCGCTGAGCATGGGACAGTTTCTGGAGATGCGGTACAACCGTTCGTTCCGGCTGTTCTGCGCGTTTCTGAGGACCACAGTGGAGCTGCTTTCCAACATGATCCTTCCGGCGATCTCGGCCCGGTTCTTCATCTATCTGCTGGGCATTCCGCACTATATCGACATTTTCGGCTTCAAGGTGCAGAGTCTGGCGCTGGTGATCGGGATCGTGCTGATTCTGGCCGCCACCATTCTGCTGGCCGGAGGTTCCCTGGCTCTGCTGATCACCGACACGATCCAGGGGCTTCTTACTTATCCTATCATCTTCATCTTCACCATGTACATCATCCTGAGCTTCTCCTGGTGGGATGAGATCGTGCCGGTGATGTCGGACCGCGTGGCGGGCGAGAGCTTCATCAACCCATACGATATCAAGTCCTTGCGCGACTTTAATTTATTTGCGGCAATCGTAACCATATTTGTGGGCATTGTGAATCGCGGCAACTGGTTCGGCGGAGGAGCTTCCTCGGCAGCCCGGACGGCTCACGAGCAGAAGATGGCGGGGATTCTGGGGTCCTGGCGCAGCGGATTCAATCCGCTTTTCTATCTGCTGATGGGCGGCATGATCCTGGTGGTGATGAATCACGTGCATTATGCGCCGAAGGCGAAAGAGATCCGGACGGAAATGTGCAGCCGGATAGCGAGCGAAATCGTTCAGGATCCGCAGATGAGGGAAGAGCTGGGTGCAAAAATTTCCGCGATTCCGGAGCAGATCCACATTATCGGGAAAGACGAGCCTCTTTCGGAAAAGAAAAATCTGGATACGCCCTATCTGGATACGGTCAAAGAGACGCTGGGCGACACGCCGGAAGGCAATGCCAAATTCCAGGAGTTCCGCACGCTGTACAATCAGCTGCGTCTGCCGGTGGCGTTCCGTCACATCCTGCCGGGAGCGCTCATCGGCGTCTTCATTCTGCTGATGCTCATGCTCATGGTGTCCTCGGACGACAGTCACATCTTCAGCGCGGCCATGTCGATCATGCAAGACATTATTCTGCCGTTCCGCAAGACGCCGCTGGATCCGAAAACGCACATCCTCATGATCAAGCTCCTGACCGTTCTGATCTGTGTTCTCTATTTCTTCGCCTCCCTCTATATGGTCCAGCTGGACTACATCAACCTGTATATGACGGTGGTGGGCGCCATCTGGGGCGGCGGAGCCGGTGCGGTGATGATCGGCGGACTTTACACCCGGTTCGGAACCACGGCAGGGGCCTATGCATCCATCCTTACGGGCGCGGTCGTTTCCGGCGGCGGCATGCTGGTCCAGCGCAACTGGGCGGATCATGTCTACCCCTTCCTGGACCGCATGGGCATGGTCCCGTTTTTCTCCCGTCTGTTGGAGACCCTGAGCGGGCCCTTCGAACCGTGGATCCTCTGGCGGATGGATGCGGTGAAATTCCCCATCAACTCCACTGAGATCATGTTCATTGCCATGATTCTGAGCATCACCATGTACTGCGTCGTCTCCCGGCTGACCTGCCGTCGTCCGTTCAATCTGAACCGGATGCTGCACCGGGGCAAATACGCCGTGGACGGCGAGGTGAAGCACTTCGAGAAACTCACGTTCAGGAATGCCTTCAGGAAGATCATCGGAATCACGCCCGATTACACCTTCGGCGATAAATGCATCGCCTGGGGGACCTTCATCTACTGTTTCGGCATCTCCTTCGGACTCTTCTATATCGGCACCATCGTCTGGAACGCCTTCTACCGCTGGCCCATTGAGTGGTGGGGATGGCGTATCTTTATCCTCTCCATTGTGGTCGGATGCATCATCGCCCTGATCTCCATGGTCTGGTTCCTCATCGGCGGCATTATCGACATGCGCCAGATGTTCCGCGATCTGTCCGCCCGGACCCAGGTCAACGCCCTGGACAACGGCATGGTGGAAGGCAATGTTTCCTTGTCCGACAAAGCCGCCTTCGCAAAGATGGAGGAGAAAGATGAGGGAGATAAGGAATGAAAATCAACGGCTTTTTGTCATATTTTCATGAGAGAGAAGTTGTAATAACATAAGGGTGAAATTCAATGAATGCAAAACCGAAAACGATGGAAGAGCATTTGAATTATCTGCTTTCGATGATACGATTGAAGTTGTTTTTTCTGGCCCGCTGGCAGCATACGCATCCGGATGAGGATTTTTCCTTCACCCTGAGAGAGCGGGTCGACATCTTTCGTAAAACGGACCTGAACCCGGAAGCATTGAATCCCATCGGCAAGTATTTCGAACTGCCGCAGTGGCGTTGTCTCGAGGACCGTCTGCGTGAGATTTATCATCTGGTCGGAGGCGATGAGAACCTGTTCGAGGAATGGGGCTTCGATCTGATCCGTCCGCATGTAGAGAACCGCTGCGAACGTGATTTCTACGATCGATCAAGCATTTCCGCTTACCAATGCGGTTTCCTCCGGCACGATTTGGCTGTTTCCCCCAGTGCGCCCGATACAATTGGATTCCACATCGCTAATGACTGTCAGCCGAATTCTTTTTTCGAGGATCGCAAACATATCAAAGAGTGTTTCACCCGTCTGCTTGACCGGGCGGAAACTCTGTTTCACGCACAGAAAATTTCCACCGACACCTGGCTGAACAGTGTTCCGAAATGGCTTGCGCTATTTCCCGCGGAATGGCAGGAGAACCTGTCCGAAGCGGACAGGGATGTCCGTTGGCATTACGGCTTCTGGGGACAATTTATTTCCGCCCGGGGCACGTTCAATGCAAAGGCTGGAGCTTATCTGCGTGAGACAGGAGAACTGCCGTGTTATCCGAAGCACTCCTGGTGTTCGATCCGATCCATGCGGGAACACCTCCGCACCCTTTAACCGAAATGTTCCGTGATTTTCAATCTAACAACAATAGGAGAATTTGCAATGAACAAAAAGCACTTCACTTTGATCGAGCTTCTTGTCGTGATCGCCATCATCGCGATTCTCGCAGGGATGCTCCTGCCGGCCCTTGGAAAGGCGAAGGAGAGCGCTCATAGCATAGAATGCACCAGCAACCTCAAGAATCTGGGGATGGTCCTGCGCATGTACGCGGATCTGGATTCCGGCCCCGACTATTTTGTCAACGATACCGAAGCCAAGCCCAAGTGGAGCCAGCATCTCACCGACTTGAATCTGCTGGATGACAAATCCATTATTACCCAGTGCCCGAGTTACCCGCTCACTTCCGATCAGGTCGGACATCCCTGGTACACGTACGGCGGACCGTGCAGCTACATAAAGTCGGCCTCGCAATATCTGCGCTATGACAAAGTTGTCGGCTGCTGGGGCAATCCGGCGCCTTCCCCGTCTCAGCTGTTTCTGCTGACGGACAATTACTATATCTCTTACAATCTGCCCATATTCCGCATTAATCGCGACAATACTTCGTCGTATTCTCATCCTTCGTTCCCGCACAGGAAAAACTGCAATATGGTGTTTGCCGACGGGCATGCCGGAGGTTACACCATGAGAAATATCGGAGAAACCTTCATACTCGAGTATCCGAATGTCGGAAAAACCTTCCGCGGCGGCCTTGTCTACGATTCGGCCGGCGGCACGTACATACCCTGTCCGTAAAACAGGAAATATACTGGCAACTGTAAATAACAGGAGTACAAACATGCGTCTTTTTTTCTGCCTTCTTTCCGGCCTTCTTTTTTCCATGCTCTGCGTGTTCGGCGAAGAACTTCCCTCGGTCGATGCCATACGCGATCTTCCTCCGGAACAAAGCAAAGTCCTTGTCTATGGCACGGGATTCGATGACCAGAAGGATCCGAAGATCGGACTGCAAAAGGGATTCCACTGGGCGCCCGGGGAGGGGGTCAACGGCAATGCGGCGATCCGCGTCGACCGGGAGGGGGATGTGTCCCAGGCGCATTGGGCGGTCATCAAGCTGGACGGGGCGGTTTTCTCTCCGGGCGTCAAGTATACTCTTGCCTTCCAGTACCGCACCAAAGGACTGAGGAGAGTGCTGAAGAATGCACCATTCATTCTGGCCAAAATCGAATGCAGTAAACCCACCGAGTATAATCGGTTTCAGATCACGGAGATGCCGGAAAATGAGGATTTTCAGCCCTACACGCTGGATTTTTCGGTCCCCGCGGGCGCCAAGGATGTCATCCTCGCCTTCGAACTCCGGCAGTTCTTCGAAGGCTCCATCTGGTTCGACGATGTGGAGGTGTATTCCTCCGGAATCTCCGCTTCGGTCCTTCTTCGGCAGCCGTGCCAGAGCACGTTTACGGATCAGAACGGGAAATTTTCGCTGACCTACAGCGGTCCCCCGGACTATGACGGAGTCTTCGCCGCCGTGGAACTGGAGAGGGACGGAAAGGCCGTCGCCTCGAAGGTGATTCCCGTGTCGGGCAACCGGATCGAGGGCGACTTCGGGCCCGGTCTGGCCCTGGGTCCTGCGAAACTCAACGTATGGGTGTCCAACGTCAAGACGGGCCGCCGGTACATCGGGCACAGTTTCCAGGTGCAGGTACGCAAAGAGGTACCGGTGCCGCCGTATGCGGTGATGACGGATGAGCACGGGCGTGTGATCATAGACGGGAAGCCCTTCATGCCCATCGGGATGTTTGCATCGCCCGCCACAACGGAGGAACGCTGGGACGCTTACAGGATCATGAGCAAGGCGGGCTTCAATCTCGTCATGGATTACGGAAGTTTTTATTTGTTCGATCCCGGCTCGCTTCTGCCGGGTTCGCCTGATCCCGAAAATATTCTCCGCGGATTGGATGCCCTCCATCGGGAGACGAACCTCCGGGTCCTCTTCTCGCTGCAGAGCGTCTGCCAGCCTCCGCAGCGGCTGAAACGGTTCGCGGGCGTCACGGCTCCGGATCAGATCCTGAATATCCTCGTGCCTGCTCTCTCCCGGCATCCCGTGCTTTTCGGCTGGTATATGAACGATGAGATGGAGGAGTTCGCCGTTCCCCGGGCTGTTGCGTTCCGCGAGCAGATCAACAGCCTCGATCCCCACCATCCCACCGTTGCGCTCACGAATCAGCCCGGGACTCTTCCGAACTATGCGCGGACCGGCGACCAGCTTTGCCTGGATACATACCCCCTGAACAAAAAGGCCGCCGGGGATGACATCAGCCGGATCCTGCGGTATATGGAGACCGGTGAAAAGACGGGGCTCCTCTGCTGGGGTGCCGCTCAGACATTCAACTGGGCGTGGTGGCGCAGAGACGTGTCGACGCCTGCCGAATACGCGGAGTACCATGACCCGAACCCGGTGCAGATACGGGCCATAAACTATCTCTATGCCGTCGGCGGCGCCCGGGCGTTCATCATGTACAACTATCCCGCGAAAGAGCGCTATGTCGAAAAGGCGGCGAAGTTCGGCGATCCCGACTGGTACAAACGTGCGAGAGCGGCCCTGCCGGAGATCGTGGCTCCCCTCAAGAAAGCAGAGCCGTATATCATGGGGATCGGGACGCCGCCCGAAATCTCCGTGGAAAATCACGGGCCTGCCGAGGTTGCGGCAAGGGCGTTTCGGTCCGACGAGGGAAAAGTCGGCGTGATCATCGTCGGCTGCGGCGGCAAACCGGGGAAGAACAATGCCGATGCCATTATCACCCTCAAGGACTCGCCCGAACTGAAATCGCAGTACGGGAAAACCGTTTTCCTGGGCAACGGGCAGTACCGCTTCACATCGGCGAGTCTGGACTCCGATTTGCTCACGGAATAAGCTCGGACAACCTCACCGTTTGGAGAAAAAATGAAAACTGTTTTATTCGAGATTCCGGATTTTACTCTTATCGTCGATCGGGAGCGGGGACGCATTCTGGAAGGGACGCGGAACGGACATGCTCTGCTTCTGCCGTCACAGCAGGCGTTTTCCCTGCTTCTGCGTCACCGTTCGGGCGATTCCGCCCTGCTGCGAGAGTCGGATTTCGAAATCTGCCGCTATGCCGACGGCGTTTTCTCCTACGAAAAATGCGCGTCGTTCCCGGAAATTACGGTGGAGCTGACGGTCCGCTGCAGTCCGCGTTTTATTTCCTTCACAAACGCCGTGGCCGGAGTCCCCGATGACTGGGCGCTGGAATGGATCGACGCCCCGCAGGTGACCGTGCCCAAGGACCGCACGCTTTTTCAGCCTCTCTACGACGGTCTCCTTGTCACAGAGCCTGACAGACGCAACCATACATCGTGGGCCTATCATCCCATCGAATTCACGAAAAGGGGACAGGCCTTCGGATCCATGTTCCCCGGCCGCTGCATGATGCAGTTCATGGCGGATTACGACGACCGTGAAGGTGTCTTTTTCGCGGCCTTTGACAGACAGCGCATTCCCAAGGCCATGGAATATGAGCCACTGCCCGGCAATGCCATCCGCCTTTCCATGCAGACTTTTACGGGCTGCGGCTTCGGCGCCGGATACACAACTCCCTTCGAATACGTACTGACGGGCTTTTCCGGAGACTGGATGTATGCGGCGTCTATCTACCGCGAATGGTATGAAAGTCAGGCCGCGCCCCGGAGTCCTCTCCCCGCATGGATGGAAAAATCGCCGGTCGTCGTCATTTATCCCGTTTTGGGAACAGGACTGGATCACGGAAAGCACAAGCTGAAGCCAAACTGCTATTACCCCTACGGCAAGGCTGTGCCGCACTTGAAGGCTCTCAAACAGAAATTCGATTCGCCGGTCATGGCACTGCTCATGCACTGGGAAGGGACCGCGCCGTGGGCGCCGCCCTATATCTGGCCGCCGCTGGGCGGGGAGGATTCTCTGGCGGAACTCCGCGACCGCCTCCATGCGGAAGGGGATCTGCTGGGACTTTACGCATCCGGCACCGCCTGGACGCAGACCAGTTCCATCAGCGATTATTCCATGGTTGAAAAATGTGCCGAAGAGGGATTGGAAAAATATATGCTGCGCGGTCCGCACGGCGAGATCGACGCCGCCGTCTGCAACGGCGAAAATTCCCAGCGGCTGGGCTATGATCTGTGCCTCTGCGAATCCTGGTCGCGCCGTCAGATCGTCGGGGAAATGGCCAAAGTCGCAAAGTTCGGAGCCGATTACTGTCAATGCTTCGATCAGAACAACGGAGGCGGACAGCATATCTGCTATTCACAGAAGCATCACCATCCGCCGGTGCCGGGCCCCGCGCAGACGGAGAGCGTTCTCCAGCTGCTGCGCGAGATCCGGACTGCCGTTCGAAAATCGGGAAGCGATATGGCCCTTGGATGTGAGAGCTCCGCCGCGGAACCGTTCGTGGACGATTTGCCGTTCAATGACGCCCGCCCCAATTTTGCGCTGAAACATGGTCTGCCCGTGCCGGCGCAGTCGTTTGTCTTTCACGGCAGGACCTTGTGCTTTGCGGGAAATCAGTGCGGGATCTCCTGGATCGTCAAGACCGGGGAATGTCCGGAAAACATTCTTTACCGCGAGGCCTATGCCTTTAACGCCGGAGACCTTCTTGCCGTCACTCTGAAGGAAAATGGCCGCATCCACTGGTGCTGGTGTGCAGAATGGGACGAACCGGAGCCGGATCAGGATTCGATCATGACTCTGGTAAGG
Organism: Lentisphaeria bacterium; assembly: GCA_017615635.1. Classification (GTDB taxonomy): domain Bacteria; phylum Verrucomicrobiota; class Lentisphaeria; order Victivallales; family UBA1829; genus RGIG8244. The sequence goes on from JAFZZR010000118.1 coordinate 19,571, forward strand.
AATCTGAACGCAGTCCGGAAACAATATCCGGAATTCCTGCTGCACGGACGCATGATCGAGCCCCTGCAGCCTGTCCGGGCGGGAACGTGGACCATGAAACTGACGGATCGGGAACTTTCTCTGCCGTCCGTGCTCCACAACTCGTGGCAGGCACCCGACGGAAGACGCTGTCAGATCGTTACCAATTACCTGGCGCGCGAGCAGACGGTGACAGTGGGTGGTCAAACGCACAAACTGCCGCCCCTTACCGCCATTGTCCTGCCGTCGTAGTCCGGTCGTGCGGAAATCCGCACTGATAGGCGATCTCGTTGATCCGGAGCCCTGATTGCCGCAGCAGATCCGCGGCTCGTAGTAAACGAGATCCCGGCCCCGAACAATGGCACTCGGCAAAGTGACGGTCTCGGTCAAGGATCTTGCCTCCGGTCTTGATGTTCAGAAGACCTTCGAGGTGAAATAGCTCGGAGAGAACCCGCGCCTTTTTCCATTATGCTGTTTGCGAAAACGGCGGCGGTAAAAATGGCGGACTGTCTTTACCAACAAGGATAAAGATCAGTTCAAACCGAACACAAAGATGAAAAAGAGGGCTTCATAAACATCCCAGACATTGCTTGCGCCTCTGATAAATCCTCTGGCCCAACCATTGCAATTCCCGCTATCATAAAAGGCAACTCCACCACTTACTGCTTTTGCAGCCCATTTAGGCCAGCTGCCGCAATTCCCGTTATCATAAATACAGAGCATATCCCCTTTCTGTTCAAAAGAATAAATGGGGGATCCGCTGCCGTTGCCGTTATCATAAAAAAAGGCCTGAGATCCGCTTCTCCTGAAGAAGGCTCTGGAAATGCCGTTGCAATTTCCATTGTTGTAGCATTCCGTTTCGGTATAAGACTGTCTGTAGGACCACTCTGCCCAGCCGTTGCAGTTTCCATTGCCATGAATTTCACATGAACTTCCGTTCTTTCTTAAAGAAAAATCAGGACCCCCGTTCCCATTTCCGTTGAGGTAAATTGCATAGTCCATGTTTCTTTTCTCCTCCTCAATATTCCTTTTCCAATTCGGACGCGGCGTCGCAGTTGCATGCTACTATAGCATTTTTCAGAAGCGTTTCAAGCATTCAGACGAACCTTTTTTACGGGAAGGCATCAGTTCACGACCCGAAGGACAACTTGAGCTTGTCCAACTCTTCACCCATGCGGCGGCCGCTGCTGCGTCGTATATACAGTCGGGACACTCCGAGTCGGGAAGTTCTTTTTTTTTCATCTGTGAAGATGGAGATCCTGCCAAAATGACAAAGGGAATGCAGACGATCAAGGAAAAAAACCTGACCACTCCGGAATACTGGAAAACTTATACCGTTTTCCCAGTCCCCGAAAACCGGATTCCAGTTCAGGTACTGTCTCGCTCGATCAGAACATACGGGAGGACCGTTTCAACGGGGACATTTTCTCCCTGGATCAGGCTGTTCATCCGCTGAATTGTCATGTTTGCCATTCCGGCATAGTCCTGTGAGATCGCTGTCTGCGGAGGGATGCAGTACCGGGAAATCCGCTGGCGCTCTGAACTAACAAGGCGGATGTCATCGGGAATTCTTTTCCCGTAAAGAGAAAGACAATAGGCCGCAATACCGCCGAAATTGCTGCCGCCGCCGCAGAAAATCCCGTCAATCCCGGCCTTCAGCAGTTTCCCCATCTCCTCGAAGAACGTCTCCGGGGAACAGATTTTCACCAAGGATTCTTCGGACGGCAACTGATATTTTCGGAGGGCCCGGAGAAGACCTTTTTTCCGGTACTCCACATTCCCGACGCCAGGCGCACCGTGAAGGATCGCACCCGCTTTCCGGCAGCCTCGCTCTGCGAGATGTCCGATTGCAAGTTCCATGCCTTGTTTCTCATCGGAATGGATATATACTACGCCCGGCACTTTGCGGTCCGGGATCTTATCGATGATGATCAGAGGCTGAGAAAACCATTCATCCCATTCCTGTGGGGGATCGATTCCGATCCCGATAGCGCCGCAGAAGGAGATTTCATCCAGCCGTTCCAGATTGTCGTGGGGGAGAATCTCAATCCGGAAATGGTTCAGCGCCAGTTCCCGGATCAGTTCCGAAGTCACCATTTCCACAAATTCTGTTGCAGGATAGATCCGTTTGTACGGTGTGATGATTACAATGTTCCTCTGTTTTCTGGAGAGTCTGGGGCGGTAACCGAAGCGGCGAGCCACGCTCAAAACCTGTTCCCGGACTTCCGGCCGAATGTTCGGATGATGGCTGAATACTCTCGATACCGTCGCGGTCGATACGCCCGCCAAAGCCGCAATTTCCTGAATCTTCATGTCGGTTCTCCCGGATTTTTGATTCGTTTACATTATAATCTAAATTTTTTCAAAAGCAAGCATCATTTGCAAGGTTTTTTTCAAAAAAACGTTCTTACCGGGGTGGAAAATGTATCCAAGGCATCTTATATTGCCTTTCAGACAGGAAAAAACAATCCCCATAGGAGGTAAGAATGAAACCTGAAAGAGTTCTGGTCCTGGGCGCCACGGGCGCCATGGCGCGATACATGATCCCGTTCCTGGCGGAAAAAGGCTGTCAGGTCGATGGCGTGGCTCTGGATGCGGAAGAAAGCAAATATCCTAACGTAAAATACATTCAGGGCAATGCCAAGGATCCCGAGCTCCGGACGGAATATCTGGCGAAGAATTACGATGCGATCGTCGATTTTCTGACATACGGGACCGCAGACATTCCGTCTGTTCTGCCGCAGATGCTGGACCATACCGGCCATTACGTCTTTCTGTCCAGCGGACGGGTTTATGACAATCTGGAAAAACCGGTTCGGGAAACCTCCCCGCGTCTGATCGATACCTCAAAGGATCCCCTTCTGCTGAACTCGGATGATTACTGCATGTACAAAGCTCGGGGCGAAAACCTGCTTTTCAGTATGAAGCGGAAAAACTGGACCATCGTGCGGCCCGCCACAACGTACAGTTATCTGCGGTATCAGCTGGTGACTTTGGAAGCAGCGGACACCGTGGGCCGGGCTTTTGCAGGCAAGCGTGTCGTGGTACCGGAACAGGCTAGAAACAAGCCCGCAACATTGAGCTGGGGCGGCGATGCGGGAAGAATGATCGGAGCATTGCTTTTCTGCGACAGTGCCCTCGGGGAAGCCTACAACGTCAACAGCGCTGAGCATCACACATGGCAGGAGATCGCCGATTACTACAAGGACATCTGCAATCTAAACGCCGTTTGGGTGGACAAGGAGGATTATCTGAAGATTCTCAATCCGGATCCGTATAATCCCAGACCCCGCTGGCAGCTGGAATATGCCCGTCTGTTCGACCGGGAAGTGGACAACAGCAAAGTCCTGGCGGCCACGGGGATGAAACAGAGCGACATGATGCCGCTGTATGACGGTCTGAAAATGGAGATCAGCCGCACTCCGCGGGATTATCCTTGGCGGAACAACCAGCGGATGGACGATTATCTGGCGGCAATGAAATAACGGAGATCTGTCATGTTGAAGGTCTGCATCAGTCATGATACCGGAGGCGGCCGCAAAGGCGGCCACTTCACCCATTATTCGTTCACCGGACTTCCCGGCGTGGAAGTCGCTGCGCTGGCGGATTCCAATCCTGAATCGGAAAAAACATTCCGTCTCACCGGAGCGCAGCGCCGGTACGATTCGTTTTTCGCCATGATGGAGAAGGAAAAGCCGGATATCGTGGTGTTGTGTTCGCGTCTCCCGGGGGAACATTACGAACAGATTCGATTTGCACTGAATCACCATTGCCATGTGCTTTGCGAGAAACCTCTGGCGGAGGCTCCCGAACAGGCAGACGAATTGCTGGCGCTCTCCCGAAAAACAAACTGTCTCGTTCAAATGGCTCATCTGGCTCGTTTTGCCCCGACTTTCCGCGAAATGAAGCGGATGATCCATGCGGGAGAGATCGGCCGGATCCTGACCTGTCATATGCGCGGCAAGGAAGACACGCGAGGCGGCGGAGAGGATATGCTGGTGCTGGGCACTCATGTGCTGGATGCCGCAGCCTGGATTTTCGGTATGCCGGAACAGGTTTATTCCGATATCCGCATCCAGGGACATGCCCTGACGGTGAAAGATGTGCTACACACGACCGAGCCCCTGGGGCCCTGCGGAGGCGACGAAGTTTTTTCCCTGTACCGTTTTCCGAATCGGGTGAACGGCGTCTTCGAAAGCCGGGAGGTAATCGAGCGCGGTGACCAGCGGCTGGGGATCTCGGTCTGTGGCACTAAAGGCATTCTGACGATCCGCTACACGGGACACCGGGATTTGCGCATCTGCCGGGATTTCCCCGTGCCGATGGAAGACCAATCCCATTTCGAGGTCGTCACACCGCCTGAAGACGCTCCGATTCCGGATGCTGTGCCGCTGGAATACAGGGCACTCGGGATCAACCCTGATCAGTATTACAATTTGTATTTTGCGGAAAACAACCGCCGCGCTGCATGGAATCTGCTCCGTGCGATCGAAGGGAAAGAACCTCTGACTGCCGGACTGGAATCTGCGCTGGAATCGTTGGAAATGATTACCGGTGCGTACCAGTCCGCGCTCATCCATGCCCCGATCTCATTCCCCTTGGTCAATCGCCGTAATCCTCTTGCTGTCAATGAAAAGAAGTGAATGAGAGACCGCCGGCTGGAAGGTCGGCGACAAGGTCTGCGTCCTGCTGGGCGGCGGTTATGCGGAAAAATTCCTGGTGCCGGAGGGCATGGTCATGTCACTGCCGGAAGGCGCGTCATTTGCAACTGGCGCGGTTCTGCCGGAACTCTACACCGCCGTTATGCTCAATCTGATGTGTCTGGGCGAACTGAAAAGCCGTGTTTGTGCCCCAGCGATGCGATGATCGGGCAGTCGCCATTCTTGAAATAGGAATGATCTGCGGACCGGGGCTTTCTGCCGCCCCGTTGGGGCTCGGTCTGTTTTTTTATCCATATTCCCGGGGCTGCATCCACTGCGTGGATTTCACCCCGGGCTGTGTTCTGCCGCCCCGTTGGGGCTGATACTTCCCGAAATACTGAGCCTCTCGTATCAGGCGAGCCCCAACGGGGCGAAAGATTATAGCCAGGGGATTCATCCCCTGGTAAATGAGGCAAAAATCCGTTCAAGCCCCAAGGGGGCGGCAGAAAGACTCGGTCCGCATATCGTTCTTTTTTCAAGAATGGCGACTCATTGATCATCACATCACCAGAGTCACAAACACGTGCAGCGAAGGCA
>JAFZZR010000119.1 GCA_017615635.1 Lentisphaeria bacterium
ATCTCTGGCCCGTTTTTTTGAACAGGGCGGAAAATTCAAGAACTACTGGTTCGAAACCGGAACACCGTCTTTCCTAATGGAACTGGTCAAGAAGACCAGATTCAATTTTGACGATGTGCTTTCAAAGCCAGTTTCATCTATGGCGTTCAACGCTTTTGAAATCGATAAGATCGATCCTCTGACGCTGCTGCTGCAGACCGGCTATCTGACTATCAAATCCATGGTAAAAAAATACAATATGTTGTGGTACTGGCTGGATTTTCCGAACCGGGAAGTCAGTTTCTCTTTTAACACAACTCTGGTGAATGCCTACACCCGGAAAACGGACAATTTTGTCGTCAATTTCAGTGAGCAGCTGACGGAAGCCATGGAAACCGGCAATGTGAAGCAGCTCCGCAAGGCCATGGAAGTTTTTTTCGCCGGGATTTCGTACGATGTCCATCACAAGGACGAAAGCAACTTCGAGAACATCTTTTTTGCACTGTTCCGGCTACTGGGATATTACATCAAGGCGGAATCGCGAACGAACGACGGTCGCATCGATGCCGTAGCCGAAACGGAGAAATACGTTTTCATCTTCGAGTTCAAACTGGACAATGATGACTCCGCTCTCTCCCAGATCAAGGAGAAGGAGTATTACAAGCAGTACGAACTCTCGAAAAAGAAGATCTTCCTGAACGGCGTCCGCTTCGATACCCAGACCGGACAGATCGCCGACTGGCAGACCGAAGAAGTGAAAGCTGACGACTGAAGCTGAACGGACCGCTCCCATGTCACGAACCCGAGGTATCTTGAGCTCGAGTCTCGAAACCTTTACCATTCTGCAATACGGGCGACTTCGTACATTCAGTCATACATGCTTCGCGAAAGCGCCTCGCCTCTCTCGGCACCACCCAGTTGGAACATCTCCCATCCGAACTCCAGCCAGATTCACCGCTGAAATAACAATAACACTTGTTTGGTTCGGCACCATCGCTGACCGCCACTTGTCTTTATACTGCGTCCTGCATTCCCGGCCAGATTAAACGCCCATTGACACACATCTGGCGGCACAATGTATTTTTAGATGATTTTCAGGCTGCATCGGGCATTATACGTAAACTTTTTCGTTTCTGATTTGACAAATGGGAAAACGGATGTTAAGTAATCAGTAGAGCGCTCTATTAGAATCTCAAACACGAAAGCCGTCTCATATGTCCGCAACGATTTACGATGTGGCTGAAAAGGCTGGGGTTTACTTCCAGCTCGCTTCCGCCGTGCAGGGAAGGAAGAAGTACGCTCACGCCTCTGCCGCCACGCGCAAGCGCATTTTCGATGCAGCTCTCCAGCTCAATTACCGATCCAACACGGCCGCCGTTGTTCTGGCCGGCGGCAGCTCCAGATGAGGCAGGACGAGGCTTTTTCATCATTGAATAAAAAGATCGAACAATCGGCGGAAGACTTGAAGCAGAAACTGCATCCGGATGTCAAATATGCGGAGATGGACAAGGGGGCGACCGTGTCGGACAGCATAGCCCTCATCGATCAAAGACCTTTTGATCGATGAGGGCTATCACAGCCGAAAGGAACTGGAGAAGATGTCCTGGGACACGATCAGGATCAAACTCCAAAAGCGCCTCAAAGAAAGCAATGCGGAGAAGCGGCTGGCCAACAACGCCCATTTCTACAGGACGATCGACATTGTTGCAGAAGCGGCTAAAGAATTCCCCGAAATTCCGGGGAATGCCATTCTGTCTGAATTGAATCTCATAGCGTCGCCCGGCGACAATCTTCAGCGGGCGAAAAAGACGAGATTTCAGAGAAGATCAGAGGATTCCGGGGCGGGTTCTTTTTCGGCGAAGACCGGCTGTGCCTGATGGATCATTCCGGACGGCATGATGAAAATCTCCTGATTGATGGTAAAAAGGACCATGTTTTATGTTCATGCTTAATATAATCCTGCGCGAAGGGAAAATCAAGAGACTTCGTCCCTCATTCCCCCGGTAATTACGGGAGCCGTGGCCGTCGGGAAGATTTACATCGGTTCGGATTCCGGACTTCTCTTCGGATGCCTTGCCCGGTATTCACCGGGTGTGTATCCGCGGCTTTTCCGGTATGCGCGGGAGAAGTAAAACGGATCCTGAAAACCGGAGAGCGAGGCCACTTCCGAAAGAGTCATATCCGGATTTTCCGCAAGCAGCATCTCCGCACAGGTCAGACGCCGTTCCGTCAGCAGGGCCACAAAACTCTTGTGCCCGCCGGCACGCAGGGCGTGGGTCATGCCCGACACGCTTCGCCCGATGGCCTTCGCCGCCTGAGATGCCGTAACTTTCGAACGGAAATTCTTTTCGATCCAGTCGCACAGCCTCGTATAGACCGGGTCTTCCCCCAGCGTCACAAGCTCGCATCGGACGATGTAATCCACCAGCAGCTCCAGCAGACCGGAGATATTCCGGACCGCCTCCTCCGAATAGTATGGCAGCTCGAAATATTTTTTCGTTGCCTCATTCCGGATCCGGCGGCCGATCTTTTTTTCACGCAGGAAATCCGGAAGAGTTTCCATGGTGCGGAACTGACCGAATATCAGATACCCTAGCAGATGTCCGCCCGGCGCCCGGATCGGCATCACCGCCTCGCAAAGTCCCGCATGACACAGATAACTCTCGCATCGGCCCGTCCGGGCACACGTCGATTCCATCCTGCGGTCCAGCTCCGAACAGTGCTTCGTGGAAAAAAGCGTTGTCTGCATCAGGCTGCAATACCCGGAACAGCCCTCCTCTCGTCCTCGTTTCAGCACGGAGCCATCGCTTCCGAACAGAACGATATGAACGCGCATGACCGTGGCGAAATCGTCCAGCAGCTTCTGAACCTGCTCCTTAAGGATCAGGTTGAGGGAAAACGGATGCTCCATGACTCATCTCCCGTGCATTATTCTTTTATGCACACTTTTACTGAATTGTCCATATAATTGCCGTTTAATCTATTGCCGAAAGCAGAAATTTCAAGTATAATAAAAACGGAAATCAGCAATATTTTTTCACGATGGAGGAAAGCGGTAAATGCAGAAAGTCAGAATCGGGCTGATCGGACTCGGATTCATGGGAACCACGCACTTCGGGATCCACAAGGCGAACCCGGATGCGGAAATCGTGGCGCTGGCCGACGTGGATGAAGCAAAGCGGAAAGGCGATATCTCCAGCGTTTCCGCCAATCTGGGAAATCTGGACAGTACGAAGCCTCTGGACCTTACCGGGATCCGGGTGTACGACTCCGGATTCGACCTGATCCGCGATCCCCGTGTGGATATGGTGGATATCTGTACTCCCACGGAGTTTCATGCGGATCTCATCGAGGCTGCACTGGCCGCAGAGAAGCATGTCTTTTCCGAAAAACCGCTCTGCCGGAACGAGGAGGAATTTGCCAAAATACGGAACGCCGTGTCCGCAGCGAAGACGTTCATCAACTTCGGTCTCTGCATCCGCGCATGGCCCGAGTACGACTATCTTTTCACCCAGTTCAAAAGAGGCGTATACGGCAACGTTCTTTCCGCCACCTTCCGCAGACTCTCCCCCTCCGTGGGCGGCGGCCACTGGGAGGACTGGTTCCTGGACGGCGAACGGTCCGGCGGCGCGATCCTGGACCTGCACACCCACGATACCGACTTCATTGTCCATCTGCTGGGACGGCCCCGTGCCGTTTCGTCTTTCGGACGCTCCATCGTCAGCCGGAATAACGGGATCGATCACGTCATCACGGTGTACGACTACGGAAACGGGACAATGATCGAATCGGAAGGCAGCTGGGGCGCACCTGCGACCACGCCCTTCGAGATGTCCTTCCAGGTTATCTGCGAGAAGGCGACAATCCGTTTTATGTCCGAAGGATTCAAAATCTATTGGAACGACGGGACCGTGGAAACGCCGAAGGTCGAGGCGACTACCGGATGGCACGTGGAACTTCGTTATTTTGTCGACTGCGTCAGGAACGGGATTGTCCCGGATAAATACCAGACGCCTCAATCCATCTACGATTCCTTCCATGTCGTGACGGCGGAACGGGCCTCCGTCCGCTCCGGCAGATCCGAGATCGTTCAATACTGAGGAGACAGAAATGTACAAGGCTTTGAATTACTGGGTATTCGGCGGATTCAGCGGAGAAAAGACTCCCTTCGAGTTCATCGAATGGGCGGCGAAGAAAGGACTCGACGGCGTGGAACTCACGGTCGGCGACGTCATTTCTCCCGATATAACGGAGTCGGAATGCCGGAAAATCGCCTCTTTCGCCGCGGAACACGGCATCGGGCTCCGCACGTTGGCCTCCGGCACGGGATGGAACTGCAGCCTTGCCGCCGCGGATCCCGAGGAAAAAAAGGCTGCCATGGCGTTTGTCCGGAAATATCTCCGCATCGCCTCATGGATCGGAGCCGAAACGATTCTGGTGGTTCCGGGCGCCACGAGAGTGGCCTGGGATCCCGCACGACCCGTGCTGCCCTACAAGACCGTATGGGACAACGCCCTCGAAGCACTGCGGGAACTGGCGCCCGAAGCCGAAAGGATCGGCGTGAATATCGGACTTGAAAATGTCTGGAACCGTTTCCTCCTCTCTCCCATGGAGTGGAAACTCTTCCTCGATCAGATCGATTCCCCCTACGTCGGGATGTACTTCGATGCGGGGAACGCCTGTCTCAACGGCCGTCCGCAGGATTATCCGGCCATTCTGAAAGATTCCATCAAGGCCGTGCACCTCAAAAACTTCGAGGAGTCCGACTGCGCCGGCGGACTTCACGGATACGGCGACGATCTCTTCAAGGGCGTTCTGAACTACGGAGAGCTGTTCGACGAGTTCCGGAAGATCGGTTATTCCGGTCCGTTCACGGTCGAAATGATCCCGTTCTGCCGCCTTCCGGACCTCGTCTTGCCCGATTCTGTCCTCGCGGACAAGATGGCGGACCAGATCAAATCCCTCTGTGAGAAGTACGGCGGATAAACGTGATCCGCTTGACATTTGACGGAACGGTGCTATTATTGTATGAAACAGAATAAGATAGATGTGAAGATAAACAAGAATAAACAGAAAAACTCGACACAGTCGGGAAGGTGAGATACGCTCAAAAACATGATTTTTTGCGACGTTTTCAAGAAAAAGTCGCATCCGAAGCATCAAAAATGGTTTTGATGCGTAAAAAACAGTTTTTTAACAAACAAGAGCCAAAACTTTTGAAATTGGTTCGAATGAAAAAAAACGAGGTAAGAAATGAAAATTACCGGAACATTTCTGGATGAGATCAGCTACGACATTCCTCATCAGAACTGGGATGAACGGGAATGGGAACGCGATTTCCAGTCCATGAAGAGTATCGGCATCGACACGGTCATCCTGATCCGTTGCGGATTGCG
>JAFZZR010000120.1 GCA_017615635.1 Lentisphaeria bacterium
CGGAGCTCTCGATAAACTACCGTTTCAATTCCGTCCCTGGTCAGCGGGTTTTCGAGGATGATTCTGCTCTTCGCCGGGAACTGGATAGGAGAGATAAAAAGAATTTGCAAAAGAAAACACAGGACGAGTTTTTCAGCGGAGCCAAAAGCCTTTCCGAGATATTGGAGAGCAGTCAAAATCGCTGATCCCGGCATCGAACGAACAGCACCGGGCGGGTAATCGGTCAATCGGGCGGCAGAAATATCCGTATATGATTTTGCTCCGCCAGTCCGGGCCGGATCATTTTTTCTCCGAATCCGGATCGACGACGTTCCGTTCCGGAATGACCAGGGTGAAGACGGCGCCGCCTTCCGGATCGTTCCCCGCTTCCAGCCAGCCCTTGTGAGAGAGGAGAATTCCGTAGGCCATGGGCAACCCCATGCCCGTCCCCTCCCCCACGGGCTTTGTGGTGAAATAGGGTTCGAAGATCCGGCTCATGACTGCGGGACCGATGCCGGGCCCGGCATCGCGGATCCGGATGACGGCCCAGGATTTTCCGGCTGCAAGGGCGGCGTCGGCGGGGGGATGGAGCCGGGAGAGGTCGACGGTGCGGGAGATGGAGACGGTGAGGATACGCTCGTTTTCGGGCAGATCCTTCATGGCGTCGCGCGCATTGAAGAGGATGTTCAGGACAGCCTGCTGCAGCTGAATGGCGTCCCCGCGTACGAAAAACAGTTCACCCCGCGGATGCCGGAAGTCCAGCGAAACGGGACACGTGGTGGTTCCCGGGAGGAAAAGATCGAAGGCGGACCGGAGGAACGAGGTAAGCTCGATCTCGGATTCGTTGTAGTTTCCGCGCCGGGCAAAGCCCAGAAGCTGCTTCGTCAGGTGCGAGGCTTTGTCCGTGATGGAGTCGATGCGGGCCAGATGCCGTTCCACGTCCGGATCGTCCACGGGATGCATGTAGCGGATGATATCCAGATGTCCCTGCATGGCATGGAGGAAATTGTTGAAGTCGTGAGCGATCCCCCCGGCCAGACGGCCGATGGATTCCACCCGCTGCCGATGGGCGATCTTTTCCTGCCACTCCTCGCGTTCCCGGTCGAGCTTCTTCCGCTCCGTCACGTCCCGTCCGAAAACGATGAGCATGGGATTGCCTGCGATATCCACCGGCGAAAACGAGAGTTCCGCCTCCCGTCCCGTGCGGGTCATGACGGCGGAACAGATCCGGGCGGGGCGGATCTCCGCCGAGCCGGCGTCCGGATCGTTTCCGGCTTCGGGAACGGACCGGAGGAAGGCCTCGGACACATCGGAGAGTTTCTGGATCGTGATCGATCCCCTCTCCTCCTCGGGCTTCAATCCCGTCAGGCGGACGGCCGCGGCATTGGCGTCGAAGATCGTGCCCTCGCGATCCATGGAAACGATCATATCCGCGGCGCCCCGGAAAAGGAGACGGTACCGCTCTTCACTCTCCCGGAGATCGTGTTCGAGAGCCCGCGCCCGTCCGGGACCGCCGAAGAAGGAGACCAGGATATCCAGCGTGCCGCGTCCGCCCGTGCCCGGTTCTTCCGTCTTGAGACGGGAGAGATAGAAGCTGGCGATCCAGGCGAGGATGAGGATGGAGAGCGCACGGGACAAATAGGAAAAGCCGAATTCGGTGATCCAGCCGCTCCGCCCCCAGTAGCAGATGGAGGAGTAGAGAAGGCTGTCCAGCGCCTGCCCGATGAAAAGAGCGCCCGTGACGCAGAAAAAGAGACGGCATCCCCAGTTGCGCAGCCGCTGGTAGATGATGGGCAGGAGAAAGAGATCCAGCGCAAAGGAAACCACGTTGGCGGACATGGTGTGAATGCCTTCGCGGAAGAGCGAGGAGAGCATGTCGGGGATGCCGCCCTCCGCACCGTCCCAGGCGATCTGCGTCACGGTGACGCTGGCCAGATAGGAATAGATCCCCAGCGCCGCAATGAAGGCCATGATGAGCCTCTGGGCTTCCAGCGTGCCGTCCGTGATGTAAATGACCATGATGGCGGTAAGACAGGGAAGCATGAGGACTCCGGAGGAGATATTGAAGTTGAAACCGGGGACCCCCGTCGCGATCTTCAGGTCCGCCGCTCCGGCCAGCTGCGAAAAGACGAAAAGGAGCCCGAGAGCCGAATAAAATCCGGCGGATCCGATGAATTTCCGCAATCCGTGCAGCAGAAGCAGCACCACGAAGATGAAAACCATCTCCAGCACGGCAAGGGAACTGGCGGCAATGGAAAACATCGGCTTCAGGACTCCGGATTTCGGCCCGTCGAACCGGCGGGCGGCGGCGGTTCCGCATCGTTACCCAGCATTTTCCGGAGCATGGTGGCGCGGAAGATCCCCCGCTCCTCCGGCGAAAGATCATGTCCGGCCAGCCGGATCAGATGGGCGGGCTGGACCAGAAGCATCATGCGGTTGACATCGAAGATCCGGACGGAGGGGAAGAGCCCGCAGTCGACGCCCAGCCGCAGGAGACTGAGAAGATTCAATGCCTCCTGGGAGCCCATGAGGCAGGAATGTTTGAGGATCGCATAGGCCCGGGCGCAGACATTCATCAGGAACGCGGGCCGCTCGGCCATCAGGAACTTTCTCGCTTCGGACTCCTGCTCCGCAATGAGAGACGTCGTCTCCTCCAGACGGCCGATGACAGTCTCCTCGGTTTCGCCCAGCGTGGTCTGATTCGAGATCTGGTACAGATTCCCGAGGATCTCGCTGCCCTCCCCGTACAGTCCGCGGGCTGTAAGCCCCATGGCGCCCAGCGACGTAAGAACCTGTTTGATCCGGTCCTGAATGGTCAGCGCGGGCAGATGCATCATGACCGAGGCGCGAAGTCCGGTCCCCAGATTCGTCGGGCAGCTGGTGGCGTATCCGAGTCCGGGCAGAAACGCGCAGGGAAGTTCACTTTCCAGGGCGTTTGAAAAACGGGAGATCCTGCGCCAGACTTCCCGGAGATGTCCGCCGGGCCGGCAATACTGGAGACGCAGGTGATCTTCTTCATTCACCATGACCGAAAGATGCGGATCGGGAGAAACCGCCAGAGCCCGTCCGGCCGCGCGGTTCCGGAATTCCCGGCTGATGAGTTTCCGTTCGAAAAGAAGCGCCACGGCAAAGTCATCCAGCGGCTCCATGTCGAGAAAATCCCATTCGCCGCTCTGCTTCATCCGGCCCAGCGCCTCCCGGAACATCCGGCTCACTTTGCCCCGGACGGCCGGAGCTGCGTTCAGGGGAAACGGATAATTCCCCACATTGCGGGCCAGCCGGATCCGGCAGCTGATGACGATCATGCCCGGAGACGGGCGGAGCGGAAGCCAGGAAACGGGCCGCTCCAGAATACGGCGGATGATCTCATCGGAGGAGTCCATCAGGCACGCTCCTTTTCCGAAAGGGAACGCTCCAGAGCACCGATCTGATCCCGCAGATCCGCCGCAAGCTCATATTCCTCACGGCGTATGCTTTCCGCCATGTCCTTCTTCAGCGTGGCGATCCGTTCCCGTATCCGGGCCGCCGAGTCCGGCGCCTGTCCCGTTTTCTTCCTGGCGCCGCCTTCCCGTTCCGGATCCCGTCCGCAGAAATGAAGGCCCCGATGGACCCCGGCAAGCTCCTTGCGAAGATAGGGAAGAAAGACCGCGTAGCAGGACGGACAGCCCATGCGTCCGGTCTTTTTCAGCTGTTCGAGAGACCAGGAACAATCCGGACAGACCGTCTTCTGCGCGGTATCCTCGCCGGAGTCCGGGGGCGGATTCTCCGGTTTGCCCGGTTCGTCCGCGCCTTCCTTCTCCATTTCACTGATTTTCTGGAGAAGCCCGGCCAGAGTCATGCCCTTGAGAAACGGTTCGAGCATGGACTTCTTCTCCGCGCATTCGGCGCAGAAGTGCATGATCCGTTTCTCGCCGTTGACGATCTCCTGCACATGCACGGTGGCGGGATTCTTTTTGCATATCTGACAAAGCATGGTGTCCATCCTGATTTCGTATCCGTGTAACTTAACCGCTATCCGGGAAAAATCAAGTATTCCGACGAAGCGCCGGTGAAAAAAAGAAACCGCGTCCGCCGAAAACGCTTCGGACGGGACATCGTCCCCCTTCAGCGGTCGCGGAAGGCGAAACGGAGAAAGTTCTGGATGCAGACATCCCAGAAATCCCATCCGTGCGTCCCGGGTCTCTCTTTCCAGGTGAAGGGGATTTTCAGCTTTTCAAGATGTTCCTTGAACCGCACGTTTTCGTTCCAGAGAAAATCTTCCGTGCCGCATTCCAGATACAGCCGGGGCAGCACCTTTTTCTCCTGCACGGCCTTCTCCGCAACGGCAAAGAGATCGTTGATGCTTCCCGGAACATTGTCCAGAGAACCGAAAATGCTGTCGAATTCCTTTTTTCGCTCGGGAATGTGGGCGGCCAGTTCGCAGGGTCCGATGGCGCTGGAGAATCCGCCGGCCGCGGCAAAGCGTTCGGGACAGTTCAGGGCCAGCTTCATGGCGCCGAACCCGCCCATGGAGAGCCCGGCCGCATAGGTATCCTCCGGCTTCTGCGATACGCGGAACGTGGAGCCGATGAATTCGGGAAGTTCCCGGGAAACGTATTCCCAGTAACGCAGTCCGCCCGCCGTGTCGCTGTAATAACTCCGGTGCACGTTGGGCATGACCACGGCGATCCCGTACTGGGCGGCGTAACGCTCCACCGAGGTACGGCGCAGCCAGATGGTGTGGTCGTCGGAGAGACCGTGCAGCAGATAGAGAACGGGGCATCCGTCCGGGGAGCCGACGCCCTTGAGTCCGATCTGGGAACGGGTGGTCTGCGGCAGAACGATATTGGCCGAAACGCACATGCCGAGTGATTCCGAAAAGAAGTGAGATTCGAAGAGAGCCATGAGATATTCCTGTCTATGCAAAAAGTTGAGTTCAAAGAAACACCGGCATCTACTATACCCTGCCCTTCCGGCTCTTTCAAACGGACATCGCGATTTTCTCCGCTTTTTCTCCATCGGACTTTGAAAACCGCAGACCTCCATGGTATATTATCCGCGTCTTTTCCGGAGGGGGAAAAGAACATCCGCGCAGCTGGTGAAATGGCAGACACGCAGGACTTAGGATCCTGTGCCGCAAGGCGTGAGGGTTCAAGTCCCTCGCTGCGCACCAAATTCTGCCTCAAAAATCGTAAATTTGCCCCATTTTGCCCCACTTTGACAGGAAAAAGGTGTTTTTGCGTGTTATATCGTAGCGTATCCTGTTTTTTCTCAAACAGAGGTTTCAGATGTCAAGAGAAAAGAAGGTCGCACCGGTGAAACTTGCTGCAGGTTCCATCAGAAGAAGAGGCGTCAACGGATGCTTCGCCTATCGCTGCCAGGTCAACGGCAGAAGAACGGAAATCTCCCTCCAGACAAAAGACTATCACGAAGCCTTGAAAAAGGTCGCCGATCTGGTTCCGATCACTCAGGCAAGGACCGCTGAAGTTGTCGCGGCTCATGTCAGCGAAGCCCGCGGTTTTGCCAAGCAGGTGACGGATTTGGCGCTGGTCGATTCATGGGACATATATTCCCGCCATCCGGATCGGGCAACGCCGCACACCGTGCATGAACGGCTCAGTTACAAGTCCAGTTATCTGGAATTTGTCGATTTTGCCACACGAACGGCCACCGGCGAAGAACGGAAAAGACGGATCCCGCATACAACTATTTCTCTGGTTAAAGAGATTACACCGACAGTCGCAGCGGAATTTGCCGACTACCTCAGAAGTCAACCGCTTTCCGTCCATACTCACAACCGCAAACTCAAACGGATTCGGAAAGTGATTTCCGTGCTCAAAGAATATCTCGGGAGAGAAAATCCGTTCGCTGCCAAGTCCCTGTTCCGCAGCAAACGAGAGGAACAAGATACGGTTGTCCGACGTCAGGCATTTACCAAAGAAGAGGAAAATCGTCTGCTGGATGAATTGCGGTCTCCTGCGCACAGATTGATGAA